>NZ_WNJP01000049.1 GCF_009733735.1 Sandarakinorhabdus oryzae | reverse complement strand
GCAGGGTTTCAGCGGCGGCCGGCGACAGGCCCAGCAACGACACGCCGACAAGGGCGGCGGCCAGGGCCGGGAGGCGGCCGGCTTGCGGGCGGGCGGGGTGGCGGCGGATGGCCCCCGGACCAAGCGTCTGCATTCACATCATTCCTTACGTTCTGGCCTGTCGTGAAAGGCCGGCCATCGCCCCCTCAACGGTGCCATATAGAGACAAGACAGCCGCTGGCCAAGGGCATCGCGGCGCAAATTTGAGCAACGACCAAATTTGTCACGGCTTGCGATTCAGGGTTTGTGGGGCGGCACCGCTTTCAGATAGGCGGCGATGGCAGCGCGATCAGCGTCGGACAGCTCGGCCATGTTGGCCTGCACCTCGACCATGGAGCCGCCAACGCTGTCGTAATCGGGCGTGAATCCGGTCTTCAGATAATCAGCAATTTCGGCCGCGCTCCAGCCCAATTTGCCGGGCGTGATGTTGGGGATGCGGCCCTTGCCTTCCGGATTGGGAGCGCCGGCCAGCCAGTGCGCCCGATCGGGACCGCCGAAGCGATCGCGCGCGGTGTGGCATTCGCCGCAATGGCCTGGCCCTTCCACCAGATATTGCCCGGCGCGCACTTCCGCCGGTGCCGTGGCCGGCAAGGCGATGACGGGGCCGGCATCGAGATAAAGTCGCTTCCACAGGCCAATGCCGCGGCGGATGCTGAACGGGAAGGCGACGTCGTTACCGGGCGCCTTTCCGGCCACGGCGGGCAGCGAGCGAAGATAGGCGAACAGATCGGCCACGTCGCCGGGCGTCATGCGGGCATAGCTGGTGTAGGGGAAGGCCGGATAATAATGGCGGCCATCCGGACTGATGCCGCGGCGCATAGCGTTGTCGAAATCGGCCAGGCTCCAGCCGCCAATGCCATCCGGGCCAGGCGAGATGTTCGGCGGCTGGAACGAACCGAAGGCCGTCACCAGCGCCGCGCCACCGCCCAGCTTCAGCCGCGCATCGCCTTTGGCGCCCTTGGCGGCATGACAGGAGGCGCAGCCACCGACATGGAAAATCCGGGCGCCGCGCGTGGCATCGCCGGGCCCCTGCGCGGTTGTTTCAAGCGGCTGCGGCGCGGTGACGAGCCAGCCCGTCGCCGCGCCAAGCGCTGCCAGCCCAGCCAGGCTGGCCAGCCAGCGTCGCATCTCAGCCCTTCTTGATGCGGAAGGCTTCGTGGCAGCTCTTGCAGTTGGCGGTGACCAGGCCAAAGGCCTTGCCGAAGCTGGCCGCATCGGCGGGCTTCATGGCGACAGCAGCGGCGGTGTCGGTCTGGAACTTGGCCAGCGCGGCCTTCCAGTCGGCCGGCTTGTCCCAGATCGCCGGGGCCGCTTCGGTGTCGCCGCCGGTCTTGCTGCTGGCGGGGAAGTGCTTGCCGAACGCCTTGGCGCCGGCCGCATAGTTGGCGAGGATCTTGTTGGCAGCCGCCGCATCGAACGGGGTTTCGCCCTTCACCATGGCCCCGCCAGCCTTGGTATCGCGGCCATTGCCCTTCATGATCGCCTGGCGATCCTCGATCGGGCCGGCGCTGGCCAGCGTGGCCGGCAGGATCACGGCAACAGCCAGAACGGCAGCGGAAACGACACGCAGCATCATCATTCTCCTTTGCGAGGCCATAGGGGCAGCAGCACTTCTTATCCCCGGCACGCCCTTTGCGCCAATGCCTCTTTTGGCGCAGGCCAGGTCGGGATTGTGTTTGGCCTCGCATGCGGCATGATTGGCGGCATTGGGTCAGATTGGGGGATCGTCGGATGCGCAACATGTTGATGGCCGGTGTGCTGCTGTGCAGCCTGGCCGGGCCGGCGGTCGCCGCGCCGATGACGCTGCAAGGCGCCATGGCCTATCCCTTCACGTCAGGCCTGGTGGCCAGCGAGGATGGCGCGCGCATTGCCTGGGTGCGGGAAGTGGCCGGCGTGCGCAACATCTTCGTGGCCAGCGGCGCCACGGGCAAGCCGGTGCAGGTGACGGGTTTTACCGAGGATGATGGCCAGGAGCTGACGCAGCTCAGCTTCGCGCCCGACGGCAAGAGCCTGCTCTTCGTGCGTGGCGGCGATCATGACGGCAACTGGGCGGCTGCTGGCAACCTGGCGCCCAACCCGGCCGCCAGCACGGACGAGCCCAAGGTGATGCTGTGGCGCGCCGATGCCACGGGCGTGACGCCGGCGAAGGCGCTGGCGGAATGCGACGCGCCAGCAATCTCGGCAAAGGGCGTGATCGCCTGCGAAAAGGCCGGGCAAGTGTGGACGGTGGCCGGCGATGGCAGTGGTTTCACCCGGCTGTTCTTCGATCGCGGTCGGGCCGGCAGCCTGGGCTGGTCGCCCGACGGGAGCCGCCTCGCCTATGTCTCGCGGCGCGAGGGCCATGCCCTGATCGGCGTCTATGGCGGCGCAGGGCAGCCGATCACCTACCTGCCGGCGAGCACCGGCATGGATGGCAGCCCGGTCTGGTCACCCGATGGCACGCGCATCGCCTTCACAAGGCGCTGGGTGGGGGTTGATGGCTATGGCCGCTTCCTCGATCCCAAGCCGCAGCCCTGGGCGATCATGGTGGCCGATGTGGCGGCCGGCACGGCGAAGCAGGCCTGGGCCAGTGGCACCACATTGCGCGACAGTTTCCCCGACGTGGCAGGCGGCGCCAATCTCTTCTGGGCGGCGGGTGATCGGCTGGTGTTCCTGTCGGCTGCCACCAATTGGCAGCAACTCTACACGGTGGCGGCAGCGGGCGGGGCGGCGACACGGCTGACCGGCGATGGCTATATGGACGAGCATGTCGCCTTGAGCCCGGACCGCACGACCCTGCACTTTTCCGCCAACACTGGCGCCGATCGGGATGACGACACCCGCCGCCATGTCTTCAGCGTGAAGGTGGCTGGCGGCCCGGTCACGCCGGTCACCAGCGGCAGCGGGCTGGAATGGACGCCGGTGGGCACGCGCGACGGTGTGGCGCTGATTGCGGCCGGCGTGCGTGATGCCGGGGCGGTTGCATGGTGTGCACCGCGCTGCGCGACGCTGGCCGGGCAGGCGGCGCCGTCCAGTTTTGTCGGGGCGGCGATGGCGGTGCCCGAGAAAGTGAGCTGGAAAGCACCGGATGGCACGACGATCTTTGGTCAGTTGTTCCGCCCGGCCGGCAGCGGCAAGCGCCCGGCGGTGATCTTCGTCCACGGGGGCCCGCCGCGGCAGATGCTGCTGGGCTTCAGCTACATGCGCTATTACGCCAATGCCTATGCGCTGAACCAGTATCTGGCCAGCCGCGGCTTCGTCGTGCTCAGCGTCAATTACCGGCTCGGCATCGGCTATGGCTGGGATTTCCAGCATCCCGCCGATGGTGGCCCGCGCGGCGCCGGTGAATATCAGGACGTGATTTCGGCTGCACGCTGGCTGCAGGGACGCAGCGACGTTGATGCGGGCCGCATCGGCATCTGGGGCGGCAGCTATGGCGGGCTGCTCACCGCCCAGGCGCTGGCCCGCAATTCGGACGTGTTCAAGGCCGGCGTGGACATCCACGGCGTCCACGACTGGTCGCGCACCATGATCGAGCAGATGGGCCCGGCCATCACCAGCTTTGGCGACACTGATCGCGAGCGGGCGCTGCGCACGGCCTGGACCTCGTCACCGCTGGCCGACGTGGTGGGCTGGCACAGCCCGGTGTTGCTGATCCACGGCGATGATGATCGCAA
Organism: Sandarakinorhabdus oryzae; assembly: GCF_009733735.1. Classification (GTDB taxonomy): domain Bacteria; phylum Pseudomonadota; class Alphaproteobacteria; order Sphingomonadales; family Sphingomonadaceae; genus Sandarakinorhabdus; species Sandarakinorhabdus oryzae. The sequence goes on along the minus strand of NZ_WNJP01000049.1, from coordinate 14,676 downwards.
CGTCCGCATCAATCAGAGCATCGCGCTGGCCGCCGCCTTGCGCCAGCGCGGCGTGCCGTTCGAGGAGATGGTGATTCCGAACGAAATCCACGATTTCCTGCGCCACGCCAGTTGGGCAAAGGTGAACGCGGCGACGGCCGATTTCCTGGAGCGACAACTGAAGCCCTGACGCTGGTCAGCCCAGCGGCATCACGCCCCTGCGCGGCACATCAGCGCCAAAGCTGGTTTCGGAGAGCGGCGCGCCAGCGGCAAGCAACGCTGCCCGTTGGTTGGCTGGCGGCGTTTGCAGCACCAGTTGTTCAAACTGCGCCAGCTGCTCGAAGGCAGGCTGTGCGTGGATGCGTGTCACCAGCTGGTTGAACAGCCGCCAGATGATCACATCGCCCATGCGGCTGTCGGCAAATTCCTCCAGCCAGCGCGCCTGTGCCCGGTCGGCCCGGTTGGTCGGCAGCAGCGCCGGGCCGGGGTAACGCTCGTCGAGATATTCGCAGATGACGGTGGAATCGCAGAGCGTCAGCTCGTCATCGATCAGCACCGGGATGCGGCGCAGCGGGCTGACCGCGGCGAACGCGTCATTGCCGAAAAAGGGCGTGATCGGGTCGATCGTGTAGGGCACGCCCTTCATCGTCAGGCACACCAGCACCTTTCTGACATAAGGTGACAGGTAGTTGCCGACGACGAGGGTCATGGCTTCAGATCGGGCGGCAGCGCGTCGGCCTTGATCAGCGCGATGGCCTCGGCCAGCGGCATCACCTTCTGCTCGCCGCCCTTCAGGTTGCGCAGGGCCACCGTGCCTTCCTCGGCCTCACGGCGGCCGACGACCAGCATATAGGGCGCCTTCTGCAGGCTGTGCTCGCGCACCTTCAGGTTGATCTTCTCGTTCCTGAGGTCGGTTTCGACCCGCACGCCGGCGGCCTTCAGCGCAGCCGCCACGTCGCCGGCATAGGCATCGGCATCCGAAACGATGGTGGCAACCACCGCCTGCACCGGGGCGAGCCAGGTCGGGAACCAGCCAGCGTGATGCTCGATCAGGATGCCGATGAAGCGCTCGTACGTTCCCAGGATCGCGCGGTGCAGCATGACCGGGCGGTGGCGGTTGCCATCCTCACCCACATAGGTCGCGTCCAGCCGCTCTGGCAGCACCCGGTCCGACTGGATGGTGCCGCATTGCCAGGTGCGGCCGATGGCGTCGGTCAGGTGGAATTCCAGCTTGGGCGCATAGAAGGCGCCTTCGCCGGGCAGTTCTTCCCAACCGAACTCCTCGGTGGCGCGGCCGGCGGCGGCGACGGCATTGCGCAATTCGCTTTCGGCCTGGTCCCACATTTCGTCGCTGCCGAAGCGCTTTTCCGGGCGCAGCGCCAGCTTGATGGAATAACGCTCGAACCCCAGGTCCTCGTAGACGCTGTCGAGCAGGTCGCAGAACATCTGCACTTCAGCTACGATCTGGTCTTCGCGGCAGAAGATATGGCCGTCGTCCTGCGTGAACTGGCGCACGCGCATGATGCCGTGCAGGGCGCCGTGCGGTTCGTTGCGGTGGCAGCAGCCCATTTCGGCAAAGCGCAGCGGCAGGTCGCGATAGGATTTGATGCCCTGGCGGAAGATCAGCACGTGGCCCGGGCAGTTCATCGGCTTCAGCGCCATCCACTGCGCGTCGTTGCTCACGACAGGGCCTTCGTCCTCGGTGTTGGGCACCTCGTCGGGGATGACGAACATATTCTCGCGATATTTGCCCCAGTGGCCGGATTGCTCCCACTGGCGCGCGTCCATGATCTGCGGCGTCTTCACCTCGTCATAGCCGCCAAGATCGAGCCGGCGCCGCATATAGGCCTCCAGCGCGCGATAGATGACAAAGCCGCGCGGGTGCCAGAACACGCTGCCATGGGCCTCTTCCTGCAGGTGGAACAGGTCCATCTCGCGGCCCAGCTTGCGGTGGTCGCGCTTGGCGGCTTCCTCCAGCCGCATCAGGTGCGCGTCGAGCTGCTTCTTGTTGAGCCAGGCCGTGCCATAGACCCGGCTGAGCATGGCGTTCTTCTGGTCGCCGCGCCAATAGGCGCCCGACACCCGCGTCAGCTTGAAAGCCTGCGGGTCGAGCTTGCCGGTCGAGGGCAGATGCGGCCCGCGGCACATGTCGAGCCAGTCCTCGCCCGACCAATAGACGGTCAGATCCTCGTCGCCGGGCAGTTCGGCGGCCCATTCGGCCTTGAAATTCTCGCCCTGCTGCTTCCAGCGGCTGATCAGCTGGGCGCGCGGCCAGACTTCGCGGCGCAGCGGCTTGTCGGCGCGGATGATGGCGCGCATCGCCTCCTCGATGGCCGGCAGATCGTCCTCGGTGAAGGGGCCGCGGCCGGGGGCGGGGGCGAAGTCATAATAGAAGCCATCGTCCGTGGCCGGGCCAAAGGTGATCTGCGTGCCGGGAAATAGCTGCTGTACGGCTTCGGCCAGCACGTGGGCGAAATCGTGACGCACCAGTTCCAGCGCGTCGGCCTCGTCACGCGCCGTCACCAGCGCCAGCGATGCATCGGCCTCGATCGGGCGCGACAGATCGACCAGTTCGCCATCCAGCTTCGCCGCCAGTGCCGCCTTGGCCAGCCCCGGCCCGATGCTGGCCGCCACGTCGGCGCCGGTGGTGCCGCGCGCGACTTCGCGCTGCGAACCATCGGGGAGCGTGAGGGTGATGAGATCGGACATCGGTCTTTCTTCGTGGCTGGATTGCGGCCGGGGTAGTGCGGCGAAGGCCCCGCGAAGTCAACCGGGGCAGGCCAGGGGCGGGTTCAGGCCGGCGGCCCGAAATTGCCCCATTGCATCGCTTGCCAACTGGTCGCTGCGTTGCTGAGGCTGTTGGCCCAGATCAGCACCACCGGGAACCGCGTGCGCAGGGCAGCCGCAAAGCGGTGATGGCCATCATCGCCGAGCACGAAGCGCTTCTGGAAATCGTCGTAATCGACCCCAAGCAACAGGCCGCGATTGAGCGCGGCGAGCGGCTGGGTGGCGATCTTGCTGGTGACGATACGCTGCGACAGTGCCGTCTGGCAGGGCAACACGCCATCATAGCTGCTGCCGACAAGATCAATGCCCTGGTCGTGGCGCAGCACATAGAAGCGATAGGTCATCCACTGGCTGGCCTCGCCAAAGGTGGCCGGTACCGGCACGCGTCGAAAATCACCGGGCTTCAGCACCCAATCGATCGGCACGACATCGTTCATGGCGGGAAACACCAGCCCCAATGGCGGCGCGGCGCAGGTGGGGCAGGGCTGGCCGGCGTCGATGGGCGTGATGCAGCGCAGGCAGGCAAAATGGGGCCATGGCATTGTTCGGGGCTCCTATCTGGCAGTCAGGATCGGCGATCAGCCAGCCCAAGAATAACGCCATATGGCGGCAATTGAATGACCCGGGTGCCGGCCCGCATGGATCAACAGCTTGCGATGGGGCACATGCCTTGGCAGGGTTGCGCTCGATGTCCGTTTCAACCCGCCGCACTGCCAAGACAAGACCGCTCAGCGGCCTGCTGATGGCTGACGGCCGCCGCGAGGCGGTGGTGGTCACGGCGCATGAAAAGCGCCTGGTGATCAATGTGGAGGCCGATATCAGCGCCATCCCGCTGGCCCGGGTGCGCCGCGACGAGGGCCTGAACATCCGCCGCACCGACAATCGCGACTGGCGGATCCGGCTCGACGCGGTGCCGCCGCCCGACAGCTGGGTGCATGATCTGCCAATACTGCCGCAACCAAGCCCGTTGCGCCGGATGCTCCTGGTGGTGTTGGCGTTGCTTGGTCTGCTCGCCGCCTTGCTATGGCTGGCGCGCGACCGCGTGGTGCAGCTCGCCGCGCCCCTGCTGCCCCACCATGTCACCGAACAGATCGGCCGGGCCTATCTGGCCCAGATGGGCCCACAATGTGACGGCGGCCCCGGCAATGCCGCACTGGCCCGGCTGACGGCGCGGCTGCTGCCGGCCCACGGCCTGCCCGAACCGGTATCGGTGACGGTGGTGGACAGCCCCGACATCAATGCCATCGCCTTGCCCGGCGGCCATGTCGCCCTGCTGCGCGGCATCATCGACCAGGCACAATCGCCGGATGAAATCGCTGCCGTGCTGGCCCACGAGATCGAGCATATCGCCTTCCAGCACCCCAACCAGCAGTTGCTGAAAGACAGCGGCCCGGCCGTGGTGGCGCGGACCCTGGGCAGCAATGCGGGCGATCTTGCGGACCTCACGGTGCTGAAGAAGGGCGGCAAGGCCGCCGAAGCCGAAGCCGATGGCGGCGCCATTGCCTTGTTGCAGGCGGCCGGCATCTCGACGCGCGGCGCTGCCGATTTCTTCAGGCGCCAGGCCCGCGGTGGGGAGGGCTTCAGCGACAGCCACCCCTCTGACCGCGAACGCGCCCGGCTCTATGGCGATGCGGTGAAATGGGGTGCTGAATCCGGCATGAGCGATGCTGACTGGCAGGCGTTGAAGGCTGTGTGCCGGCCAACGGGTTGAACCATCACTGGACAAGCCTGTTGGCCTTGCCCAATTTTTTGCCGGCGCAGAAACAGAGGGGGCATGATGCTGAAGCAATTGATCGGACTTGGCCTCGTGATGAGCCTGTCGGCACCGGCGCTGGCACAGGAGGCGGCGCGCTGCCCGCAGCCAGCCTGTGCCGCGGTGCCGGGCAGCCGCGTCGAAGGCTGGGGTGCGCAGAGCCGGGCCGAGATGATGGCGCGGCAGGGCATGGTCACCTCCAGCCAGCCGCTTGCCACCCAGGCCGGGCTCAGCATCCTGCAGCAGGGCGGCAATGCTATCGATGCCGCGGTGGCCACCGCCGCCGTGCTGGCCGTGGTGGAACCGATGAGCACCGGCATCGCCAGCGATGTGTTCATGATCATCTGGTCGGCCAAGGAGAAGAAGCTATACGCGCTGAACGCCAGCGGCACTGCGCCCAGCGGTGCGACGCCCGATCATTATGCGGCGCTCGGCTATCAGAAGGACCCGGCCAACTGGGCGCTGGGATCGGGCATGCCGAGCGGCGGTATCCTCACCGTCACCGTGCCTGGCACGGTGTGGGGGTGGGACGCGGCACTCAAGCGCTTTGGCACCAGAGGCTTTGCAGAGGTGCTGGCGCCGGCAGAATATTACGCCAGCGAAGGTTTTCCGGTCTCGCCGCGCATCGCGGCTGATTGGGGCAGTTTCAACAAGGCGCTGCCGCTAAGGGCCTGCTGCACCGCGCTTGATCCCGACACGCTGGCGGTGTGGACCGATGGCGGCCGCGCACCTGCCGCCGGTGAGGTGTTCCGCAATCCCGCCCTTGGCCGCGCCTTCGCCCTGCTGCGCAAGGACGGCAAGGATGCCTTCTACCGCGGCGACATCGCCCGGGCGATCATCGCCAAATCGACCGCGCTGGGCGGCACCATGACCGCCGCCGACCTGGCCGGCTATCAGGGCAAATGGGTCGAGCTGGCCCATTCCACCCACGCCGGCCGCGACATCTATGAACTGCCGCCGCCATCGCAGGCGTGGGCGACGCTGGAGCTGCTCAACATCCTCGATGCCTGTGTGCCGGTCTGGTCGCCCGGCAAGGGGCTGGCGGCGCTGGGCCCGGCCGATCCGCGCTATTGGCATTATCTCATTGAGGCAAAGAAGCTGGCCTATGCCGATCTGGCGGCGTGGAACGGCGATCCCGACTTCGTGACCGTGCCGGTCGAACGGCTGACCTCGAAAGCCTATGCCGCTTCCCTGTGCAGCCGGGTCGATCCGGCCCGTGCCACGATCACCCGGCCCGGCCCGGCCGATCGCAGCGGCGACACGGTGGTGCTCTCCACCGCTGACCGCGACGGCAACATGGTCGCAGTGGTCAACTCGGTGGCCTCGGTCTGGGGCTCCGGTCTGACGGTCAAGGATTATGGCCTGATCCTGCACAACCGCGGCGTGCAGTTCAGCCTCGATCGCCAGTCGCCCAATATCATCGCGCCGGGCAAGCGCCCCTACAACACGCTCGCCGCCGGCTTCGTGATGAAGGATGGCCAGCCGGAAATGACCCTGCTGCTGATGGGCGGCGACATGCAGGTGCAGGGCCACGCCCAGGTGCTGGTCAACATGTTCACCCTCGGCGCCAATGTGCAGATGGCGACCGACATGGCGCGCTTCCGCCACGGCCAGGTGTCGAACGTGCTGACCCTGGAGCCGGCACTCGACGCGCTGGTGGGCGCGCAGCTGAAGGCCATGGGCCATCGGCTCGGTCCGCCGAACAGTGGCCTGATGGGCGGCTATCAGGCGATCCGGGTGGAGCAGGGGGCCGACCGCAAGCCCGTCTATCGCGCCGGTTCTGATCACCGCAAGGATGGCCAGGCCGCCGGCTGGTGAGCGAATTTCCAGTCTTTACCGGCCATTAACCGCAATACTGCATAAACCACATCCGAAATGGAGATAGTTCGGATGAAGATGCAGTTTGCCGTTGCTGTGGCCGCCGCTCTGGTGGCGATGCCGGCCCTGGCCGTGGAACAGCTGACCGGGGGCGATTTCGAATCGCCGGTGATCGGCAGCTTCAGCGGCGATGTCAGCGGCACCGGCTATGTCTATCCCGCCTTGGGCGGCTCGGCCACGGTGGGCGGCTGGACCTATACGGGCGGCGCCGGCCTGATCAACGGCTTCACCGCCACGCCCTGGTTCGGTGGTTCGCCCCCGCAGGGTTTCGGCGGGTCGCAATATGCCTTCGTCCAGAGCGTCGGCACCCTTTCGCAGAGCTTCACCGCCACCCAGTCCGGCGTGTTGACACTGAGCTGGCTGGAAGGTGCACGGCCCGGCCTGGGCTGCTGCAACGGCAACCAGACCTATGATGTGCTGTTCGGTGCAAACCAGGCCGGCCAGTTCAGCACGGTCAGCGGCCAGAATTTCACGGCCCGCAGCCTGGTGCTCGGCCCGGTCACCGCCGGCCAGAGCTACAGCATCAGCTTCAAGGGCCTGATCACCGACGATAACACGGCCTTCTTCGACAATATCAGCGCCAACATCACCGGTGGAACCGTGCCGGAACCGGCGAGCTGGATGATGCTGGTCACCGGTTTTGGCCTGGCCGGCATGCTCGCCCGCCGCCGCCGCCAGCGCAGCGTGGCCGCCTGACCCTTTCCGCATCCCATCCCATCGCCTAAGGCGAAGGGATGAGCCAGTTGCAGTATCTCGATCACGCAGGCGCCCGTCTGGCCTTCCGCTTCACGGCCGGGGCCGGACCGCTGGTCGTGTTCCTGCCCGGCTACATGAGCGACATGACGGGTTCCAAGGCCGAGGCGCTGAGCGATTGGGCCAAGGGAAAGGGCCAGGCGTATCTGCGCCTGGATTATTCCGGCTGCGGGGCGAGCGGCGGTGATTTCCTTGACGGCAGCATCGGGCGCTGGACAGGCGACGCGTTGGCGCTGATCCGCCTTGCCTCGCCCGACGGCAAGGTCATGCTGGTCGGCTCTTCGATGGGCGGCTGGATCGCGCTGCAGGCGGGCCTGGCGCTGAAGGATCGGCTGGCGGGGCTGGTGGGGATTGCCGCTGCGCCCGATTTCACTGTTTGGGGCCTCACCGTGGGCGAGGCCGAGCGGCGGCAGCTGGACAAGAACGGCTTCTTCACCCGCCCGTCCGATTATGGCGAGCCCTATCGCTACAGCCGCGCGCTGATCGCCGATGCGCCGGCGCACCTGCTGCTCGATGGCCAAATCGGCCTCACCGCGCCAGTCCGGCTGCTGCACGGCCAGCGCGACGAGGTCGTGCCATGGCGGCTGTCGCTCGACATCGCGGCGCGGCTGGCCGGCGACGATGTTCAGGTGCGGCTCATCAAGGATGGCGATCATCGCCTCAGCCGCGAGGCGGATATCGCCGCGCTGATTGCCACCGTCGAGGAGCTGTTGTGAGACGATTGGCCTGCCTGGCGCTGCTGACGGCGGCCCCGGCGCTATTCTTCGCTGCGCGGGCTGGGGCAGCACCGTCTGACCCGACACGCTATGCCGCCTGCATCGAGATGGCCGGCAAGGACCCGGCGCGCTCCCTGCAGATGGCCTATGCCTGGCGCATCGAGGGCGGCGGCGTGCCAGCGCGCCATTGCCTGGCCGTCGCCCAGATGAACGCCCGCCATTATGAGGAGGCGCTGAAGAATTACGAAGCGGCTGGCGAGGCCAGCGAGGCCGCCCGCGATGGTCAGGCTGTTGCGCTGTGGCGACAGGCCGGCGACGCGGCGCTGATCGCCGAGCAGCCGGCCGAGGCTGTGCGCTTCCTCAGCCGTGCGCTGGCGAAACCGGGCGGGCTGGAACTGAGCCCGCGTGCCGAAGCCGATCTGCTCACCGCCCGCGCCGAAGCCCAGGTGGCCGCGGGCAAGCCCGATGCCGCCATGGCCGATCTCACCCGTGCCACGGAACTGTCGCCGGAGTTTTTCACGCCCTGGCTGCTTAAGGCGACGCTGGCGCGACGTGGCGGCGATCTCGCCACCGCCGAGGCTGCCTTGCTGAAGGCCGCGGCGCTGGCACCGGAATCGGCCGATGTCGAACTGGAAGCCGGCAATATCGCAGCGGCCAAGGGCGAGATGACGGTTGCGCGCCAGGCCTGGGAGGCCGCGGCCGCCGATGCACCCGATGCGCCGGCCGGGCAGGCTGCGGCTGCCGCGCTTGGTCGCATGAACGCCAAGCTGCCGGAAAAGCCACTGACGAGCGAGCCGCTGCCTGCTACACCGCGCTGATGCGCTCCGATTTCCGCTTCGCCTGGCCTGCCCGCGCCCGCTATGCCGAGGTTGATGCCCAGGCGGTGGTGTTCAACAGCCGTTATCTCGAATATTTCGACATCGGCATCACCGAATATTTTCGCGCTGCCGGCCTGTACCCCGAGCCCAATCTGCAGGGCGCGCCGGAGCTGCATGTGGTCAAGGCCGAGGTCGTCTATCACGCGCCCATTTTGCTCGACGAGGAAATGGCCATCTGCGTGCGCTGCGAGAAGGTCGGCCGCACTTCGCTCAGCTTCGCTTTCGAAGTGCATGGCCTGGCAAACGGGCCGGGCGCCGATGATCTGCGCGCCAGCGGCGCGGAAGTGCAGGTGCATGTCGATGAACCGCGCGGCCGGCCGACGCCGGTGCCGGACGCGGTGATCGCGCTGTTCGAAGCCTTTGAAGGACGCCCGCTTAAATGAAATATCTCCACACCATGATCCGCGTCTCGGACGTCGAGGAAACGCTGCGCTTCTTCGAGCTGCTCGGCCTCAAGGAATTGCGCCGTTACGACAACGAGGCCGGGCGCTTCAGCCTGATCTTCCTGGCCGCGCCCGGCGACGAGGATGCCCAGGTCGAGCTCACCCACAATTGGGACGAGAAGGGCTATGGCGGCGGGCGCAATTTCGGCCATCTCGCCTATGCCGTGGACGATATCTACGCCGCCTGCCAGCGCCTGATGGACGGCGGCGTCACCATCAATCGGCCGCCGCGCGATGGCCGCATGGCCTTCGTCAAATCGCCGGACGGGATTTCGGTGGAGCTGCTGCAGACCGGCCCGGCGCTGCCGGTGGCCGAACCCTGGGCCTCCATGCCCAATATCGGGAGCTGGTGACATGCTCGAGATCGTCGGCGTGCCGGTGCTGTCAGACAATTATGTCTGGCTGGCGCACGATGCCGCCAGCGGCGAGACGGCGGTGATCGATCCCGCCGTGGCCGAGCCGGTGCTGGCCGCCGCCTTTGCCCGCAACTGGACGATCACCCAGATATTGAACACCCATTGGCACCCCGATCACGTGGGCGGCAATGCCCAGATCGTGGCGGCGACGGGAGCCAAGGTGACCGGTCCGCAGGCCGAGGCGGCGAAGATCCCGATGATCACCCGCACCGTGGTCGAGGGCGATACGGTGCAGATCGGCAGCCATGTCGGCCAGGTCATCGATTGTCCGGCGCACACCGCCGGCCACAATGCCTATGCCTTCGATGGCGCGCTGTTCTGCGGCGACACGCTGTTTGCCATGGGTTGCGGCCGGCTGTTTGAAGGCACGGCGGAGCAGATGCATGCGGCGCTGGCCAAGTTCATGGCGCTGCCGCCGCGTATGCTGGTGTATTGCGCGCATGAATATACCCAATCCAACGCCCGCTTCGCGCTGACCGTGGAGCCGGAGAATGAGGCGCTGGTGAAACGCGCCGAAGCCGTGGATCGCTTGCGCAGCCGCGGCGAGCCGACTGTGCCGTTCAGCCTCGCCATGGAAGCCGCGACCAATCCGTTCGTGCGCGCCGGCAGTGTGGAGGAGCTCGCCCGCCGCCGCGCTGCCAAGGATGGTTTTCGCGGATAAGTCAGGCCATTCAGGCGCGATAAAGGCTGGAAAGGGCAGGGTCACTCGCCATGAACCGCAGCATCATCATTCTGGCGGCGTTGGCCGTGGCGACGCCGGCGCTGGCCGCCGACAAGCCGCCCGCTCCGCCGGCCGGCCCGGCCGTGCAGGATTGCCTGATCACCCGCAACATCCAGCAGACTGATGTGGGCCGCGACGGCAAATGGTATGCCCGGCTGCGCAACAAGAGCTGGTGGCGCAACAGCATGGATTGCCCGGCGCTGTCACCGCGCCGCGCCATGGTGCACACCAGCCCGATTGGCAGCCAGTGCCGGGGTGACATCGTCGAGATTGTCGATTTCACCATGGGCGGCGTGTCGTTCGGCGGCTGTGGCCTGGGCCGCTGGGAACGGGTCGACGGCCCGCCTGGCAAGGAACCGCGCAAGCCGAAGAACTAGCAGCAGCCGCCGCCTGATTTGGCTGGTGCCATCGCCGCCAGCGCGTCCAGCATCGGGCTGCTGCCATAGGTGCGGGCCTGTTCCATGGTGTGGAAGGCTTCCCACACCACCCCTTGCGGATCGGCCGTCCAGCTTTTTTCGGAACGGGCATAACAGCAGGTGGTCTCCCCTTCGGCCAGCACCGGCGCCGCGGCGCTGTTCAGGCGGGCGGTCACCTCGGCCAGTTCCTCGGGCGTTTCGGCCTGGATACCCAGATGCTCGATCCCCGGGGCGGCATGGCCGTGGCTGATGGCGAAATTGACGCGCGGATCGTCCAGCATCCACTTGGCATAATCATCGCGCACCAAGTTCGGCCCGGTGCCGAACAGATTGCTGTAGAAGGCAATGGACTGGGCAAGATCGGTAACGCCCACATGCACGTGCAGCCGCTTCATGCGCATTCTCCCTTCGCGCAGGCGCCTATTTGTTCAGGTTCGATGCCCCGGCAGCAATCCAGCAGCAGGAAATCGATCAGCGCCCGCATCGCGGCGAAATCCGCCGCATAGATGAGGCTGCGGCCAGCACGTCGGACGGTCGTCAGCCCCGCCTGTTCCAGCAGCCCCAGGTGATGTGAAAGGCTGGAGGGCGGCACATCAAGCGCGTGGGCAATCGCCCCGGCCGACAGGCCATCTGGCCCGGCCACTACCAGAGCCCGGAACAGCGCCAGGCGCCGTTCATGGGCAAGGGCGGCAAGCGCCGGCACGGCTGACGTTGAGTCCATCCAACTTCCTTTCGATATTCATCGAAATATTCGACAATTATCGAAATGTCAAGCGACCTCAACCGCGGGCGTCGAGCCTCGCCAGAATCGCATCCCAGATGCGCGCCGGCGTGTTGGTGCCGTTGAAGCGGTCGATGGCGCGGATGCCGGTGGGGGAGGTGACATTGATCTCGGTCAGGCAGCCGCCGATCACGTCGATGCCGACGAAGATCAGACCACGCTTCTTCAGCTCCGGCCCCAGGCGGGCACAGATTTCCAGCTCGCGCGGGCTCAATTCCGTGGGCTGGGCGCTGCCGCCGGCGGCGAGGTTTGAGCGGATCTCACCCTTTTTCGGCAAGCGATTGATGGCGCCGGCCGGCTCGCCATCCACCAGCACGATGCGCTTGTCGCCCTCCGCCACGCTCGGCAGGAAGGCCTGCACCATGAATGGCTCACGCCAGACGCTGCTGAACAGCTCGACCAACGCCGGCAGGTTGCCGTCCTCTTCATCGATCAGGAACACCGCGGTGCCGGCATTGCCATAGAGCGGCTTGACCACGATCGCCCCGTGGCGGGCGCGGAAATCCATGGCTTCTTCCAGGCTCTTGGTGACCAGCGTTGGCGGCATCAGATCGGGGAAGCGCAGCACGAAGAGTTTCTCGGGCGCATTCCTCACCTCGGCCGGATCATTGACCACTAGCACCCGGTCCTGAATCTGCTCCAACAGGTGAGTGGCGGTGATATAGCCCATGTCGAACGGCGGATCCTGGCGCATCAGCACCACGTCGGTCTCGTCGGCCAGATCGACGGTGCGGGCCTCGCCCAGCCATTCGAAATGCGCACCCGGCTGGTTGATCAGCTTCAGGGGTCGGGCCTTGGCGCGCACCCGGCCATTCTCCGCCGACAGGTCGTCGGCGAGATAATGGACGAGGCTGGCGCCACGGGCCTGGGCCTCCAGCATCAGCGCGAAGGTCGAATCCCCGGCAATGTTGATGGTTTCGATCGGGTCCATCTGAACCGCGACGCGCAAGGTCATGGGATCGGCCTTTTCAATTATCAGATTGCGCCAGGGTGGCGAGAGTGGTGCGGATGCGCTGCACCAGCGCCGGATCATGGGTGGTTTCCAGCATGGCGGTCAGGCTGGCGCGGGCGGCGGCCAGCCGGCCGATGCGCTGTTCCAACCGCGCCCGTTCCCACCACAGCGCGCTGACCCGCGGTGCCAGCACTGTCAGCCGCTCATACAGTGTCAGCGCCCGGCCACTATCGCCACCGAGCAGGGCGCGGCTGGCCTGGTTTGACACCATGCGCACCAGCATCTGGCGATTGCTCATCACCGGGAAGCGACCGGCAATGGCGGTGCCGCCGCCGTGGCGGGCGATCTCGGCCGCCCGGGCCGGCGAGACGGTGGTGCCATGATCGAAGGGATCGAGCAGGGTCGATTCGCCGCCGCCGTGCACTTCGAGCAGCACATGGCCGGGCAGGGCGAGGGCATCCACCCGCCAGCCAACGCGGCGGGCCAGCGCGATATAGAGGATGGACAGCGCGATCGGCAGGCCGCGCCCACGTTCGGCCACGGCGATCAGATCGGCATTCAGCGGGTTGTCGTAATCGGTCATGTCACCGGTCAACCCCGCATCGCCAGCGATCAGGCCAGCGAGGCGCAGGGCGCGACCCTTGCCGGTGGCCGGCGCCAGGTCGCGCTGCAGGATGATGGCCCAGCCCGACACCAGCCGGCGCAGCCGCTGCGGATCGGCGCGCGGGCGGTCGGCCAGGCTCAGGGCGATGCCGGCCTCGACCAGATCGATATCGGCATCATCCATCAGGCCCAGTGTTGCCAGTTCCATCACGCCTCTTCCCGCCAGATGGCGACCAGGTGCCGGGGCCAGGCCCATGGCATGATCACCACGGCGTCGTGCCGCAGCACCGCGCCCGGCCAGCCATGCCGTGTGGCCAGCCAGCGCGCGGCTGCCTGGCAGCGCCGCTGTTGGCGAAGATGCAGCGCCGCCAGCCCGGAGTCGAGAGTGGGCCGCGCCTTCACCTCCACAAACACCAGCGCGTCGCGGTGGCGCAGCAGCAGATCAATCTCACCGCCCGGAGTCTTCAGGCGCCGACCGAGCAGGCGATAGCCCTTTGCAATCAACCAGATGGCAGCAACATGCTCGGCCATCCGGCCGCGCCGCTCATTGGCCTGGCGGCGCCGGAAATCTTTGGCATCAGCCATTTTTCAGCACCAGCGCCCGGGCATAGACGTCACTTTTCGGCAGGCCCAGCTGCTCGGCCACCGCCTTGGCTGCATCCTTCACCCGCATCGTCGCCAGCGCGGCGTGCAGCGCCGAATCGAGATCATCGGCGGTGGCGGCCGGCGGCGGCAGTGGCGGGCCAACCAGCACGACGATCTCGCCCTTGGGTGGGGCGTCTGCCCAGCGCCCGGCGAGTTCCGAAAGCGTGCCGGTCACCATCTCCTCGAACTTCTTGGTGAGTTCGCGGCCAACGGCGGCGGGGCGATCGCCCAGCCCGGCATGGAGCGCGGCAAGCGTGGCGGCGAGGCGCGGGCCCGATTCATAGAAGGCCAGCGTGGCGGGCACGGCGGCCAGTTCGGCAATTGCGTCGGCCTTGGCCTTCTCCTTGGCCGGCAGGAAGCCGGCGAACAGGAAACGATCGGTGGGCAGGCCGGCGATGGCGAGCGCCGCGATCACTGCCGACGGACCTGGCACGGTGACAAGATTGACTCCGGCGGCGCGGGCTTCGGCCACCAGCTTGTAGCCCGGATCGGAAATCAGCGGGGTGCCGGCATCCGACACCAGCGCCACCGGTTCCACCAGGGCGCGGGCGATCAGGCCGGGGCGGGCCCGGGCGGCGTTGTGATCATGATAGGGCAGCATCCTGGTGGCGATGCCGAACGCGCCGAGCAGCTTGCCGGTCACCCGTGTATCCTCGCAGGCAATCAGGCTGGCGCGGGCCAGCACCGTCAGGGCGCGAGCGGTGATATCCCCGAGATTGCCGATTGGTGTCGCAACGATGTAAAGCCCCGGCGCAAGCGTGCCCTCTGGCAGGGCATCGGGGTTGAAGGAAGGGTGGACACTCACATGGCTATCAAGAGCCGGGTTGGACGCGGCTGGCAAGTGGTTCGCGCTGGCGTCATGGGTCTGGGCCTGCTGGTCGCGGCCTGTTCGACGCCGCGACAGGCGCCGCCGGTGGCGGCGCCGCCGCCGCCGCCTGTGGTGGCGCCCAAGCCG
>NZ_WNJP01000048.1 GCF_009733735.1 Sandarakinorhabdus oryzae | reverse complement strand
GGCGGTGATGGCGCGGGCGATGGCGGGGGGTGGCTGGCCCGGTTCGGCGCGCGACGCCAACCGCGCGGCGGCCCCGCCGGGCAGCGCGCTGGCCACGGCCCGGTCGCCGCGCCAGGCGATGCCACAGTCGCCCAGTGCGGTGGGGAACAAGGTGAAGCGCGCCGCGTCCATGCCGCCGATAGTGCGTCAGCCCCGCTGGTTGCGCCACCCCGGTCTTGCGTCCAGTGGCGTCTGGTGCCTTGATATTGCCGATGGGAGGGGCGGCATGACGGAACCAGCGATGCTCCACGGCGAATGCCTGTGCCGAACAATCGGTTATGCCGTGCCCGACGCCTTCACCTATGCCTGGAATTGCCATTGTGGCGGCTGCCGCCGCGCCACCGGTTCGGCGTTCAAGCCCTTTGCCGGCATCGCTGCCGATCAGATCCGCCTTGTGCGCGGTGGCGACAGCATCATGCACTATGGCAATGGCCCCAACCACGATGTGCACTGCGGCCAGTGTGGCAGCCTGCTGTGGTCCTTGGTGCGCGATGGCCAGTTTGTCCATGTCACGCTCGGCACGTTGATCGACACGCCAGCGATCCGGCCGCAGGCGCATATCTGCGTGGCGTTCAAGGCGCCCTGGCATGTGATCTGCGATGGCTTGCCGCAATTTGAGGGGCTGCCGCCCTAGGGCCCCAACACCAGGGTTGCAACGGGCGCCGCTATCCCCCATTCGGCGGTGCGGGGATGACGATTTTCTACCTCTTGCTGGCGCTGGCCCTGGCCGTGGGCCTCAACCACCCGTCACGGCTGTGGCGGGTGATGGCGCAGTTGGTGGCGGTATCGGCGCTGGGCCTGATGGCCTTCTCGATCTGGCTGGCCAATGTGGATGGCACGTTTGCGGCGCGGCCGGCGGCGGATCTGCGGCCGGCGCTGCTCAATGCGATGGCGGCGGTGGCGCTGTTCGTCGTGCTGTTGCTGTTGGCCTTGCTGCCCGTGCAATGGTCGCGCCTGGTGGAGCCGGTGCCCGACTGGAACCAGCGCCAGCGCTGGGGCCAGATTGCCCGGATCCTGCACTGGACCAGTGCAGTGTTGATGCTGGCGGCGCTGCCGATGGGGTTGTTTGTGGCGGTGCTGCATCCGGCCGTTCGCGCTGATTTCCAGGACGCCCATATCGGCATCGGGATTGCGGTGTTTGGCCTGTTGCTGCTGCGGCTGCTCACCCAGCGCGCGTCGCCTGGCCCGGCCAGCCCCAATGGCGCGGCACGGCTGAACAAGCTGGCGCTCTATCTGCTGCTGGCCACCCTGCCCGTGTCCGGCCTGCTGCTGGCCGGGGCGACCGGTGCACCCGTGCTGGGGCTGCACGCGGCCGAAGCAGTGCCGTTGCCGTTGGCCCGGCTGCTGCACCAGTGGCTGTCGGGCCTGTTTGCCCTGGCCTTTGCCGCCCATGCCGGCGCGGTGGTGTGGCATCATTTCGTGCTGCGCGATCGCCAGCTCATTCGCCGCATGCTGCGCTGAGGCGCTTGTTGTCGCGCAGCTGCTTGCGGAAAACCGGCTGCCACTTTTCCGCGCTGCGCTATGGAACAAAGCGCGCACATCGGCCATGGTGCGCACCATGGCCATCCAGATTCGCACCAATCTTGCCGAGACCGAGCTGGCGGTCTTCACCCCGCATCGCCCGGCCCGCCCGGAGAAGAGCGAGGGCGGCCGCCCGTTCGTGATGAAGACGGACTATACGCCGTCGGGCGACCAGCCGGCGGCCATTGCCGAACTGGTGAGCCAGGCCAATCAGGGCGAGCGCGACCAGGTGCTGCTGGGGGTGACCGGTTCGGGCAAGACCTTCACCATGGCCAAGGTGATCGAGGCGGTGCAGCGGCCGGCGCTGATCCTGGCGCCCAACAAGATTTTGGCCGCACAATTGTATGGCGAATTCAAGAGTTTCTTCCCCGATAACGCGGTGGAATATTTCGTTTCCTATTACGACTATTACCAGCCCGAGGCCTATGTGCCGCGCACCGACACCTATATCGAAAAGGAGTCGAGCGTGAACGAGGCCATCGACCGGATGCGCCACTCCGCCACCCGCGCGCTGCTGGAGCGGGACGATGTGATCATCGTGGCGTCGGTGTCGTGCCTCTATGGCATCGGCTCGGTCGAGACCTATTCGGCGATGACCTTCGGGTTGAAGAAGGGCGGATCGGCCGACCTCAAGGAGGTGGTGAGGAAGCTCGTCGCCATGCAGTACAAGCGCGGCGACCTGAGTTTCGCGCGCGGCAATTTCCGGGTGCGCGGCGATTCCCTCGAAATCTTCCCCTCCCACTATGAAGACAGCGCCTGGCGCATCAGCTTCTTTGGCGACGAGGTCGAGGCGATTTCGGAGTTTGATCCGCTCACCGGCGAGACGGTGGCCAAGCTGGAGCACATCAAGATCTACGCCAACAGCCATTATGTGACGCCGGGCCCGACGCTGAAGCAGGCCGCCGAAGCCATCCGCCACGAGTTGACCGAGCGGCTGAAGGAGCTGAACGCGGAAGGCAAGTTGCTGGAAGCGCAGCGGCTGGAACAGCGCACCAATTTCGATCTGGAGATGATCGCCGCCACCGGGGCGTGTGCTGGCATCGAGAATTACAGCCGCTTCCTGACCGGCCGCCTGCCCGGCGAACCGCCGCCCACATTGTTCGAATATCTGCCGGAAAACGCCCTGCTGTTCATTGATGAAAGCCATGTGACGGTGCCGCAGATCGGCGCCATGGCCAAGGGCGACCACCGCCGCAAGGTGACGCTCGCCGAATATGGCTTCCGCCTGCCCAGCTGCATCGACAACCGCCCGCTGCGCTTTTCCGAGTGGGAGGCGATGCGGCCGCAGACGGTGTTTGTTTCCGCCACGCCCGGCCCGTGGGAGATGGAGAAGACCGGCGGCGTGTTTGTGGAGCAGGTGATCCGCCCCACCGGGCTGATCGATCCGCCGGTGGAGATCAAGCCGGTGGAAGACCAGGTGGAAGACCTGATCCAGGAGGCCAGGAAGACCGCCGCCGCCGGCTACCGCACGCTGGTGACGACGCTGACCAAGCGCATGGCCGAGGATCTGACCGAGTTCCTGCACGAAGCGGGCCTGCGCGTGCGCTACATGCACAGCGACGTCGAAACGCTGGAGCGCATCGAGCTGATCCGTGATCTGCGCTTGGGCGTCTATGACGTGCTGGTCGGCATCAACCTGCTGCGCGAGGGGCTCGATATTCCCGAATGCGGGCTGGTGGCGATCCTGGATGCGGACAAGGAGGGTTTCCTGCGCTCCGAAACATCGCTGATCCAGACCATCGGCCGCGCGGCGCGCAACATCGAAGGCCGGGTGATCCTTTATGCAGATCGCATCACCGGTTCGATGGCGCGCGCCATGATGGAAACCGATCGCCGCCGCGCCAAGCAGGAGGAGTATAACGCCCTCCACGGCATCACGCCGACCACCATCAAGCGCAACATCGGCGACGTGCTGGCCGATGTGAGCATGAAGGACGGCCTGGTGGTCGAGACCGGCGACGAGGAGACGCAGCATCTCGTCGGCCACAATCTGAAGGCCTATATCGCCGACCTTGAAGAGCAGATGAAGAAGGCCGCGGCCGATCTGGAGTTCGAGACGGCGGCCGCCATCCGCGACCAGATCAGACGGCTGGAGATGGATGAACTCGGCGTGCCCGTGGACCAGCGCACCGCCCCCGTGAAGGGCCGCGCCACCGGCGGGGCGGCGGGCACGCGCACGACGCGCTTTTCCAAGATGCAGAAGAAGGGCTTTTCGGGGAAGCGCCGCGGCGCGGGGCGCTGAATCCCCCGCTCAAGGCGTCTGCGCGTTCGCCATCAGCGGTGCGGCTCGCAGGCAATGCCGTCCTGGTCGCCATCCCACTCCGGCTGGTATGACGGCTCGTCGGATGTGATGTTTTCGTACCCGGCCGCGCGGGCTTCGTTGCAACCCGAAAAGCGCCTGAACGGCCGCGGTTCAGGCTTCAATGCGGCAACTACCTCGCTGACTGGCTGCGCTGCTGCGGCCGCGACAGGCAGCGCGCGCTCGACACGCGGCGTCGTAGCCAGCCAGCCAACGCCGCCGCCCACCACGATGCCAACCACGGCCAGCGTTGGCAGGGGCACGGATGACAATTCTTCGTTGCGGCGGCGGCGTCGGGACATGCGGCGAAGCATGCCCGACGGGAATTAAAGGGCAATTAAATCAGGCAGCCAAAGGGCTTGCCGGCCCCGCTCAGGCGCTCACCCGCGTCAAGCCGCGCCGGCGTTGCGCCGCGCCAACCAGACCGAAACCGGCAATCAACAGCGCCCAGCTTGCCGGTTCAGGCACACCGCCAGTGCCGCCGCCGGGCACGGCCGGGCCGGTCCAGCTCATGTTGCGGGCGGAGATGAAGCCGTTGGCGAACATGATGCGCTTGATCACCGGCGCATTGTACGAGAAGCCATAATAGCCCGGCTGCACCACGTTGAAATTGCCGTTGTTGGCCAGCAAGTAGTAATAGCGGCGATCGTCGTTCACGCCATATTCGAGGTTCAGTATCAGATTGTCGTTCACGTCATAGGCGGCCATCAGCGAGCTGTTGGCGTTGCCGGTGCCCAGCCGCCAGTTCAGCTCCGCCAGGAAGCCGGAAACCGGGTTGGCGAATGTGAGCGACATGGTGGCATAGCCGCCCGTGTTGGGATCAAAGCCGCCGTTCAGCCCAATGAACGGCGTGCTGTCCCAACCGCCATTGCCCAGAAAGCTGAAGCCGCCAGTCGAGCCATAGAGCGAGGTCGGCAACGTGGAGGACCAGGTGATCGGCCCCAGCGTCTGCGGCCCTGCGCCCGTGTAGTTGGCGGCCGGCAACGTGATGGAATTGGCCCCGGCCAGGCTGCCCGCGCCCTGGATCAAGGTGGCATCGGCCGACACCGACGCCAGTGCGGCCACGGCCGCAAACGGCACTGCAAAACGCATGATAACCCCCCCGCAAAACACACAAGCCCCCAAGCTTGTGGCGCGGAGCGTGCCATATTGTGAGTGTTAACGTCAACTTTACGTTTTGTTCACCAACTAGATCAAACAGCCCACGCCGGCGCGCAGGAATTCGGCAACCAGGCCGGGGTCGCGCTCGTCCGACAATTTGTTGGCGATCTCGCGGATCGACATGCGCTGCAGACGTTCGGCGCGGATGCTGGTGAGTTCCTGCAGGCGGCGCAGCTGGCCGAACGACAGGCGCTGGCCCAGGCGCTGGCCCATGCACTGGGCCTGGCCGGGCGGCACCCCAAGCTGGGTGAGATTGGAGGTGATGCGCTGCGCCGGCGTCGCGCAGGCGCTGAGCAGGATCGGCAGGGTGGCAAGGGCAATCAGGGTCAGGCGCATGGGCTGGTCGGGCTCCGGCTGGGGTGCGGCAACTACAGAGGTGATTAGCGGCAATTGTCTGGCTATAGCATGAACCCATGCTCGACGAACTGGCGTCCCTGTCCACCCGCTACCCCGTGCTCACCGATGTCAACTGGTGGCAGGGAATCCTGATTGCGCTGATCGTGGTGGCGATCATGGAGGTGGTGGCCATCGTCTCCCACAAATATGTGATGCACGGGTTCCTGTGGGTGCTGCACAAATCCCACCACGAACCGCGCACCGGCCGTTTTGAACGAAACGACTGGTTCGGCGTCGCCGGCGCGATCCCGTCGATGATCCTGCTGATGATCGGCACGCACTATGGCCTGCACATGCTCACCGCGATTGGCGCCGGCATCACCATGTATGGCGCCATCTATTTCTTCCTGCACGATATCCTCGTCCATCGCCGTGTGAAGCATTCATGGAACCCGCAATGGGGCTACATGAAGCGTGTGGTGCAGGCGCACCGGCTGCACCACGTGGTGGAGACGAAGGAAGGCACGGTCAGCTTCGGCTTCATCTGGGCCCCGCCGATCCGCAAGCTGAAGGCGCAACTGGAAGCCGACGGCCGCGGCCGCATCCGCGCGAGCGCGAAGATGCGGGCAGAGATGGGGATGATCGATAACGCCGAGCATTGGGCGCGGTAAGGCGTCCTTTCCCAAAAATCCGCCGTCATGCTGGCGCAGGCCAGCATCCACCGCGCCGCTTGGCCCCTGCCCCACAATTGATGCTGGCCTGCGCCAGCATGACCGGATCTTCTATTCCGGCATCGTCCACAGCCCCTCGCGCGGCGGCCCCGGCATGGGCCAGCGGCTCTTGCGCACCAGCGCATCGCTCATCGCCAGCGCCACGGCGCGGGCCTTTTCGGCCTTGGTGGTGGAAACGCGGTTGGCCAGCCCCTCTTCTTCCAGGCGGCGCACCTTGCGGCCGATGCCGCCATAGATGCGGGCGGCGGCCAGCACGGCCCAGGCGGCGCGGTTGCCCAGTGCCGAGGTGCCGTAGCGCGCCGACTCCTCATATTCCTCGGCCTTGAACACCAGCCGGGCGACCAGGCGCGACAACTGCCGGCGGTTGCGATCGAGCACGAACGAATCCGGCTCCAGCCGCACGCTGGCCAGCCAGTCGTCGGGGATGTAGCGGCGGCCGTTCATCGCGTCTTCCACCACATCGCGGGCGATGTTGTTGAGCTGGAAGCTCATGCCCAGGTCGCAGGCGCGTTCCAGCACGGCGCGCTGGTCGGGCTTCACGCCCATCACGATCGCCATCATCACGCCCACACAGCCGGCTACGTGATAGCAATAGTTCAGCGTGTCATCGAAAGTCAGGAACGGCCGCGCTTCCATGTCGATGCGGAAACCGTGGATCAAATCGCGCGGGAAGCGCGCCGGCATGCCGGTCTGCTGCACCACCATGGCCAGCGCTTCATAAGGCGTGCCCGGCGTGGGATTGCCGGCCAGCGCGCGCTCGGTTTCCCAGTGCACCTCGGCCAGCCGCTCGGCGGGCGCGCGCCTGTCATCATTGCGCCCTTCGCCCAGCATCTGGCCGTCGATCACATCATCAGTGTGGCGGCACCAGGCATAGAGCAGCATCGCCCGATCGCGGGTGGGCGCGTCGAACAGGCGGCTGGCCAGCGCGAAGCTCTTGGAACCGCGGGCGATGGCGGTGCGGGCATTATCGAGGACGACAGACACGAGGCGCTTCCTGCCCGCATGGGCGACGCGGCGCAAGCGGGCGATACGCCCCTCCCGCCTGCAGGCGGGGCTGGGGGTGGGAAAATGACGAGCGCGCTCTAGCCCGAACGCCCACCCCCGACCCCTCCCGCAAGCGGGAGGGGAGCAGCACGTCAGGCCGCTTGTCTGCCCAGCAGGTCTTCCACCATCAGCTTGCCGGTGGCCTTGGCGCTGCCCACCACGCCGGGGATGCCAGCGCCGGGGTGCGTGCCGGCACCGACGAAATAGAGGTTGGACAGCACGTCATCGCGGTTGTGGGTGCGGAAATAGGCGCTCTGCCACAGCACCGGCTCCAGGCTGAAGGCGCTGCCGTGATGGGCGCCCAGGACCGTCTCGAAATCCTTCGGCGTCCAGGTGCGCATCGTCACCAGATCGCGGCGCAGGTTGGGGATGCAGCGGCGTTCCAGCGCATCGAGGATGGAATCGGCATAGCGCGGCGCTTCCTTTTCCCAATCGATGTCGAGCTTGCCCAGGTGCGGCACCGGGGAGAGCACATAGAAGGCGCTGTGGCCGGGAGGGGCCATGGCGGGATCGGTCGCGGTCGGGTGGTGCAGGTAGAGCGAGAAATCCTCCGCCAACTGGCCGCCCTTGTAGATCTCGTCGAGCAGGCCCTTGTAACGGTGGCCAAACAAGATGGTGTGGTGCTTCACATCCGGGCGTTCGCCCTTCAGGCCAAAATAGGTGACAAACAGCGACGGCGAGAAGCTGCGGCGCATCATCTTGGTGGCCATTTCGGCCCCGCGCGGATGGGCGCTGAGCAATTCCTTGTAGGTGTTGACCACATCGCCGTTGGAAACCACCGCATCGAAGCGGCCCGACCAGCCATCGGCGCAGCGCACGCCGGTGACGCGGCCGCTGTCGGCCATTATGGCTTCGACCTTCGAACCCATGCGGACCTGGCCGCCGATATCCTCGAACAATTTGACGAGCCCACGCACCAGCGCGTGGGTGCCGCCGCGCGGGAACCAGACGCCCCACTTCTTTTCGAGCGCGTGGATGAGGGCATAGACCGAGCTGGTCTTGAACGGGTTGCCGCCGACCAGCAGCGTGTGGAAGCTGAACGCCTGGCGCAGCCGGTCGTCCTTGATGTGGCGCGCCACCATCGAATAGACCGAGCGGAACGCCTCATAGCGCATCAGCTGCGGGGCGGCCTTCAGCATCGACTTGAAGTCGAGGAAGGCTTCGTGGCCGAGCTTCTGATAGCCTTCGCGGAACACGTTGTCGGAAAATTCGAGGAACTTCTTGTACCCTGCCACATCGTCCTTGTTGAAGGCTTCGATCTGCTTGAACAGCGCGGCCTCGTCGTTCGAATAATCGAACACCGAGCCATCTTCCCACAGCAGGCGATAGAAGGGCGCGACCGAGATCAGCTCGACATAGTCGCTGAGTTTGCGGCCCGACAGTTCGAACAATTCTTCCAAACAGGTCGGATCGGTGATGACGGTGGGGCCGGCGTCGAACTTGAAGCCATCATCCTCGAACACATAGGCACGGCCACCCGGCTTGTCGCGGGCTTCAATCAGGGTGGTCTGGATGCCGGCCGATTGCAGGCGGATGGCCAACGCCAGGCCGCCAAAACCGGAACCAATCACTGCTGCAGTCGTCATTTATACCCCAGTTCATATTTGATCAGCGTCGACAGCGCCCGCATCGGCGGGATCGGCGGCCGGCCTGAAAACACCTTCGGCCAATCGCTCAGCCGATTGTCCGCTGCGTAAAGCCGCCCGACCAGGTCATCGGGATGCTCGTAGAAACGCTCCAGTATGGTTCGCCGTTCCTCGTCCTGCGCGGCGAGGAACAGCATGCGATTGAGGATGCGATACATGCCGCGGCTGTTCCACACACGTATCGCGTGGTCGCGGGCCGCGCGGTGGATGGTCGCAGCATCAAAGGCCGGCAGCGCCGCCACCATGTCGGCCATGCGCACCGCATCAGGGAAAGAATAGCCGGTCACCGGGTGGAACAGGCCGGCGCCCAGGCCAACCCGCGCCACGCCGGGCACGCCTTCATCCAGGAATTTCTCGATGTCGCCGCCGATCGCCAGCGGCAGGATGCCGGCCTCCTCGCGGGTGACGGCGGTGATCTGCCAGCCCTGGGCCACGGCATAATCGGCGATATGGCGGCGCAGCAGATCGGGCGCCAGATCGCGGCCGTCGGAAAAATAGGTGTCCTCGATCAGCACATGCCTGGGGCCGAAGGGCAACGTGTAGATGAAGCGATAGCCATCCTGCTGCGGCACCGTCGCATCCATGATGATCGGGCCGGCGAGGCCATGGGGCTCGGACAGTTCGACCTCCTGCCCCAGGAATTTCTGCCACCGCAGATCCAGCGCGTTTGATTTGCTCTGGCCGCGCCCGTCGATCACCGCCTTGCAGGTCAGCACGCGCTGATCGGCAAGGGTCACGGATGTAGGCGTCATCGCCACCACCGGCACGCCGGTCAGGATACGCTCCGGCGGCAGCGCCTTGGCCACCTCGGCGGCAAGCCGCTCGCTGTTGCTGCTGCCATAGCCGACGTTCAGCGTGCGGGCATGGCGCGGGAATCGCACGGAATAGCAATCCCAGCGGTGGGCAAACAGCGGCTGGGTCCAGCGCCTTTGTTCCTCGTTGATGTCGAGCCCAAAGCTGGACCAGGTGTGATCGCCGCCGATGGTGGGGCCAGCCTCCACGACGGCAACGCGCAGTTCCGGGCGCAATTGGGCCAGGCGCAGCGCAATCAGGCCGTTGGCAAGGCCGCCGCCGGCCAGGACAAGATCGAAATCCGGTGTCACGCCGCCGCTGTTAGACGCGCCGGGGCGAAGGGGAAAGGGGATTGAATGTCGCCGTTGCCGCGACACCGTCAGCATTGCCCCCACCGGCAGAAATGCGTATCTCCTCTCCGCACCAAGGGAGAGGTGAGATCATGAATGCCCCCGTCGCCAAGAGCGAGTTCATTCCGGCCGACCTGCCCGAACCCTCCTATGACGAGCTGAAGCATATTCCCGGCATGGAGCCGGCGCGCTTCCCGATGCTGCGCACGCTGCAATTCCTGTCCAACCCGCTGGGCCGCAGCCGCGCGCTGTTCGAACGTTATGGCCGCATCGTGCGCCGGCAGGATTTCGGCGGCTGGGGCGTTTCGATGATCGGCCCGGAAGCCAACGAGATGATCCTGTTCAACAAGGACAAGATTTTTTCGAGCGAGCTCGGCTGGAACCCGGTGCTGGAACTGCTGTTCCCGCGCGGGCTGATGCTGATGGATTTCGAAGAGCACCGCATCCACCGCAAGACGCTGAGTGTCGCCTTCAAGACCGAGCCGATGCAGCATTATTTCACCCAGCTGGACGAAGGCATCACCCGCGGCCTGGCCAAGTGGCCGAAGGGGCAGAGCCTTCGCTTCTACCCCAGCATCAAGGCCCTCACCCTCGATCTGGCCGCGACCAGCTTCCTGGGCGTGCCGTGGGGCGGCGAGGCGGAAAAGATCAACAAGGCGTTCTGCGACATGGTCGCCGCCTCGGTGGGCGTGGTCCGCAAGCCGCTGCCCTTCACCGCCATGAAGCGCGGCGTCGAAGGCCGCGCGTTCATGAGCCAGTATTTCGCCGGCGAAATCCCCAAGCGGCGCGGGATCCAGGGTGACGACATCTTCACCCAGGTCTGCAACGCCCGCGACGAGAATGACCAGCTGCTCACTGAGCAGGACATCATCGATCACATGAACTTCCTGATGATGGCCGCGCACGACACCACCACCTCGTCGATCACCTCGATCGTGTGGTGCCTGGCCAAATATCCGGAATGGCAGGACCGGCTGCGCGACGAGATCAAGGGCATCCGCGAACGCCACGGCAAGCTGACCTATGCCACGCTGGGCGAGATGGAAGTGACCGACATGGTGTTCAAGGAAGCGCTGCGGCTGATCCCGCCGGTGCCTTCGATGCCGCGCCGGGCCGTCAAGAGCTTCACCTTCCAGAACCATGTCGTGCCCGCCGGCGCCCACATCGGCGTCAACCAGATGATCAGCCACCGGCTGGAAGAATATTGGCCGAACCCGGAGCATTTCGATCCAAACCGCTTCACGCCTGAAAACAGCCGCGGCCGCCACAAATATGCCTGGGTGCCCTTCGGCGGCGGCGCCCACATGTGCCTGGGCCAGCATTTCGCCTACATGCAGGTGAAGATGTTCTTCTTCGCGCTGCTGGAAAGCCATCGCATCGTGGCCGAAAAGCCGCTGGGCAGCGTTGAAACGGATTTCCGCATGTTCCCCATCCCCAAGCCCAAGGATGGCCTGCCCGTCCGCATCGAGACGATCTGATGGCGGGCGGCAAGCGCCGCAACTGGTGGCGCGGATTGGGTTATGGGCTGGCGGTGGTTGCCGGCCTGATTGCGGTGCTGTGGGCGGTGTTCGCCACGCCCGACATCCCGGTGGCCGCGCTGAGGGCCAAATATGCCAACAGCGCCAGCCAGTTCATTGAATTGTCGCCCGGCACCATCATCCATGTCCGCGATCAGGGCGACAAGGCCAATTACCCCGTCGTGCTCATCCACGGCAGCAACGCCTCGCTCCACACCTGGGAGCCGTGGGTGCAGCGGCTGGTCGCCAACGATTATCGCGTCATCACCCTCGATCTGCCGGCGCACGGCCTGTCGGGGCCAACGCCGGAAGGGCTCTACACCAGTGCGGCCTACGTGGGCATTGTCGAAAAGCTCGTCGACAGACTGGGGCTCAAATATTTCGCGCTGGGCGGCAATTCGATGGGTGGCGGCGTCGCCTGGCGTTATGCGCTGAAGCATCCGGAGCGGCTGACGGCGCTGATCCTCGTCGATGCCAGCGGCCAGCCGCAGCCGAAGGGCTCCTCGCCGCCACTCGGCTTCCGGCTGGCGCGCGTGCCGATCGCGCGCGACATCCTTGCCACCGTCACCCCGCGCAGCCTGATCGAGAAGAGCTTCAAGCAGTCGATTTCCAACCAGGCCATCGCCACGCCGGCGATGATCGACCGCTATTGGGAGCTGCTGCTCTACCCCGGCAACCGCCGCGCCACGGTGCAGCGCTTTGGCCAGTATCAGGGCGATGATGGCGCAGCGGCGCAGCTGAAGACGCTCGCCGTGCCGACGCTGATCATCTGGGGCCGCGAAGACAAGCTCATCCCCGTCTCGGTCGCGGCCTGGTTCAACAGCCAGATCAAGGACAGCCGCGTGACCATCCTCGATGGCATCGGCCATATCCCGATGGAGGAAGCCCCGGATCGCAGCCTGGCACCGGTGCTGCCCTTCCTCGCCGCCAACCCGCCGATCAGCATCGGCGGCACCCATCGGGAGCAGTTGCCGGCCGGGGACGCGCCCGTCACGCAACCGTGAGGCGTTGCAACCACGTCAACATGGTCTGGAAAGCCGGTTCGGCCAGCACGATGTAAATCCGCCGCCCATCGTTGGGATCGGGTTGCCGCACCAGCAAGCCTTGCTCGATCAGGCTGCTGATCCAGCGCAGGCCGGTTGTGGGCGGCACCGCAGCGGCAAGGCAAAGCGACGACACCGACATCGATACCCCCTCAAGCCGCGCGGCAACCAGGGCGAGCAGAATATCCCAGGCCGGATCGGAAAACAGGCCAGGCGGAAACAGCGTGTCACGGTCGCGGCGCAAACTGATCAGTCGGTGAACCGTCTCGGCAGTCACCGGCCGCTCGTCCTCCGCCTGGTCTTCGCCGGCCAGCAGGGCCAACGCCTGCGAGAGGCTTTCAGCAACAGCTGCCAGGGATGCAAGGCGCTTTCCGGTTTCCGTCAACGGCGCCGCGGCCCGTTTTCCTGACCGCACGCGCATCGGCGCCTTCATGGCCGTGTCCGGCACTTCCGATGCGGGATTGATGGCTGGAGCGCCCATCGAGACAATCGACGCCCCTGCGCCCGGCCCGGCAAACGGTCGCACATTGCGCACGCTGCCGGCATTATCGGCGGATTCAGACAGATTCACGGTCAGCAGTTCGGCTTTCACGGGTGCATGGCGCACTGCCCAACCGGCATCAGGTTTCAGCCAATCCTGATCAGTGGCCAGTTTGTAAACAATCATGCGGACACCCAAATCACGTCGAGGTCCAGTTACGCTGAGACTGGCTCAATAACGTAAGTTACCGCATCTGCCGACCAGGTCAAGTTTATTATCCATCCTTGCAATATTATCGGCCGGGTCTTTCGGGCGTATCCTTCTTATGCAGCGCCTGGGTTGGCCAATTGGTGTCAGCGTAGCACAAATACAGTCGCAAAGCGCCGCAGCCAGGCCAGCATCGCTTCATTGGCCTGATCCGACAAAGTGATGAAGGCGCGCCGCGCGTCGCCGGGATCGGTGCGGCGCACAAAAATGCCGGCTTCGGAGAGGCTGCGCACCCAGCGCAGCGCCGTGGTGGTGGGCACGGCGGCGGCCAGGCACAGGCTGGAGACCGGCACATCCGCCCCTTCCATGCGCGCCGCCGTCAGGTCGAGCAGCATGTCCCACGCCGGATCGGCAAACAGTTCGGCCGGGAAATGCCGATCACGATCGCGGCGCAGGCGGATCAGACGGCGCACCAGCCCGGCCGAAATCTGCGTCTCGCTGTCCTTGTCTGCCGTCTGCGCCAGTTGCGCCAGCGCGTCGGCCAGCCGCTGCGCTTCGGCCGAAAGGGCCGAGATATGCTGGGCGGTGGCGGACTGTTCGGCCACCTGCCAGCCCCGGCCGGCCGCCAGCACCGAAGCGGCGACGGCGGCCATGGTCTCGGCATCATCGCCAGCCAGCACGAAGCCATCGGCGCGATCAAGCCAGTGCGGCGTGGCAGCGCCTTCGCCCACCGCCACCAGCAGCGGCAGCGCCAACCGGTCGATCAGGGCCACGGGCAGGGGCGAATCGGCCGGCAACAGCGCCAGATCGGCGCTGATCGCAGCCGGATCGTCACCGCCGGCGACCAGCCGCCAGCCCGGACCGGCCGCCGGCCAGTCTCCACCCAGGGCAACAATGCGCGTTTCGGTCATGACTGGTCCGTTCCGGTGAAGATTTGGCAGTTCGATGCCAGAACCACAATCAAACTGGAAGCATCCTGCCCTTAACCATGAATAATTCGCGCCTATGACACAGACAAGGCCAGTTCACCGTCCCGGTCTCATTGGCAGTCAATGGTTTATTTGCGTTAAGGATTGCACGACATGCGAGTCCAATCCCGCCGAACCCCAAGTGTAACAGTCATGCGTGGCGAAGCGCAGCTGGCGGCATTGGTGGGCAACAGCCCGGCCATTGCCGCCATCCGCAACGAAATCAACAAGATTGCCAGCGCGGACGCCTCGGTGCTGATCACCGGCCCGTCCGGCAGCGGCAAGGACGTGGTGGCGCAACTGCTGCACCAGCAAAGCCGCCGCGCGGCCCGCCCCTTTATCGCGTTGAACTGCGCTGCGGTGCCGGCCGACCTGCTTGAATCCGAAATGTTCGGCCATGAACTGGGTGCCTTCACCGGCGCCATCAAGGCCCGCGCCGGCCGCTTCGAGGCGGCGCACGGCGGCACCCTGTTCCTCGATGAAGTGGGCGACATGCCGGCCGCCATGCAGGCGAAATTGCTGCGCGCGCTGGAAACCCGCGTAATCGAACGGGTGGGCGGCATGCTGCCGATCAGTGTCGATGTGCGGGTGGTGGCGGCAACGTCGGTGGATCTGGATGCCGCCATCGCCGCCGGCCGCTTCCGCGCCGATCTTCTCTACCGGCTTGACGTGATCCACATTGCCATGCCGCCGCTGAAGGACCGGCCGGAGGATGTCGCGCCACTGGTGCAGCATTTCCTGGCTGGCGAGGCCCGCCCGGTGCGCTTTTCGACCGCGGCGCTGGAGGCATTGTCGGCGCTCGACTGGCCGGGCAATGTGCGCGAGCTCAAGAACTTCGTCGAGCGCGCCTGTGTCCACCACGGCGGCGAGATCGTCGGCCGTGAGACCATCAACCGGCTGCTGCGCGGCGCCACCACCCCGGCCGCACCGCCGCCCCGCCCCAACGAGATTGCGGCGCCGGCGCATCTGCTGGGGCCCGATGGCGTTGATCTGAAACAGCTGCTCGCCGATCTGGAACAGGCCTATATCCGTGAGGCGCTGGCCCTGTCGGGCGGCACCATCGCCCAATCGGCACGCCTGCTCGGCCTGCAGCGCACCACGCTCATCGAGAAGATGCGGCGCCTGCAGATTGAGGCACGGCTGCAGGACTAGGGCCTCATTCGTCCTTCTTCGTCCACAGCGCGATCTGCTGGTCCAGCTGCACCTGCACGGCGCGCGATTGCGCCACCGCCCGGTCCATGGCGGCGAACTGCCGGGTGAGCAGCGCGCGCTGCACCTCGGCGGCGCGCTCCACCTTTTCGAGATCGGCATTGGCCCGCTCGCGCTGGCGATTGAGGCCATCGCTGGCCGTCACCGCCAGCTGGGCGATGCTCTGCAGCCGGTTCGGCCGGGTCGGGCTGGCGGCGCCCGACAATTCGCGCAGCAGCGCCTCGGCATCGCCCAGGCGTGTTGTGGGCAGATTGGCCAGCCGGGCGGTGTCGACCGTGATGGTGCCGTCGCGCTGGATGCCGACCCCCAGATCAGACAGGCGCAGGCCATTGGCCTGGGCCACCGGCTCGGTCACCAGCCGGGTGATGCGCTGATCAAGCGTGCGGGCAGTGGGATCATTCAGCAACGGCCCTGCCGCCTCGCCATCCTTTGACGGCCGGCGAAAATCGCCGATCAGCTGGCGCATCGCCTGCAGCGTGCCGACGAAATCGGCCAGCGCGCCGGAAATGGCGCCGCCGTCGCGCGCCGCGGTGATCGCCACCCCGGCGGCAGTGGTGCGCTTCAGGCTCAGGCGCGCGCCGGGGATCACATCCTCGATGCGGTTCGTGCCGCGCGTGACCGTGACGCCATCGACCACCAGCTCGGCATCCTGCGCCGCTTCGCCCAGCACCATGGTTTCCGCGCCTGGCGTGTGGTTGAAGCGTTCCAGGCCCGCCCCGTTCGGCGCCGCACTGATGATGAAGCCGTTGTCCGCCCCCTCCTGCCCGCGCAGCACCAATGTCGCGCTGCCGGCCGACGCGATGATGCTGGCGGTCACGCCGGCCCCCGCCTCGTTGATCGCCTTGGCCAGCCCGGCCAGCGTGTTGTTTTCCGCCGTGATGGTGATGTTGACCGATGGCCGCGTGCCCGCGGCAAAAGTGAAGCCGCCGCCACTGACCGGCGTGCGCCGGCCGAACTGGAGGCTGAGCGTGCCGAGCCCGACCGGGTCACTGCCGCTGGCGAGTGCAACGCTGTTCAGCCGCTGGCCCACCGCCAGCCGGTTGACCACGACGCCCGACGCCACCGCGCCGGTTGGCCCCAGGCCCACGCGCTCCACGGCAATCGCGGCATCGCTCGACGCCAGTTGCAGGCCCAGCTCGCCCGAGCGCACGCGGCCATCAAGCGAGGTCGCAATCCCGGTCAGCGCCGATCGCAGCTGGCCCAGCGCCGAGATGCGCGCGGTGAGCGCCTCCAGCTTCGCCGTGATCGGCTTGGCGCGGGTGTCACGCTCCACCTTCACCAGCCCGTCGACCAGCGCCCGGCTGTCCAGCCCGGAGCCGGCGTTGAACGTGGTGAGCGCATTGGTGGCCATTGCAATAACCTACAACGGCAGCGGCGCGCCGGGTTTGCGCGGCTGGCCATGCTCGTCGAAATCCAGCGCCGGCGGCACGAACACATCGGGCACCGCCTCGCCTTCCGGATCGTCGAAGCGCATCACGAAGGCCAGGATCGTCGCCACCGCCTGGAACAGTTCGGGCCGCACCATCTGGCCCCGCTTCGCCGACCAGAACAGCGCGCGCGCCAGCCGGGGCGTCCGGATGATCGGCAGCTTCAATTCGCGCGCCGCCGCGATCAGCGCCTGCGCCATGTCGAGCCGGCCCTTCTCCACCACCACCGGCGCCTCGTCCTCGCCAGCCCGGTAACGCAGCGCCACGGCAAAATGGGTCGGGTTGACCACCACGACGCTGGCGGTGGCGAGGCCCTTCTTCATCCGGCCCTGTGCCGCCACCATCTGCGCGCGGCGCACCGCCGCCTTCAGCTCGGGCGCGCCCTCATTCTCGCGGGATTCCCGCTTCACCTCCTCGCGGCTCATCATCAATTGCCGTTCGCGCCGCCACCAGGCGAAGCCCGCATCGATGGCCGCAACCACCACCAGCAGCAGCGTCGCCGCCAGCGCCAGGCGCATCAGCGCCGCGCCGATCATCGGCAGCCCGCCTTCCTCCAGCCCAACCAGCCCGGGCAACAGCGGCCCAAGCACCGTCACCGCCAGCGCCGCCATGCCGCCGATCTTGACCAGGGCCGAGGCCGCGCCAGCCAGGCCCTGCCAGCCAAACAGCCGCTTGAGGCCATTCAGCGGCGACAGCCGGTCGAGCCGCGGCGCCGCCAGCTTCAATGCGACATACCGGGTCGTGGCCAGTTGCAGCCCAAACGCCGCCACCGCCACCAGGCCGAACAGCGCCAGCGGCCAGCCAATGGGCAAGCGCCGCAGCAGCGCGCGTGGATCTGCGCTGCCCGCCCGGCCCAGCGCATCGCCCAGGAAGCCGGCCAGATCCTGCCACAGCGTCGGGCCCGCAAGGGCCAGGAACAGGGTGGCGACGGCGAGGCTGGCGGCCGGCGCCAGTTCGCGCGGCGCAAAGACATTGCCCTCCGCCAGCGCCTTCTCGCGCCGGCGCGGTGTGGGCTTTTCGGTCTTCTCGCCAGCCATCAGCCGAGCAGCCCCATCGCCGACTGAAGGGCTTCCGCCAGCCGGCCCAACAGATGGCCGAACAACAAGGGCAGCAGTGTCACGAAGGCCAGCAGCAGCGCCGCCGGGCCGACGGCCATCGCAGACAATTGCGGTGCGGCGCGCGTCGCGATCGCCACCACCGCATTGGCCAGCAGCAGCACCGCCAGGATCGGCAGCGCCACCTTCAGCCCCCACAGGAACATCAGGGCGCCAAAGGCCGCGATGTCACCCAGGCCCAGCGCTGGCACCGTCATTCCGGCCAGCAACGCGACCAGATCCAGATGCACATCGCCCGCCAGCAACGCGACCCAGGCCAGCGTCGTGAACAGGGCCGAGAGCACGCCGGTGTTGGCGCCGCCCACCACGGCAAAGCCCAGCCCGACCATCTGCGCCAGCATCTCGCCGGCCAAAGCGGCCGCGCCAAAGGCCAATGCCAGCGCCAGCCCGGCGACCAGCCCGGCCAGCACTTCGCCCGGAATATCCGCCCCGGTCAGCACCGCCGCGCCCGGCCGGAACGCGGCAAAAACCGCCAGCGCCGCCACCAGCGCAA
>NZ_WNJP01000047.1 GCF_009733735.1 Sandarakinorhabdus oryzae | reverse complement strand
CCGCCAGCCTGTTCGGCCGCCCGCCCGCCGGCAGCCCGGCCGGGATGGCCGTGGCCTGCACCAACCCGGCGGCGCTGGCCGGTGGCCGCGTCACGCTGCGCCCGTTGATGGTCAGTGGCACCGCCATCGTCGCAAATGGCGCGCCGGCGCCACGCTGGGCAAAGGGCCGCAACATCTACACGCCCTTCGTCGCCCTGCCCGGCCTGCTCAGCGGCGAATGCATGGCCCGTGACAATGCCAATGTCCTGTCTGTCGCCGTCAACGCCGATCCCGCCGATGCCCGCACCGATACGATCAATGGCGACGTCGTGGTGGGCGGCCAGGTGGTCGAGGCCTGGGGCCTGCACCTGATCGACATGCAGGTGGTGATGGAGGATCTGGTCGATCTGGCCAAATCGCAGGGCGCGGCCTGGCAGAAACGAAATGGCTGAGACCATGGGCGCGTTCCTCGGAGCCAAGGCCCGCACCTGCTTCTGGATGCCCGGCAATGGCGAGGAGGCGGTTGTCTTCTGGACCAGCCTGCTGCCCGACAGCGGCATCGACGGCGTGGTGGAGAAGGACGGCCAGGCGCTGATCATCGAGTTCACTCTGGCCGGTGCGCCAATGATGGTGTTGAACGCCCACGGTGGGCCGCCGCCCAACCATGCCGCTTCGATCAGCGTGCTCACCGATGATCAGGCCGAAACCGATCGGCTGTGGGCCGCCTTGCTGGCCGATGGCGGCGCCGAAGTCGCCTGTGGCTGGATCAGCGATCGCTTTGGCGTGTCATGGCAGATCGTCCCGCGCCAGATGCCGGCGATGCTGGCCAGCCCCGATACGGCCGCCGCCGCGCGCGCCTTTGCCGCCATGCAGGGCATGATCAAGCTCGACCTCGCAGCACTGGAAGCCGCCTTCGCCGGCTGAGTGCGGCATTGCCGCCAGTAACGGTTCAGCTTGCCCGTGCGTATAGGAAGGCATGACCACACGACGCACCCTGCTTGGCCTGTTGGCCGCCCTGCCCGCCGCCACTCTGTTTGGCACCGCCGCCGCATCGGCCGCCACTGGTCGTTTCACCGTCAGCTTCACACCCGAAGAATGGAAGCGCCGCCTCGGCAAGAATGCCTATGCCGTGCTGCGCGAGGAGGCGACGGAACGCCCATTCACCTCGCCGCTCAACAGCGAACATCGCACCGGCATGTTCGTCTGCCGCGGCTGCGCGCTGCCGCTGTTCAGCTCGGCCCACAAGTTCGACAGCGGCACCGGCTGGCCCAGCTTCTGGCAGCCGATCAACAAGACCGCGATCGGCACCACGGTGGACAAGAGCTTCTTCATGGTGCGCACCGAAGTGCACTGCAACCGCTGCGGCGGCCACCAGGGCCATGTCTTCGATGACGGGCCCAAGCCGACCGGCCTGCGCTATTGCATCAATGGCCTGGCGCTCAGCTTCGTTCCGGGAAAAGCCGCATGAAACGCCTTCTGCTTGCTCTCGCCATCCTCGCCACTCCGGCCTGTTCGGCCGAGCGCATGGTGCTCGCCCCCGCTCCCGCCATCGATGCCCCGCTGGCCAAGGCGCCGCTGCAGAAGGCCGTCTTTGCCGGCGGCTGCTTCTGGGGCATCGAAGGTGTGTTCGAGCGCGTGAAGGGCGTGAAGGCTGCGGTGTCAGGCTATGCCGGCGGCGCGCGCGCCACGGCCGTCTATGAATTGACCGGCACCGGCATGACCGGCCATGCCGAGGCGGTGGAAGTGACCTATGATCCGGCGGTCGTCTCTTACGGCACGCTGCTGCGGGTGTTTTTCTCGGTGGCGACGGATCCCACCCAGCTCAATCGGCAAGGGCCCGATACCGGGCCGCAGTATCGCAATGCACTTTTCCCGCGGACGGCGGAGCAGGAGCGGATTGGCAAGGCCTATGTCGCCCAGCTGGAGAAGGCCGGGGTGTGGAAGCCGAAGATCGTGACGACGTTTGAGGGCAACAGGCCCTTCTATCCGGCCGAGAGCTACCACCAGAATTATCTGCGTGGGCACACCAGCCAGCCCTATATCGCGTTCAACGATATCCCGAAGGTGGAAGGGCTGAAGCGGCTGTTTCCGCAGCTGTGGAGTGACAAGCCGGCGGCGTGATCTGCCCCTTCCCGCGCGGCCGGCGGCGGAGCCGCCGAGTCCGCTGGGGGTGCCGAAAGTAGGAAGAAGGAAGAGCGTGGCGGAGCCACGCCGTCAGACGACACAAAAAAGGGCGGCTGGAGAGCCGCCCTTTTGTGGTCGCTGGCCGTGCTTGCGCGAGTCGGTGAATAGTGCTGCGCACTATTCACGCGCCGCGCTACTCAGTGCCCGCCCCCATTCAGCCCCTTCACGATATTCTCCACCATCTTCTTCGCATCCGCCAACAACATCATCGTGTTGTCCGCATAGAAGACCGGATTGTCCACGCCGGCATAGCCGACGCCGCCCATCGAGCGCTTCACGAACAGCACGGTCTTGGCCTTCTCCACGTCCAGGATCGGCATCCCATAGATGGGTGACGTCTTGTCGGTCTTCGCAAGGGGATTGGTGACGTCGTTGGCGCCGATGACGAATGCGACGTCGCACTGGCCGAACTCACTGTTGATGTCTTCCAGCTCGAACACCTCGTCGTACGGCACATTGGCTTCGGCGAGCAGCACGTTCATGTGGCCGGGCATGCGGCCGGCGACCGGGTGGATGGCGTATTTGACGGAAACGCCTTCCTTCTTCAGCAGGTCGCCCATTTCGCGCAGCGCGTGCTGGGCCTGCGAAACCGCCATGCCGTAACCGGGCACGATGATGACGCTTTCGGCGTTCTGCATGATGAAGGCGGCATCGTCGGCCGAGCCGGCCTTGTAAGCCTTCTGGATCGCTGCGCCCTTCTCGCCGCCACCGCCGCCGGAATCAGCGCCAAAGCCCCCGGCGATGACGCTGATGAAGCTGCGGTTCATCGCCTTGCACATGATGTAGGAGAGAATCGCACCCGACGAGCCCACCAGCGCGCCGGTGATTATCATCGCGGTGTTCTGCAGGGTGAAACCCATCGCCGCCGCCGCCCAGCCCGAATAGCTGTTCAGCATCGAGATGACGACCGGCATGTCCGCCCCGCCGATCGGGATGATCAGGGTGACACCGATCAGGAAGCTGAGACCCAGGATGATCCACAGCAGCGGGCCCTGGCCGGCGGCCGCAGCGGCATCCATGGCAAACACGCCGGTGAGCACCAGGATGCCGGCCAGAACGCCCAGGTTGAGGATGTGGCGGCCCGGCAGCAGGATCGGTGCGCCCGACATGCGGCCCGAAAGCTTGAGGAAGGCGATGATCGAGCCGGAGAAGGTGATGGCGCCGATGGCCACGCCCAGGCCCATTTCCACACGCGACACGGCGAGGATGGCGCCGGCACTGTCAACGATGCCGAAGGCAGCCGGGTTGAGATAGGCGGCGCAACCGACCAGCACCGCGGCCATGCCGACCAGGCTGTGGAAGCCGGCAACAAGCTCGGGCATCGCCGTCATCTGGATGCGCTGGGCGATCACCCAGCCAATGCCGCCGCCGATGGCGATGGCGCCGATGATCAGCGGCAGGCCGGTCGGGTGCAGGGCCAGCGTGGTGCCGACCGCGATCAACATGCCGATCATGCCATTGCGGTTGCCCGCCTGCGAGCTTTCCGGCGACGACAGCCCGCGCAGGGCGAGGATGAAGAGCACACCGGCGACGAGATAGGCCAAGACGGCCCAGGCCGGGGTGGCAGCGACTGCATGTTCCATAGTGGTGCCCCTGCCCTTACTTCGAAGCCGCCGGCTTCTTGTCTTTTTTCTTGTACATGGCGAGCATGCGGCGCGTGACGGCAAAGCCGCCGAAGATGTTGACGCTGGCCAGCACGACCCCGATCAGGCCGAGCCACATCGACAGGCCGCCGCCTTCGGTGATGGCACCGGCCGCCGCCGCAATCAGCGCGCCGACGATGATGACGGACGAAATGGCGTTGGTGACGGCCATCAGCGGCGTGTGCAGCGCCGGGGTCACCGACCACACGACATAATAGCCGACGAACACCGCCAGCACGAAGATCGACAGGATCGACAGGAAATCCATGGCGTGTCCCCTTAACCCAGCAGCCGTTCGTGGACGATCTTGCCGCCCTCGGTCAGCTTGATGCCCTTCACGATGTCATCATCGGCGGGCCACACGGCGGCTTTCGCCTCCTTGTCCCAGAAGGCGTTGATCATGTTGTAGAGATTGCGGCTGTAGAGCGCGCTGGCATCGGGGGCCATGCGGCTGGCAGGATTGGAATGGCCAATGATCTTGACGCCGTGGCGCTCCACGACCTGGCCGGCCACCGCGCCTTCGACATTGCCGCCGCTGTCAACCGCCAGGTCGACGATCACGCTGCCCGGCCGCATCGAGGCCACCTGGGCATCGGTGATCAGGCGTGGGGCGGGCCGGCCGGGGATCAGCGCGGTGGTGATGACGATATCCTGCTTGGCGATGTGGCTGGAGACCAGCTCGGCCTGCGCCGCCTTGTACTCATCGCTCATTTCGGTGGCATAGCCGCCGGCGCCTTCACCCGAAATGCCCGCCACCTTCTCGACGAAGATCGCCTTGGCACCCAGCGATTCAATCTGTTCCTTGGTGGCCGAACGCACGTCGGTGGCGCTGACCACGCCGCCCAGGCGGCGCGCGGTGGCGATGGCCTGCAGGCCGGCGACGCCCACACCCATGATGAACACGCGCGCGGCGCTGATCGTGCCGGCGGCCGTCATCATCATCGGGAAGGCGCGGCCATAGGCTTCGCCGGCGTCGATCACTGCCTTGTAGCCGGCGAGGTTGGACTGCGACGACAGCACGTCCATCGACTGGGCGCGCGTGGTGCGCGGCATGAACTCCATCGCATAGGCGTTGAGGCCGGCCGCGGCATAGCCCTCGATCTTGGCGCGATCGTTGAACGGCGAGAGGATGGCGGCGATGATCGTGCCGGCCTTGATGCCGGGCAGATCCGCCACCGCCGGGCCCTGCACGCCCAGCACCATGTCCGCCCCCGCGATCACATCGGCGCGGGCGGCGACGGTGGCTCCGGCGCCCTGGTAATCGGCATCGCTGATGCGTGCGCCGGCGCCCGCACCGCTTTCCACCGACACGGCGGCGCCCAGCGCGATCAGCTTCTTCACCGTTTCCGGCGTGGCAGCCACGCGTTGTTCGGTGGCGGCAATTTCCTTCAGCACCGCGATTTTCATGGTTCAGCCCCCAAATGCGCTGCCGTTCAGGCCACGAACAGCTTCAGCGCCACCAGCACCAGCACCACGAAGATGGTCCCCCACTTGGCAAAGCCAAGGAAGCTCTCATAGGTCGAACGGTGAGCGTTGTCCGGTTGATCATTGCTGGCCATGACAGGCGAAACCCTCAAAAATTGCGTGTCAGCACCCTGCTGCGGCAGCGCGCACAGCGTGCCTGTTAGCAGAGTCGGCGCGGCTGTGAAGGGGCAAATGGCCGTTCAGGCGTTGGCCACGCGGCAGGCTCGCCAAACCGCGAGGGCCTGTGCCGTCTCCGCCACGTCGTGGACCCGCACGATCTGCACGCCGGCCTCGGCCCCGGCCAGCGCCAGCGCCAGGCTGCCGGGCAAGCGCTGTTCGACCGGCACATCTCCAGCAAGCTTGGAAATCAAGGACTTGCGGCTGGCGCCGAGCAGGATCGGGACGCCAAGGCCGTGCAGCAGGGTGAGGCCCCACAACAGGGCCAGATTATGCGCCAGCCCCTTGCCAAAGCCGATACCGGGATCAGCGATGACCGCATCGGGGGCGATGCCGGCGGCGACGGCTGCGGCAATCCGCCCCTCCAGCCAGTCGAACACGTCGAGCAGCACATTGTCATAGTGCGGCGCGATCTGCATGGTTTCGGGCGTGCCCTGGTGGTGCATAAGGATCACCGGGCAGCCGCGTGCTGCGACCAGCGCCATGGCGTCGGGATCATGCCCCAACGCGCTGACATCATTGACGATCATTGCCCCGGCAGCGAGCGCTGCTTCCATCACCGCGGCCTTGCGGGTGTCGATGGAGACCGGCAGGCCAGCCAACCCGCCCCACAGCGGCGCCAGGCGGGCCAGTTCGTCCCCCACCGGCAGTTCCGGCGCACCCGGCCGGGTGGATTCGGCGCCGACATCGATGATCGCCGCGCCCGCCGCGTGCATCGCATGGGCGGCGGCGATGGCAGCAGCGGGCGCATCATGGCGGCCGCCATCGGAAAAACTGTCGGGCGTGACGTTGATGATGCCCATCACCAGCGGCATCGGCGGCGCGAACCGGGCCAGCAGCGGGCGCGGTGCGGTCAGCCGCGCCTGCCAGTCCGCCGGCAGCGCGTCGGCATCCACGAAACCCTCGCTGCCGGCGCGTGTCAGCACCTCGGCGCGGGCAAAGGAAAAGGGGCCGCCGGCCAGCGGCAGCCCCTCACCTTCGGTCAGTATCGGGCGAAAATAGCGTCTTACCACACCTTGATCCGCTGTTCCGGCGCCAGGTAGAATTTGTCGCCCGGCTTCACATTGAACGCGGCATACCAGCTGTCGAGGTTGCGCACGACATAGGGCCGGAAATTGCCCGGCGAGTGCGGATCGACCGTGAGCAGCTGGTTGAGCAGCGGCTCGCGATATTTCTGGCGCCACACCTGGCCAAAGCCGAGGAAGAAGCGCTGCTCGCCAGTCCAGCCATCGATGATCGGGGCCGGCTTGCCGTTCAGGCTGCGCTTGTAAGCGTCAAAGGCGATGTTGACGCCGGCCAGATCGGCCATGTTCTCGCCCAGGGTCAGCTCGCCGTTGATCTTCTTGCCCGGCAGCGGTTCGTAGGCGCCATATTGCGCCACCACCTTGTCGGTCAGCGCCTTGAAGCGGGTTTCGTCCTCCTTCGTCCACCAGTCCGACAGCTTGCCGTCCTTGT
This sequence comes from Sandarakinorhabdus oryzae, assembly GCF_009733735.1. GTDB lineage: Bacteria > Pseudomonadota > Alphaproteobacteria > Sphingomonadales > Sphingomonadaceae > Sandarakinorhabdus > Sandarakinorhabdus oryzae. Next base: position 11,521 of record NZ_WNJP01000047.1, on the reverse strand, counting down.
CGAACTTGCGGCCCTGGTCGTCGAAATGGTGGGTGATTTCGTGGCCGATCACCGCGCCGATGCCGCCATAATTCACCGCATCGTCGGCATTGGGATCAAAGAACGGCGCCTGCAGGATGGCGGCCGGGAACACGATCTCGTTCCACAGCGGATTGGCATAGGCGTTCACCGTCATCGGGGTCATGCCCCATTCGCTCTTGTCGATCGGCTTGCCGATCTTGGCGAGCTGGCGGTCATATTCGAAGCGGGCGGCGCGGGTGGCATTGCCCACCACGTCACCACGCACGATCTGCAGCGCAGAATAATCGCGCCACTTGTCAGGATAACCGATCTTGGGCGTGAAGCTGGCCAGCTTGGCACGGGCGGCATCGCGCGTCTTCGGGTCCATCCAGTCCAGCTTGGCCAGGCGGGCGTCGAGCGCGGCGATGATGTTCTTCACCATGGTGTCGGCCTTGGCCTTGGCAATCGGCGGGAAATAGCGCTGCACATAGAGCGCGCCCACCGCCTCGCCGAGCACAGCCGAGGTCAGGTCCACCGACCGCTTCCAGCGCGGCTGGATCACCGGCTGGCCGGTCAGCACCTTGTCCATGCCGAACTTGGCATCGACGAACGCCTTGGGCAGCAGGCTGGCGTTGCTGGCCAGCGTGTGGACGGCGAGATAATCCTTCCAGACAGTTAAGGGCTCCGACGCGATCAGCGCGGCCGCGCCCTTCACCGCAGACGGCTGGAAGATCACCAGCTGGTTCTGCGCGGCGAGGCCAGTGGCACTGAGGAACGGGCTCCAGTCAAAGCCCGGATAGGTGCCGGCAACGGCGCTGGTGGCCACAGGGTTGTAAAGCTTGTCGACCTGGCGGCTTTCCACCTGCGTCCAGTGGGTGCGGGCGATCTTGACCTCCAGGTCATAAATGGCCGCGGCGCGGGCCGGCACATTGTCGAAACCGGCCAGGGTCAGCAGTTCGGCGATATAGGCCTTGTACTTGGTGCGCGCCTCGATGAAGCGCGGGTTGCTGTCGTCGAGATAATAATCCCGATCTGGCAGGCCGAGGCCGCCCTGGCCGACATAAGCCGCGATCACGTCCGGCGTTTTGAGATCCTGCAGCACCTGCACATTGATCGGGCCATCGAGGCCGTCCCGGGCGGACTCGCCCAGCATCCGGGCCAGCGCCGCCTTGTCGGACAGCGCGGCAATGGCATCGAGGCGCGGTTTGATCGGACTGATCCCCTTCGCCTCGATGGCGGCTTCATCCATGAAGCTGGCGTAGAAATCGCCGACCTTCTGGGCGTTGCTGCCCGGTGCCGCCGGTTGCTTCGCGGCATCTTCGATGATCTGGCGGGTGCGATCCTGGCTCAGGTCGCGCAGCCGGGTGAACATGCCATAATTGGAACGGTCGGCCGGGATTTCCAGATTCTTGAGGTAGGTGCCGCTGGTGAAGGCCATGAAATCGTCGCCGGCCTTCACCGACTTGTCCATGCCCGCCTCGTCAAAGCCGAAGCGGCCGAGCTCGGGCTTGTTGCTGCTGCTCGTCATCGCATCGGCGGCCAGTGCCGGGGTGGCGGCCAGCGCAACCAGGCTGGTGGCAATCAGGAACGCGCGCATCAAACAGTCTCCCACAGAATCGTGTGGGAGTGTGTTATTCAAACTATACGCTGGCCGCAAGGCGGCAGTGAAATGGATGCCAGGCGTCAGACGGTCGCAGCAGTGGCTTGGCGAAACATCTGGCGCCTGGCATCCAACGGCACCAACTGGCCATCGTCGTCCTCGACATGCCAGAAGGTCCAACCATTGCAGCTGGGCAGACCCTGCGCCGCGGCACCCATCTGGTGGATGGATCCCGTGCGCCCGGCCATGTCCAGGCTGCCATCAGCCCGTACGCGCGCACCCACACGCCGGCCCGGACCCCACAGGCGTGTGCCGGGGCGGACAAGGCCGCTCTCCACCAGACTGCCGAACGGGATGCGGGCCTGACCGCGGGTACCTTCACTGATCTTGATGTCGCCGCCGTCGAGCGGCAGCAGATTGTTGATACGCTCATTCGCCACTCGCACATATTTCGCTTCGCGCTCGATCCCGATCCAGCGCCGGCCGAGCAGCTTGGCCACGGCACCGGTGGTGCCGGTGCCGAAAAACGGGTCGAGCACCACGTCGCCGGGGCGCGTGCAGGCCACGAGAATGCGATAGAGCAGCGCTTCCGGCTTCTGGGTCGGATGCGCCTTGGCGCTGCCGTCCTTCAGCCGTTCGCCGCCGGTGCAGATCGGGATCAGCCAGTCCGATCGCATTTGCAGGTCCTCGTTCATGGCCTTCATGGCGTGGTAGTTGAAGCAGTAACGGCTGGATTCGGATTTTGCTGCCCAGATCAGGGTTTCATGCGCGTTGGTGAAACGCGTGCCCTTGAAGTTGGGCATGGGATTGGCCTTGCGCCACACGATGTCGTTGAGGATCCAATAGCCTTCATCCTGCAGCGCGGCGCCGACACGGAAGATGTTGTGATAGGAACCAATGGTCCAGATCGCGCCATCGGGCTTGAGCAGGCGGTGCGCCGCCTTCAGCCAGGCCTTGGTGAAGCGGTCATAGGCTTCCAGGCTGGAGAATTTGTCCCAATCGTCAGTGACGGCATCGACATGGCTGCCATCCGGGCGGGCGAGATCGCCACCCAGCTGCAGATTATAGGGTGGATCGGCGAAGATCAGGTCCACGCTGCCGGCGGGCAGGCTGTTCATCAGTTCGATGCAGTCACCCACCAGGATGCGATCGGTCTCCAGCGACGGTGCACGCGCACGACCGCCCAGGCCGGCATCGGCCAGCAGACGTTCGGAATCACGATGATCACCCTGCCGGAAAGCCTTCATCTCACCACTCCCACGAAACACGTGGGGCCGTGATGAGTCAGACCGGATTCGCGGTCAAGAATCATTTGGAATCAACGAGATTCCCTGATTCGTCACATTTCGGAATCAAAAGGGGAACAACACCATATCTGGAGTCCCGCCGATTTGGGCGGACTCAACCCCTAGTGGTGTCACTCAAAAGACTCACCCCGCCAGTTTCTGCAGAACCGCCCGCGTCAGCACGGACTTCACTGGGGCAAAACTGGCGCGGTGATGCGGGGTCGCGCCAAGCCTGTTCAGCGCCTGTGCGTGCGCGGCGACGCCATAGCCCTGGTTCTGCGCCCAGCCATAGCCGGGGTGAAGGCGATCAAGTTCGGCCATGATCCGGTCGCGCGTCACCTTGGCAATGATGGACGCGGCCGAAATGGCCGGCTCGCAGCCATCACCACCGATGATGGCGGTGGCCGGCCAGCGCCATTTCGGCAAGCGGTTGCCATCGACCAGCACATGCGCGGGCGGCTCACCCAGCGCCTCGACGGCGCGGGTCATCGCCAGCCAGGTCGCCTGCAGGATATTGAGGTGGTCGATTTCCGCCACGCTGGCCTGGCCAACGCCGATCAGGCAATCGCTGGCGTGGAGCGCATGGAACAGCGCCTCGCGCCGCTTCGCACTCAGCTTCTTGCTGTCGTCCAGACCCGGCGGGACGCGTCCGCGCAGGATGACGGCCGCTGCCACCACCGGCCCCGCCCACGGCCCGCGCCCGGCCTCGTCAACGCCGGCGATCAAACCCGCCATGGCGGAAACCGCCGCGCTTCGCCAGCGGCGTAAAGGCAGATGCGGTTGCCGGCCGGGTCCCGCAGCCGGGCCTCGCGCCACAGCCAGTCCTCGTCCTGCGGCAATTGCTCGAACACCAGTCCGGCCGCAATCAGCGCCGCCACCCAGGCATCGAGCCGCAGCGATTCCAGATAGACGGTCGCCCCACCGGCCTGCCCATCGCCCACATGGATCGAGAGCGTCACGCCATTGCCTGCCTCGAAGCGCGCATAGCCATTGTCGGGACTGTCCACGATCAGGCGGAGCCCCAGTTGCCGATAGAAAGCCAGTGACGTCGCATAATCCGTCGCCGGCACGGTGATCTGGTTGAGCACGGGCGCCGGCGCGCTGATGTCGTTGACCACCTGGCCATGGCCCATCGGCCCATGCCCCTGCCCCAGGCCGGGCGCCGAGCGCAGCGCCAACCGCACAAAGGCCCGCGCCCGCTGCACCGCCTCGGGCAAGGCCATCCCCTGCCCCAAGCTGCACGCCAGCGCCGATGACAGCGTGCAGCCGGTGCCGTGACTGCTCTTCGTCTCGATCTTCGCATCGGTAAACGCCAGATGCCCCTGGCGCGTCACCAGCCAGTCGGTGAGTTGATCACCCTCCAGATGTCCGCCCTTGGCCAGCACCGCAGCCCGACTGTTCATCGGACCCGCATTCAACAACTCTTGCGCCGCCAGCAACATGTCGGCGGCGTCTTCCACCTCGGTCTCGGTCAGCGCCACCAGTTCCGGCACATTGGGCGTGATCACGCTCGCCATCGGCAGCAGGCGCTGCATCATCGCCCACACGGCCTCCTCCTCGATCAGCGCCGCGCCGCCCTTGGCGATCATCACAGGATCGAGCACGATCGGCACGTTCACGCCGGCCAGCGCATCGGCGACGGCATTGATCACCGCTTCGTTGCCCAGCATGCCGATCTTGATGGCATCAACGCCGATATCATCGATGCAGGCACGGATTTGCCCGGCCACGATTTCCGGCGGCACACCATGCACCGCGCCGACGCCTTGCGTGTTCTGCACGGTGATCGCCGTCACCGCCGTCATGGCATAGCCGCCCAGCGCGGTGATCGTTTTGATATCGGCCTGGATGCCGGCGCCGCCGCCACTGTCAGACCCGGCAATCGCCAGGATCCTAGCGACCATGCTTGCGCTCCACCGACGCCGGATATTTCGCCAGCGCCGCCCCCACCCGCAGCGGACGCGGCTGCAGATCACCGCCGCAATTGGGGCACACACCGGCCAGCGCCCCGGTCTTGCAGGCGGTGCAGAAAGTGCATTCGAACGAGCAGATATGTGCGCCGGGCAAATCGGCCGGCAGATCAGCGCCGCAGCGCTCGCAATCGGGACGAAGCGCCAGCATCAGGCCGCCGCCGCGGCCACCGCCGCACAGATATCATCAACCACGCGGCCAACCAGCGTCTTGTCCTCGCCCTCGGCCATCACCCGGATCAGCGGCTCGGTACCGCTCTTGCGGATCAGCAGTCGCCCCTGCCCGGCGAGCCTCGCCTCGGCCTCGGCAATCGCCGCCTTCACCGCATCGGCCTCCAGCGGCGCGCCGCCCTTGAAGCGCACATTCTTGAGCAGCTGCGGCAGTGGATCGAAAAGGTGAAGCAACTCGCTCGCCGGCTTGCCCGAACCGACCAGCGCCGCCAGCACCTGCAGCGCCGCCACAAGCCCATCGCCAGTGGTGGCATGATCCGACAGGATGATGTGCCCCGATTGCTCGCCGCCGACATTGCAGCCGGCCTGGCGCATCAATTCCAGCACGTGCCGGTCCCCCACCGCAGCGCGGTGCAGGGCGATGCCCTTGCTCTCCAGGAACCGCTCCAGCCCCAGATTGGACATCACGGTCGCCACCAGCGCACCGCCTTTCAGCGTGCCGGCCTCGGCCGCCCGCGAGGCAATCAGCGCCATCAACTGGTCGCCATCCACCACCTGGCCACGTTCATCGACCACGATCAGCCGATCGGCATCGCCATCCAGCGCGATGCCGATATCGGCGCCGCTTTCCAGCACTTTCAATTGCAATGCCTTGGGGTGGGTGGATCCGACCTTGTCGTTCACGTTGAAACCGTCGGGCGCGACGCCGATGGCGATCACCTCCGCGCCCAGTTCCCACAGCGCCGCTGGCGCCACCTTGTAGGCGGCACCATGCGCGCAATCGATGACGATCTTCAGCCCATCGAGGCGCAGATGTTCCGGAAAGGTGGCCTTGGCAAAATGGATATAGCGCCCCTGCGCGTCGTCGATGCGCCGTGCCCGGCCGATGGCCTTGGGCTCGGCCAGCGGGATTTCCTCCTCCAGCAGCGCCTCGATCGCAGCTTCGTCGGCATCCGACAATTTATAGCCATCAGGGCCGAACAGCTTGATCCCGTTATCGTGAAACGGGTTGTGGCTGGCAGAGATCATCACGCCCAGATCGGCCCGCATCGAGCGCGTGAGCATCGCCACCGCCGGGGTCGGCATCGGGCCCAAGAGCGTCACGTCCATGCCGACGCTGGTGAAACCGGCAACCAGCGCCGATTCCATCATGTAGCCGGAAAGCCGCGTGTCCTTGCCGATCACCACCCGGTGGGTATGGAGCCCGCGCAGAAAATGCCGGCCGGCGGCCTGGCCCAGTTTCAGGGCGATGGCGGCGGTCATCGGCGGCGTGTTGGTCAAGCCGCGAATGCCATCGGTGCCGAAATAGCGGCGAGTCTGCTTGGCTGTCATGCGCTGGTTCTAGCCTGTGGCGCCTGGCTTTGAAAGGATACGTGGTTGGCTTGCTGTCACCAAGGTCACTGGCGGAAATCGGCCATCGTCTTCACCTGGCCTCTGGCCGTGCGCGCGTCGGGGGCGTAATCTAGAGTCCATGCACGCGCCTGTCTCTCCCGCCATTCACGGCCTCGACTTCGACACGATGAACGCGGCGCGGTTTGCCCGCGACCCGGCCTATGACGGGCTGTTCTTCATCGCGGTCAAGACCACCGGCATCTATTGCCGTCCGGTCTGCCGGGTGCGCCAGCCCCTCACCCGCAACATCAATTTCTTCCCCAGCGCCGCCGCCGCCGAACGCGCCGGCTATCGCCCCTGCCTCAAGTGCCGGCCTGAAAGCGCCCCCTTCTGCCCGGCCTGGAACGGCACCAAGACGACGGTCGAACGCGCCTTGAAGCTGATCGACGACGGCGCCCTTGATGGCGAAGGCACGGTCGAGCAACTGGCGGAACGCTGCGGCATCGGCGCCCGCCACCTCACCCGCCTGTTCCGCCAGCATCTCGGCGCCTCCCCCATCGAAGTGGCGCAGACCCGCCGCGTCCAGCGCGCCATGCAGATGATCGCGCACACGCAATTACCAATGACCGAGATCGCGCTGGCCTCCGGCTTCGCCTCGCTGCGCCGTTTCAACGAGGTCATCGCCGCCCGCTACGGCCGCAGCCCGTCCGACCTGCGCAAGGTCCGCCCGCACAACGTCACTTGACCACCCGCCCTCCAAACCACTAGGCCCGGCCCCGGACAGATGGCCGAGTGGTTTAAGGCAGCGGTCTTGAAAACCGCCGTGGGGGAAACCTCACCGTGGGTTCGAATCCCACTCTGTCCGCCAACACCTCACCGCAAAGGCGGCGTCGAGGCCGGCGGGTGGCGGTGGCGGGTGGCCTGTTCGTAGGCGTGGGCATAACCGATCAGCGCCGCATCGGCCCAGGGCCGGCCGAAGAAAGTGATGCCGATCGGCAGCAGGCCGCCGCGGCTGTGGCCCATGGGCATGTTCACCGCCGGAAAGCCGGTGAGCGGCGCGAAGATTTGGCTGTTGTCGCCGCCCGGTGTGTTGAGATCACCAATCAGCCGCGGCGGGTTGCTCCAGGTGGGATAGACATAGGCATCCAGCTTCAGCCTGGCCATTGTGCCCAGCACCTGAGCGCGCACCGCCGCGCGCTGCGCATCGTCTTCCTGGCAGGCGGCGGAGCCAGCGCCATTGACGGGCCCCTTCTCGGCATCCTCCAGACGCTTGGCGACCGACGGGTGGAAGCGGCCGGATGCGATGATCGCGGTCAGATCGGCGAGCGGCACCTGGCCCGCCCGTTGAGCCAGGAACCGGTTCAGGTCATGCTTGAACCCCATGCACGGCCCGGCCGGCCCCGGCCGCACCAGCGGGGCATAACCCTCGATCGGCGCCGGATCGACGATGATGGCGCCCTGTCGCCGCAGATCATCGAGCGCGGCCATGAAGATCGCCCGGATTTCCGGATCAGTGGTCTCCCGCTCCCAGGCTTCGCGCAACACACCGATGCGGACACCCTTCAGGCTGGACCGGGCCAGCGTGGCGGCGAGATCCGGCAGCGCGTGGTCGCGGGCAGTGGCGGTGACGGAATCGCGCGGGTCTTCGCCAACGATCACCTGGAAAACCGCGGCCATGTCCGCCACTGAGCGCGCCATCGGCCCGGCGATATCGGCTTTCAGGTTGAGCGGGAACACCCCGGCCCGGCTGGTCAGGCCCATGGTTGAACGGATGCCAGCCAAGCCGGTGTGCGATGAGGGCCCGCGGATAGAATCGCCGGTGTCGCTGCCCAGGCCCACAAGCCCGAAACTCGCCGCAATCGCCGCCGCCGTGCCACCGCTCGATCCCGCCGTCACCCGGTCGAGCGCATAAGGATTTCTCGTGTAACCCGGCAGGATGGAGCTGACCGTTTCCACCGGGCTGAACGCCCATTCCGCCATGTTGGACTTGGCCAGCACGATGGCGCCGGCCGCCTTCACCCGCGCCACCTGGGTGGCGTCGCGTGCGGGCCGATAGCCGGCAAAGGCCAGCGCGCCATTGCTGGTCTGCAGGCCGGCGGTCTCGAAATTGTCCTTCACGATCATCGGCACACAATGCAGCGGGCCGGTGAGGCCGCCAGCGGCAAAGCGCCGATCCAGTTCATCGGCCTCGCGCCGGGCATCGGGGTTGATCATCACGATGGCATTCACCGCCGGGCCGTTCTTGTCATAGGCGGCGATGCGCGCGAGATAGGCATCGACCAGCGCACGGCAGGTCAACTGCCCGCCCCGCATCGCCGCATGCACGCCGGCGATGGTGGCTTCCTCCACCGCAAAGGGCGGCTGCGTTTGGGTCTGGGCCTGCGCGCCGGCACTGGCCAGCAGCACGACAGTTGGCAGCAGCATCCGGCGCGTCGCCTGCATCATCTTCAATTCCCCCTTGATGGCCCCTGCCCTGCGGCCGGCACTGGCCGGCGTCAAGCGGCTGCGGCTCAGCGTCGCCGGGGGCGCTTCTCGTAATCATCGAGGATGCGGCGCATGCGGGCGATGGCCTGCTGGCGGGCATGATCATCCCGGATGGCGGCGAGGCGCTGCTTCAGGCCGCTGGCCAGATCGGCATAGTCGTTCTGCCAGTCGCGGCCCACCGCCTCGCGCTGGCTGCGGGTACCGCGACGGGCACGGCGGGCGGGTTTGCCGGGTTCAAGCCGGAATGCATCGCCCATCTCCGGCGTCACCACTTCGGCGGCCAGCGCGCGGGCTTCGGCCTCGGCCTTCAGGGCGTCCATCGCGCTGGCCTCGCCATGATCGAGAAACAGGGTGCCGGCAATTGGCCCGGCCGCCGCAATCCAGTCGAGCAGCTCGCTCTGGTCGGCATGGGCGGAATAGCTGTCGATGTGGCGGATACGGGCGCGCACCGCGATGTCGCGGCCCGACATGCGCACCCGGCTGGCGCCCTCCAGGATCACCCGGCCCAGTGCACCCTGCGCCTGGAAGCCGACGAACAATATGGTTGAATCCCGGCGCGGCAGATTATGGGCCAGGTGATGGCGGATACGTCCGGCCTCGCACATGCCCGACGCGGCGATGATGATCGCCCCCGACAGCGTGTTCAATCGCATCGATTCCACTGCGCTTTCCACCGTGTGGATGGCCGGATGGGCAAACACGTCGTGGCCGCCGGTGTCTTCCAGCGTGTCGGCATGGCGGCGATAGACCGACGTCACCCGGTTGGCGAGCGGACTGTCGACAAACACCTGCGTCGTGCCGATCGCCCCGGCGCGGGACAGCATGACGATATCGAGCAGCAGCTCCTGCGTGCGCTCCAGCGCAAAGGCCGGGATGACGAGATTGCCGCCTTCCGCCATCGCCGCATTGATCTCGTCGGCAAGGCGGCGGCGGCGTTCATAGAGGTTCACCCGCTCGCGCACCGTGCCGCCGTACGTCGCCTCGCACACCACCGCGTCGAAACCGCGGGCACTGGCGGGATCGGGCAGGAAGGCCTTGTTGTCGGGCCCCAGATCGCCCGAGCACAGCAGGCGCACGCCACCCGCCTCGATCTCCACCGAGGCGGCGCCCAGGATATGGCCGGCGTTCCACAACCGGGCCCGGATGCCAGGTGCGGCCTCGAACCAGTCTTCCAGCGCCACTGGCCGCGCCATCGCGGCGGCGGCCAGCGCATCAGCCTCGGTATAGATCGGCACGAACGGCGTCTCGCCGGCCCGGTCGCGGCGACGATTGCGGCGCTCGGCTTCATATTCGTGGATGCGGCCGCTGTCGGCCAACATGGGATCAAGCAGGTCGACCGTCTGCGGTGTGCACCAGATCGGCCCCTGCCAGCCCAGCGCAGCGAGGCGCGGCAACTGGCCGCTGTGATCGATATGGGCGTGGGTGAGGATGACGGCATCCAGGCCCTGGGTGGCAAAGGGCGGCGGCGCGTGGTTCAGTCCTTCAAGCGTGCGGGAGCCCTGGAACAGGCCGCAATCGATGAGGATGCGGTGACCGCCGGCAACCAGTTCCAGGCAGGATCCGGTCACGGTGCGCGCTGCGCCATGGAAAGTCAGGCTGATGCTCATGGCGAGGCGCAATCATCGCCTGACGAGGCCTCGCCCCTGGGCAGCCGGCGATAGACATCGTCGAACAATCGCAGCGTACCGTCGTCGGCCACTTCGGCGGTGAAATAGCCAACGATCACCGGCACCGGCGCGGCCAGGGCCAGGCGCTGGGTGTCAGGATTGGCGCTGCCCAGCGCCATCAGGCTGTCGCGACTGGCCGGCGGGCCGAATAGCGCGGCGGCGAGACCGAAGGGATCATCGACCCGGATGCAGCCATGGCTGAAGGCGCGCTTCTCGCGCGCGAACAGCTGGCGTGACGGCGTGTCGTGGATGCCAACGCTGTAGGGGTTGCGGAAATCCAGCTTGAGGAGGCCAAGCTGGTTTTCCGGCCCCGGCCGCTGGCGATAACGGTCGCCCTCGCGGACATAGCCCTGCGCCGCCGCCTGTTTGGGGTGGCGCGCCAGCAAGTGGCCAACGCTTTCCGCCACGATGCTGGCCGGCACCTCCCACCACGGGTTGAGGATGACGCCGGTCACTGTGCCGGTGAAGCGCGGCGTCGGGGTTTTCGGCTTGCCGACGATGGCCCGCCAGGTGCCGGTGCGCACTGCGCCGTCATAGAGGCTGATCTCGAAGGCCGGGATGTTGACCAGCAGCCAGCGCCCCGCGGGCAGCGGTTCCAGAGCGGCCCAAGCGGCCAGGCTGGCGGCCACGCTGGCGCGGTCCCTGGTGTCGAGCTTGGTCGTATCGACGGCGGCAAGGCGCTGGGCGGGGGTGGTTGCGGGGGCCGGCGGCGCCTGCGCCAACGCCGTGGCGTGGAGGCCAAAGGCCAGCGCCAATGCCAGCACGGCAGCGGTTGGACGATGATTCAGGGCGGTTTGGCGATGCATCACTGTAATGGCGGTCAGCCTGCCTTATCTTGTCGGCCAATGACTATAGGTGAAACCCCGCTCTCGCGCCGCGCCTTCCTGGGGGCGGCCGCCCTGGCCGCCGCAAGCCCGGCGCTGGCGTCCTTGCCGCAGGCCGCGGCGCCGCATCCCCGGCTGCTCGATGGCGCCCGCGCGGCGCTGGCGAAGCATGGCAGCCAGATCAGCG
>NZ_WNJP01000046.1 GCF_009733735.1 Sandarakinorhabdus oryzae | reverse complement strand
AGCCGCCGCGGCCGCCAGCGCGGCCGGTGCGGCCTGCCGCCGGCACGCCGTCGCCCGACGCACAGGCTTGCTTGCGTGCCGTGACCCAGCAGTCCAACAACCCCGACGTGGTGTTGCTGAGCGAGGAGTTCAGCCAGGCCGCCACGCTGGTGATGGTCGGCGTCGGCCCGGGCAAGGCGCCGTGGAAATGCCTCGCCTCGCGCGGGCGGGTCAGCGAAGTGAATTCGCTGCGCAATTGATCGACGGCGGGGCAGCGCTGATCGGCTGCCCCTTCGCCTTCTGCAACAGCATCGGCCTGCAGCCGCCCTGTCAGCACGCGCTGGCGGGGCGGTTTTGCGAAGGCGCTGCGGCGCGCACCAAGCGGCGCATTTTCATCCTCTGCGATATCGCCAGGGAACACACCGGGCTCTGGCGCGTTGAAACCTGTTCGGAAGACAAGGTTGGTGGCCCGTGGCCATCCAGAGGAGACAGAGCATGGGTTGGATCGTGGCATTGATCGTGGGCGGCATCGCCGGCTGGCTGGCCAGCATGGTGATGAACCGCAACGGCAGCATGGGGATCGTCCTCAACATCGTCGTTGGCTGCATCGGATCGATTCTGGGCAATTTCCTGCTGAATCAGTTCGGCATTGTCGGTTCGGTGCAGAATTTCTCGCTCATCGGCCTGCTGGTGGCCATCATTGGCGCCGTGGTGCTGCTGGGGATCGTCAATCTGGTGCAGCGCGGCAGCGTTCGCTGAAACGTGATCAGACGGGTTGGCGCGCGCCCGCCACGTGGCTCTGGTCACCGCGGGTGAACACCAGATCGTCAGGCAAGATGGCGGCGATCGGGATATCCCGGTCGCCGGCCAGCCGCTGGTAGAGCGGGCCGAAATCGGTTTCGAGCGTGACCTTCAGCAGCTGGTCGAAACTGTCGATGACGAAATACGTCTGCTGGAAATCGTCGATGCGATAGGGGGTTTTCAGCACCCGTTCCAGCGTCCAGCCGATACGGTTGGGGCTGGCACTGTCGAGCGCGAACAGCGTCTCGCCATGGCTGGAGACGATGCCGGCGCCATAGATGGCCAGGCCCTCCCCTGAACGGACCAAGCCGAATTCCACCGTGTACCAATAAAGCCGCGACAAGCGGTTGATGGCATCAAATTCCAGCGCCCTGAGCCCGCCGCGGCCATAGGCCTGCATGTAATCGGCAAAGGCCGGGTGGGCGAGCAGCGGCACATGGCCGAACACGTCGTGAAAGACGTCGGGCTCCTGCAGATAATCCAGCTGGTCGGGCCGGCGGATGAAGTTGCCGGCCGGGAAACGCCGGTTGGCGAGATGCTGGAAGAACACCGCATCCGGCACCAGGCCCGGCACCGCCACCACCTGCCAGCCGGTCAGCGCCATCAACTGCTCGTTCAGCCGGGCAAAATCCGGCACGCCCGGCCGCGTCAGATCCAGCCGCTTCAGGCCATCGAGGAATTCCGGCGCAACCCGGCCGGGCAGCAATCGCGTCTGACGCTCGAACAGATGATCCCACACACGGTGATCGGTGGCGGTGAAATGGGCCCAATCCTGCGGGATGGTCCAGTCTGGGGAGGGGGCAGTCATGCTCACCCCGCGATTGTAGCAGGGGCATCGCGGCTTTGCGACCGCCGAGCGCGCCTGTATCAGGAGAGGCCATCGCGGGGAGGAAATTGCCATGTCGCTGCCAGCCGAACGCACGCCGGTGATCATCGGGGTGGGCGAAGTGCTCGACCGGCCGGCCGATCCTGCTGCCGCGCTGGAGCCGCTGGCGCTGATGGAGGCCGCGGTGCGCGCCGCTGATGCCGATGCCGGCGGTGGCTTCCTCGAGCGCATCGACAGCCTGGATGTGATCAACCTCGTCTCGTGGCGCTATGACAAGGTTGCGCAGCGGTTGGCGGAGCGGCTGGGCATCACGCCGCCCCGCGCCGTCTATGCCATCGTTGGAGGCGAAACCCCGACGACCAAGATCCACGAGGCCGCGCTCAGGATCATGAACGGCAACAGCGTGGTGGCCGTCGTCACCGGCGGCGAGGCGCAGAACGCGGTGGCCAAGGCCAAGGCCGCCGGCATCACCCTGCCGTGGACGCCGCCTTCGAAAACACCCGAGAACCCGATCATGCCGTCCGATCACGTGACGCCGCTGGGCATGCAGCACGGCATCTTCCAGCCGATCCACATCTACCCCTTGTATGAAAATGCCACTGTCGCCGCCTGGGGGCTGACACCGCGCCAGGCGCTGGCGGAAAGCGGCGCGGCCTATGAACGGATCAGCGCGGTCGCCGCGACCAACCCTTACGCCTGGGGCCGCAAGGCCTTCACGGCCGAGGAGATCACCACCGTCTCCGACGACAACCGGATGATCTGCTGGCCCTATACCAAGCGCATGGTGGCCAACAACAATGTCAACGCGGCCGCCGCCGTGCTGATGACGACGCTGGCTGCGGCCCGCGCCGCCGGCATTGCCGAAGACCGCATCATCCACGTCCACGGCGGCGCGGCCGCGGGCGAGCACATGGATTACCTGAAGCGCGACCAATATGTGCACAGCTGCGCCCAGGATGCCGTGCTGGGCCAGGCCGTGCGCATTGCGCCGAACGGCTTTGACCGGGTCGAGCTCTACAGCTGTTTCCCGACCGTGCCCAAGATGGCGCGGCGCACGCTCGGCCTCGGGCCAGATGTGCCGCTCTCCGTCACCGGCGGGCTGTCGTTCGCCGGCGCCGGGCTCAACTGCTACATGCTGCATTCGACCTGCGCGATGGTGCGGTCGTTGCGCGATCGGCCCGCCGATCAGGCGCTGCTCTATGGCCAGGGCGGCTATGTCACCAAGCATCATGCGCTGGTGATCGGCAACCGCCCAGCCGAGGCCGCCTGGCTGATGCTCAACAAGGATGTGCAGGAGGTCGCCGAAGACGCCCGCGCCGATGTGCCGCCCTATGACGGCCACTATGCCGGCCCGGCGCGGCTGGAAACCTACAGCATCGTCTTTGGCCGCGAGGGCCAACCCAGCCACGGCAGCGTGGTCGGCCGCACGCCCGACGGCGCCCGCGTGTTCGGCAAGATCGACGTGGCCGATGCCGACGCCTTGGCCACCCTGCTCAGCCTCGACGCTCACCCGATCGGCCTGCCCGGCATGGTGAGCGTGGCGGATGATGGCCTGCAACGCTGGGCCTTCGCGTAGCACTCACCATCACCGGCTGCTAGCAATTTCCTGTTATATTTCCGGCATTTAGCCCCTTGACGGCGGGGCCAATGCGGGAAAATCTTGGCCCTGTCAATCACGGAGGGCCCATGACCGATCTGGAGCGGCAATTGCAGGGCTACAGCCTTGCCACGGTGGACATCAATTACTGGCGGCCCGATCATCCGCGCCTGCTGCAGACGTTCAGCTGGCAGCTCTATGATCTCGCGCCGCAGTTCCCGGAACTGAAACGCTTCCTCGATCACTGGAAGCGCGAGATCGAGGCGACGATCCACTCGGTGCGCGTCGCCCATCGCGACATGCTCGGCCCGCCGCGCTGGCGCAATGTGGACGAAGTGCTCAGCCTGCACTGAGCTGATCGAGGGCGTGGTAGAGCAACACGCCGGCACAGACGGCGACGTTCAGACTGTCGGCCGTGCCCAGCATCGGCAGTTTCACCAGCGCGTCGCACTGGGCGGCATAATCGGCCGGCAGGCCGGACTGTTCGTTGCCCATGAACAGGAAGCAGGGCTTGGCGTAGGTGAGCGCGCGATAATCGACAGTTGAGCCAGCCAGCGCCGCGCCGACGAGCTGGCCTTCTCCGGCGCGCAGCCATGGGAAGAACTCCGCGCCCGTCGCCCGCGCCACCTGGCGGCTGAACAGCGCCCCCATGCTGGCGCGCACGGCCTCCACGCTGAACGGATCGCACGACTGGTCGAGCAGGATGACCCCGCCGGCGCCGGTGGCATCGCAGGTGCGCAGCATGGTGCCGAAATTGCCGGGGTCCTTCAGATTTTCGGCAACCAGCCACAGTTTCGCGGCGCGGCGGTCGATCCGGCTCAGCGAAATGTCGGGAATGGGATAGGCGGCGGCCACCCCTTGCGCATTGTCCTTGCCGGTGAGCTTCTGCATCAGCTGCGGCGTGGTGCGCAGGCAGGTGCCGCGCGCTTCAGCGGTGGCGCGGATCAGCGCCTGGGTGAGCGGGTGGCGCTCGGCCTCGAAGGTGAAGACCAGGGTGACCGGCACCTGGCCCGCGGCCAGCGCTTCCGTGCACACGCGCAGCCCTTCAGCCAGGAACTGCCCCGCCTCGCGCCGCCCGCGCTTGTCAGACAGGGCCTTGAGCGCCTTCAGGACCGGGTTGGACGGCGAGGAAATGTCGGTGATGCGCGGTTGCATCAGGCGCCCATATCAGAGCGCGACAATATTGTAATTGTGCCAGAGCAGGATGGAGAGCGCCCCGCGGTGCGGCCGCATCGGTTCGGCCAGCGCGCGCGCCCGCTTCTCGGTTGGCCGCGCTTCCTCGCCCAGCATGCGGCCAAGCTGGATCTGCAGGGCGAGATCGCCGGCCGGGAAGATGTCGGGCCGGCCTTCGGCAAACAGCAGGTAGATTTCGGCCGACCAGCGCCCGATGCCCTTGATCGAGGAGAGCAGCGCGATCGCCTCCTCATCCTCATCCGGCAGCGCGGCAAAATCGACGTGACCAGACGCCACCGCTTCGGCCAGCGCGTGGACATAGCTGGCCTTCTGCCCCGACAGCCCGGCCGAGCGCAGCACCTCGAACGGCGTTGCCGCGACACGGGCGAGATCGTCCATGTCGCCGCCGCACGCCGCCTCCAGCTTGTTCCAGATGCTGGCCGCGGCCTTGGTGCTCACCTGCTGCGCCACGATCGCCCGCATCATGGTGCCAGCGCCGGGCGGCCGCAGCCGTGGCTCGGGCGGTCCGTGCGCGGCCAGTCCGGCGGCCACCGGCGGATGATCGGCAGCCAGCGCATCAAGGCAGGCCTGCAGGCGGTCAGCGGAAAGTCCCATGCGGGACAGCCTAGTGGCGCGGACGCGGCTTGGCCAGATGACCTGAAGATGAAGTCCGGAAACCGCTGATTTGGCCTTTTTGCCCCAACTCGCTATGGTGGACCGATGGCTGAACCGCGCGTTGCCCAGGGTTTTTTCCGCGACAAGAACCGTGCCTTCTGGATCCTGCAGGGCGGCGGCTGGGTCGCCTATCTGATGCTGCGGGCGCTGTCGGGCCTGGCCAATTCGATGGGCCTCGCCTTCGTGCTGCCGGCGATCATCGTCACCGCCACCGGCTTTTCGATCACGCTCTTGCTGTCGGCGGCTTATCGCCGGCTGATCGCCATGAAGCCGGTGTGGACCTGGACGATCACCGCCCTGCTGCTGATGTCCGCATCGGCGCTCTTCTCCGTGCTGGAAGTGTGGGCACACGCCACCTTCTACCAGCCAGGCTGGAAGCCGCAGGGCGTGCAATTTCTTGGCGCCATCCTGCTCGATTTCTCGGTGCTCGGCGCCTGGACCGGGCTCTATTATGGCATCAATTACTATCTGCTGCTCGCCGAACAATCGGAACGCATGCTGCTGATGGCGACCCAGGCCAACAGCGCCCAGCTCGCCATGCTGCGCTACCAGCTCAATCCGCATTTCCTGTTCAACACGCTGAACAGCATCTCGACCCTGGTGCTGCTGAAACAGACGGAGCGTGCCAACGCCATGCTGTCGCGGCTGGCCAGCTTCCTGCGCTACAGCCTGGTCGGCGAACGCGAGGGGCTGGCGACGGTGGCGCAGGAGGCGGAGGCGCTGAAGCTCTATCTCGACATCGAACGCACCCGCTTTGAAAGCCGCCTGCGCACCCGTTTCGACATCGCGCCCGACGTGATGGAGGCGCGGCTGCCCAGCCTGCTGCTGCAGCCGATCATCGAGAATGCCATCAAATATGCCGTCACCCCGTCTGAAGACGGCGCCGACATCCTGATCGACGCGCGCCGGATGAGCGACCGGCTGGTCATCACCATCGCCGATACCGGGCCCGGCCTGGGCGCGGTGCCGGCCGAAGCCGGCGGGACGGGCGTGGGTCTGGGCAATATCCGCGAGCGGCTGGCGCAAAGCTATGGCGCCGATCACCGCTTCGAACTGGCCGACAACGAACCCCACGGCCTCATCGTGCTGATCGACATTCCGTACCAGACCGACAATCCGGCACAGCCCGTCGCAAATGCGGTTGCCGTTCCGGCCCTTGCTGCACAGGTCTGACCCATGCCCATCCGCACCATTCTCGTCGACGACGAACCACTTGCCATCCAGGGCCTCGAACTCAGGCTGCAGCCGTTCGAGGATGTCGAAATCATCGAACGCTGCGCCAACGGCCGCGAGGCGATCCGTGCCATCCGCACGCTGAAACCCGATCTGGTGTTCCTCGATATCCAGATGCCGGGCTTCGACGGCTTTTCCGTCGTGTCCGGCCTGGCCGATATCGATCCGCCGCTGTTCGTGTTCGTCACCGCCTTCATGCAGCATGCGCTGAAGGCCTTCGAGGCGCAGGCGGTCGATTATCTGCTGAAACCCGTCGAGGAAGACCGGCTGGCCGCCACCATCGAGCGGGTGCGCCAGCGCCTGGCCGAAAAGCAGGGCGCGCAGGGCGCCGAGCGCCTGAAGGAAATCCTCACCGAGGTCGCGCCCGAGGCCCTGCCCGATGACCTCGCTGACACGCCGCAATCCGGCCGCTTCGAAAAAGTGCTCAACATCAAGGACCGCGGCCAGATCTTCCGGGTGGAAGTGAAGGATATCGAGCGCATCGACGCCGCCGGCGATTACATGTGCATCTACACCGCCGATCAGACCCTGGTGCTGCGCGAGACGATGAAGGATCTCGAAAAGCGGCTCGATCCCAAGACCTTCCAGCGCATCCACCGCTCCACCATCGTCAATCTCGACAATATCAAGAGCGTGAAGCCGCACACCAACGGCGAGTGCTTCCTGGTGCTGGGCAGCGGCACGCAGGTGAAGGTCTCGCGTTCCTATCGCGACGTGGTGGCGCGCTTCCTCTAGAAACCCTGCCGGCCCAGCCAGTCGGTCACCAGGTGCGCGGCCCACTTCAGATGCTCGGGCTGGAACGCATAATAATGCGTCGCGCCCTTCACCTCGTGCAGTTCGCGGGACGTGGCGTTCACCACGCAATCGAACAGCCGGTGGGTGTGGCTGGGTGTGCAGGCATCATCCGCCGTGTTGCCCACCACCAGCACCGGCAGCCGGATGCGGTGGCCAACCTTGAGCGAACAGGCGTTGGACTTGAGGCTCCACTGCGACAGCCATGATCTGAGCGTGGTGAAGCGGCCGAGACCGCCCGGCGAGTCGTTGATCAGGCGCGGATCGCCGAGATAGCAGCGGCCGGGAATGCGATCATTGGCGTCCACATCCGGATCGAGCCAGCACGGCGCCGCCATGGTGCCATGCACGATGAAGGCGCGTTCGGCGTGGGGGCCTTCGCGAGCCTTCAGCTCGGCCAGAGTCGCCTCTGCCCAGGCCGTGATGCGGTTCGATCGCGCCACCTGCCGGGCGGCATAATCCGCCAGGAAATCCGCGCTGTACGGCGGCTGCGGGCAATCGGCGCTGTAGAGATTCCACTTCGGATCACGCACCGGGCCATTCTCGTCCACCACCGAGCCATCCATCCACTCGGTCAGCGTCTGCGACCGCGACACGTGCGCGGCCAGCAGCATGATGCCATCGACCGGCGGCAATTTCGCTTCGGCCATCGGGAAGGGCTCGCCGGCCGGGGTGTGGGTGACCTGCGGGTCGCTGGCCTCGGCCTGGTAGAACAACGCCAGGCTGCCGCCGCCCGACCAGCCGGCCAGCACGACCTTGGTATAGCCCAGCACCTCGCGGCAATGCGCCACCCAGCGGCCAAGATCGACCGCCACCTTCTCCATGATCAACGCATTGTCGTTGTTGGGATAACGCGACACCGCGGTGAGCACGTGGACTTGCGCCTCGGCCAGCGCGGGGGGCAGCGGCAGATAATGCATGATCCCCATCGGGTGCATGAAGATCACGATGGTATCGGAAGGCGTCTCCGGCTTCAGGTGATGGGCCTGCAGCGCCACCACGCCATCGATGCCGCCATAGGTGTCGCGCAGGCCCACCGCCTCGCGAAAGGCGATCAGCAGGGGGATGCGCTGGTAGCTCATGCCGCCTGTTCCGCCGCCTTGCGGGCGCTCCACGCCTTGACGATGGCATGGGCGGTCTTGGCATCCTCGGCCAGAATCGCGTCGTGCGCCGGCACTCTGGTGGTGATCTCCAACGGCAGGCCATTTGGGTCGGAAAAATAGACCGACTTCACGAAGCCATGATCGATCGGCCCGAAACAGGGCACGCCAGCCGTGTTCAACTTGGCCTGCCAGGCCAGCAGCTTCTCCTCGTCGTCGGCTTCGAAGGCGACGTGACGGTCAAAACCGTGCACCAGTTTGAAATCGCCTTCCTTCACTGTGCCCGGCGCGTCGAAGAAGGCGATGAAATTGCCATCGGGCATGCGGAAAAACAGGTGCACGAACGGATTGGGCTTGCCCGATCCCGGCTCCCTCTCCTCCTGCACCACGGCCTCCAGCGGCAGGCCCAGCACATCCTCGTAAAAGGCCCGCGTCTCCTCGGCATCGCGGCAGCGATAGGCGCTGTGGTGAATGCCCTTCAATGGCGTGGTCATGGCAAGTCCTCCCTGAATCAAGGCTGGCACAAGCTACGCGCCGCGCCAAGCCTGCCCGAAATGGGCAGGCGCCCCGCGCCCATGTGAGTAGTTTGCCACCACAGCACGGCAACAACAGCGGGTAGTTTCCGACGCTGCCCGGAGCCTCCGGCATGGTTGCACAGTCAGATCGCAGGAATCGCCATGAATCCTGCGGCATGGGCGCGGCAATCACGTCTCCCAACACCGCCCCCCGATTGCTGCCGCATGCCAGCCTGGAAATGGTCATTATTGAAGGAATTAGGGATGCGTAAATTATTTCTGGCCGCTGCTTCGGCAGCGTTCGCGGTTTCGGCGCTGCCAGCGGCGGCAACCATTGTGATCTATCAGACACCGGGTGCGGTGCAGCCGGCCGAAAATGTGCTGTTCCAGGGCGCGCCGCCGGTCGGCAACGTCGTGCTGGGCTATACCAACACCACCAACACCCGCGTGACCTTCACCGGCACCGAACCCCTGGCAACGCCGTCGGCGGGCCAGGCCCGCATCACCGGCGTTGACGGCAATATCAGCCAGCTGTCGTTCGCGCTCGATCCCGGCTTCGGCTTCAAGGAAGTCGAATTCAACATCTTCGGCACCGGTGCCAGCGCCACGCAGGCGCTGCTCAGCTTCACTGATCAGCTCGGCAACGTCTTCAGCGGCACCTATGCCATCGCCAGCGGCCAGAATTTCTTCTCCGCGCGCGCGTTCGATAACCAGTTCATCACCAACGTGCTGTTCGTCCTGAACGGCTCGGTGAGCGATGTGCGCCAGATCCGCATCGGCGGCATCGCCGATACCGGCATTGGCCCGGGCGGCGATGCCGTGCCGGAACCGGCGAGCTGGGCGATGATGATGGCGGGCATGGGCCTGGTCGGCTTCGGCATGCGCCGTCGCAAGACGGGGATCGTTGTCGCTTCCTGAACGACACGGTGTCACCGGCCTGCCCTGTGCGGCAGGCCGGTGACACGGATTTCGCGCTGCCTTTGCGCCTGTCCCGATTTCGCCCATAGTGCCGTCCTTGCGTCCAGGCACGGGGGTGAACATGATGAACCGGCGCGAACTGATCCGCACGGCGGGCGTTGGCCTGCTGGGCAGCGCCGGGCTCGTGCCGGGCCACGCGCTGGCGCAGGCCAGCTTTGCGCCGCGCGCACCTATCGTGCCTGTTGCCGCCCTGCCCGACCGGTTGATGCGCATCACCGTGTGCATGCGCCCGTTCCGCGCCGCCGGCCCGCGCATCGAACGGGAAGCCATCGCCGGCAAACAGGTCATCCATCATTATGGTCACGGCGGCAGCGGCTGGTCGCTGAGCTGGGGTTCCGCCATGCAGGCCGTGCCGCTGGCGCTGCGGGCCGGTGCCCGCGAAGTGGCTGTGGTCGGCGCCGGCGCCATCGGCCTGACCACGGCGCTCACCGCGCAGCGCCTCGGCCTCAAGGTCACCATCTACGCCCAGGATCGCTTTCCCGATGTGCGCTCGGCCCGCGCCACCGGCACCTGGTCGCCGCACAGCCGCGTTGCCATGGACGGCGCGGTCGATCCCGGCTTTGCGGCGCGCTGGGAGGTGATGGCGCGGCGCAGCTGGGCCATGCACCAGGCCTATCTCGGCCGCGCCGGCACCCCGGTGGAATTCCTCGACCGCTACATGCTGTTCGACACGGCGCCCTCCGGCGGCAAGGACCTCGTCACCCTGCCCGATGGCCGTACCGACAGCTTCGTCGACTATGCAGATCAGATCGCCGACATCACCCCGCGCAGCGAACGGCTGACCGCCGATCAGCACCCCTTCCCGGTCGCCAACGCCCGCCGCACCATCGCGATGAACTTCAACGTCAACGCGCTGGCCGCGACGCTGGAGCAGGAGTTCCTCGCCGCTGGCGGCCGCTTCGAACCGCTGACGTTGGCCAGCCCGCGCGATTTCGCCCGGATCAGGGAGCGGGTGATCTTCAACTGCACCGGCTATGGCGCCCGCGCCCTGATGGGCGACACCAGCCTCATCCCGGTGCGCGGCCAGATCGGCTGGCTGCCGCCGCAGCCCGAGGTGCGCTATGGCCTCTTCTATCGCACCATGGCCATGGTCCCGCGGCCCGATGGCATCGTGGTGCAGGATATCGGGCCGGACGAGGCCTATGGCTTCAACCAGGCCAATGAAACGCCCGATCCCGCAGCAGCCCGCAATGCGGTCGAGATTCTCGCCAGCCTGTACCGGCCGCGCAGCGCCTAGCGCGGCTGTGCCATGAAAGCGCCGATATGATCATTCAGGAACTTGGCATCGGCCGGGTTGCTGGCGGCGCCGGCGGTGTGGCCCCATTTTGACGGGATCGGCGTGAACGTCACCTTCGGGATGAATTTCGCTTCGTAGGCCGCATCCTCCACCGGG
The DNA here is from genome assembly GCF_009733735.1 of Sandarakinorhabdus oryzae. Classification (GTDB taxonomy): domain Bacteria; phylum Pseudomonadota; class Alphaproteobacteria; order Sphingomonadales; family Sphingomonadaceae; genus Sandarakinorhabdus; species Sandarakinorhabdus oryzae. The sequence goes on along the minus strand of NZ_WNJP01000046.1, from coordinate 7,401 downwards.
AAATAGAGATCGGTTTGTGACGGCATGTAGAGCACCGGCACCTTGATCGACGCCAGCGCTCGCTTCACGTCGCCGCCGAAGCCCGGTGTGGTACCCACATCATGCTGTTCCCACGTGCGCATCTGCAGGATGATGTCGTTGGCATCGCCGCCGGGGATGAAATCCTTGTGGAAGCCTTCGAACACCGCCCTGAAATCGGTGCCGGGCGGATAGCCGGGCTTCCACAATTCCTCGCGCCACCAGGCCTGGCTGAACAACCAGCCGGCCCAGATCGCGCCAAAGGCTTCCAGGCCCTTCTTCGGCGGATCGACATAATCGCCGCCCTTGAACGCCGGATCGGTCTGGATGGCGATGATCTGGCTTTCCAGCCGCACGATGCCATGCGGCCAGGTCTTGGCTGTCGCCGCCGTTACCACGATGCGGTCCATGAAGTCCGGGTGGCTCACCGCCCACTGGAAGGCCTGCTGCCCGCCCATCGAAAAACCGATGACGGCGGCCAGATGCTTCACGCCCAGCTCGTCCTGCAGCAGGCGGCGGGTGGCCTCGACATTGTCGCGGATGGTCGTCACCGGAAATCGCGGGCCGTCGATCGGCTCCAGGCTGTTGCTCGGCGAGGTCGACTTGCCGTTGCCGAACATCTCGGTGGCGACGAGGAAATAGCGCGCCGGGTCGAGCGCCTTGTCCGGCCCGATCAGCCAGTTGTAGCCACTGGCATCGGCCATGTAATGCGACGGCAGCAGCACCACATTGTCGTGCGCGGCGTTGAGCTTGCCCCAGGTGGCATAGATGATCGTCGCGCGCGGCAGCACGGCGCCACCTTCCAGCCGGAAATCCTGCATGACGAAGGCCTGGCGGTCACCATCCTTCGCCAGGGCCGGCGCGGCCACCAGCAGGGCGAACAGCAGGGCAAGGCGGCGGAGCAGCGGGCGCATGATCAGGCTTTCGTCGCCGCGAGGAAATAATTGACCGACAGGTCGCTGCCGATGTGGAAGCCCTTGCCCGGCCGCCACGACAGGCCGGCGGGTTCGGCGGGTGTCAGGCCGGCGTTGGTCAGCGCTTCGGCCAGTTCGTCCGGCGTGAAGAACCGGTTCCAGTCGTGCGCGCCCCTGGGAATGCTGCGGGTGATGTGCTCGGCCCCGGCGATGACCACGGCCCAGCTCGCCGGCGTGCGGTTGGGGGTGGAAAAGACGGCAAGGCCGCCGGGCTTCAGCAGGCCGGCCAGCGCGGCGAAGAAGGCATCGCGGCCGGCGACATGCTCGACGACTTCGAGGCAGGTGATGAGATCAAACTGCTTGGCCTGAGCCGCCAGATCCTCCACCGCAATGCACTGATAATCGATGGCCAGCCCACCGGCTTCGGCATGCGCCCTGGCGGCCGCGATATTCTCCGGCGCGGCATCGATGGCGCTGGTCGCCGCGCCCATGCGCGCCAGCGGCTCCGCCATCAACCCGGCGCCGCAGCCAACATCCAAGGCGGCGAGGCCAGCCAGCGGCCGCCGGCTCTTTGCATCCAGCCTGAAATGCGCCAGCGCCAGCCCACGGATATGGGCAACGCGCACCGGCGTGATGCGGTGGAGCATCGCCGATGTGCCCTTCGGGTTCCACCAATCGGCGGCCAGCTTGCCGAAGAAAGCGGCTTCGTCCGGGTCGATGCTGGCGGCTGCTGACATTTTCTTGTCCCACTGATGCCTAGGGCTTTCTTGCCATTGCCCGCCCACGTTCCTATCAGGCAAGGGCAATAGTGAAGCACCCCCCTGGGGGGCAATGGCAAGGGAAGACGCCGGCAATGGCCCGGATCGTGATGAAATTCGGTGGCACCTCGATGGCGGGGACGGAGCGGATTCGCAACGTCGCCAACAGGGTGAAACGCGAGGTGGCGGCCGGCAACCAGGTCGCCGTGGTGGTCTCCGCCATGGCCGGCGAGACCGACCGGCTGGTCGGCTATTGCCGCGAGGCCTCGCCACTGGCCGATCCGGCCGAATATGACGTGGTGGTCGCCGCCGGCGAACAGGTCACCTCCGGCCTGCTCGCCATCACCTTGCAGGCGCTGGGCGTGAAAGCGCGGAGCTGGCTGGGCTGGCAATTGCCGATCAAGACCAGCGCCGCCCACAGCGTTGCCCGCATCGAGGATATCGGCACCGAGGCGATCCTGGCCAGCATGGCGGCCGGCGAAGTGGCGGTGGTGCCGGGCTTTCAGGGGCTGACGGCAGACGAGCGGGTGACAACGCTGGGCCGCGGCGGGTCGGACACGTCGGCAGTGGCGCTGGCGGCGGCACTGAAGGCCGATCGCTGCGACATCTACACCGATGTGGACGGCGTCTATACCACCGATCCGCGCATTGTGCCGCGCGCCCGCAAGCTGGCGCGCATCACCTATGAGGAAATGCTGGAACTGGCCAGCGTCGGGGCGAAGGTGTTGCAGACACGCTCGGTCGAACTGGCCATGAAGGAAAAGGTTGTGGTGCAGGTGCTGTCGAGCTTTTCCGACGCGCCCGGCACGCTGGTGGTTGACGAGGATGACGAGATGGAACGCGAACTGATCGCCGGCGTGGTCGCCGACAAGGGTGAAGCCAAGGTGACGCTGGTCGGCGTGCCCGACAAGCCGGGCGTGGTGGCCGGCATCTTCGGGCCGCTGGCCGATGCCAATATCAATGTCGACATGATCGTGCAGAACATCGCCAAGGATGAAGGCAAGACCGACGTCACCTTCACCGTGCCGCGTGCGCAGCTGCCGGCCTCTATGGACGTGCTGGAAAAGGCCAAGGACGCAATCGGCTTTGCCAGCCTGCTCGCCGATGATGATGTGGCCAAGATTTCCGTGGTCGGTGTCGGCATGAAGAGCCACGCCGGCGTGGCCGCCACCATGTTCCGCGCACTCGCCAGCCGCGGCATCAACATCCAGGCCATCACCACATCGGAAATCAAGGTTTCCGTGCTGATCCCGCAGGATTATGTCGAACTGGCCGTGCGCGTGCTGCACACCGCGTATGGCCTGGATGGCCCGATGGCCGAAGACGCGGAGAGCGATGCGTGAGCACCACCCCGCACCTTGATGCGGCCTCGGCCAGGGGCCGCGCCTTCCTCGGCACCCGCCACGCCATCATGGCCGGCGCGATGACCTGGGTGAGCGAGCGCCACCTCGTCTCCGCCATCTCCAACGCCGGCGGCTTTGGCGTGCTGGCCTGCGGGGCAATGCCGCCGGCCATCCTGGAGGCCGAGATCATCGCGACCCGCGCGCTGACCGACAAGCCGTTCGGGGTCAACCTGATCACCCTGCACCCGCAGCTGGATGAGCTGATCGACATTTGCGGCCGGCAGGGGGTTTCCCATGTCGTGCTCGCCGGTGGCCTGCCGTCGGGCGCGGCGATTGCCGGCATCAAAGGCTACGGCGCCAAGCTGATGTGCTTCGCGCCCACGGCCGCGCTGGCCAAGAAGCTGGTGCGCTCGGGCGTCGATGCCATCATCATCGAAGGCTCCGAAGCTGGCGGGCATATCGGCCCGGTCAGCCTCACCGTGCTGGCGCAGGAGATATTGCCGGTGATCACCGATGTGCCGGTGTTCGTTGCCGGCGGCATCGGGCGCGGCAATGCGATTGCCGCCTATCTGGAAATGGGCGCGTCGGGCGTTCAGCTGGGCACGCGTTTTGCGGCGGCAGCCGAAAGCGTCGCGCACGAGAAGTTCAAGGCCGCCTTTGTCCGCGCCTCGGCCCGCGATGCGTTGTCGAGCGTGCAGATCGATCCGCGCCTGCCGGTGATCCCGGTGCGCGCCCTCAAGAACGCCGGCAGCGAGGCCTTCAACGAGCGCCAGCGCGAAGTCGCCGCCGCCGTGGACCGCGGCGAGATGGACCTCGCCGCCGGGCAGCTCGCCATCGAACATTATTGGGCCGGTGCCCTGCGCCGCGCCGTGGTGGAAGGCGATGTCGACAATGGCAGCCTGATGGCCGGCCAGTCGGTGGGCATGGTCACCAAGGTGCAGCCCGTCGCCGAGATCATCGCCGAGCTGACCGCGGACGCCGAAGCCGCCCTGTCCCGTGCCAGGGAGGCCGCCGCCTGATGCCCCCCGCCAGCGCCGCCCGCATCATCCTGCGCCGCCTTCACGACGTGATGGCAGCGAAGACGGGCGCGCAGGCCAAGCTCAATCAGGTGGTGAAGATCATCGCCGACGAACTGGGCAGCGAGGTCGCCTCCATCTACCTGCTGCGCGACGGCGTGCTGGAACTGTTCGCCACGCAGGGCCTTGCGCAATCGGCCGTCCATGTGACGCGGCTTTCGATGGGCCAGGGCCTCGTCGGCCACATTGCGTCGCGCCGCGAACCGCTCAGCCTCGCCGAAGCCAAGGCCCACCCGGATTTTGTCTATCGCCCGGAAACCGGCGAAGAGGATTTCCACAGTTTCTGCGGCGTGCCCATCGTGCGCCGCGAGGCCGCCATCGGCGTGCTCGCCGTGCAGCACCGCGAGCCGCGCGAGTATCAGGAAGTCGAGATCGAGGCGCTGCAGACCGTCGGCATGGTGCTGTCGGAACTGATCCACGGCGCCGGGCTGGTCGATGATGCCCAGGCCGCCCGCCTGCGTGCCGCCAATTCGGGCCCGACGCGGCTCAATGGCCTGAAACTTGTCGATGGCCTGGCGCGCGGCGCCGCCGTCTTCCACCAGCCGCGCGTGGTGGTCGAGCACACCGTGACGGACGATGTCGAGGCCGAGCGCGCCCGCCTGGTCGATGCCTTCGCGCGCATGCGCCAGCAGATCGACAACATGATGGGCCAGGCCGAATTCGTCGCCGGCACCGATCACCACGAGATCCTCGAAACCTACAAGATGTTCGCCTATGACGAGGGCTGGGCGCGGCGCATCAACGAGGCGATCGAAACCGGCCTGACCGCCGAAGCCGCCGTGGAGCGCGTGCAATCGCGCAACCGCCTGCGCATGCGTTCCATCGACGATCAATATCTGAAGGAACGACTGACCGATCTCGACGATCTCGCAAACCGGCTGCTGCGCATCTTGTCGGGCCAGTTGGGCACCGCCGCCCAGATGGGCCTGACCGGCGATGCCATTTTGATCGCCCGCAACCTCGGCCCGGCCGAGCTGTTGGAATATGACAAGCGCCACCTGAAAGGCGTGGTGCTGGAAGAAGGCAGCCTGACCGCGCACGTGATCATCGTCGCCCGCGCCATGGGCGTGCCGGTGCTGGGCCGCGTCGACCAGTTGTTCGCCCAGGTCAACGAAGGCGACGAGCTGATCGTCGATGCCGGCAACAACGCGCTGCTGGTGCGGCCGACGGCGGCCACCATCAAGTCCTACCAGGCGATGCGGGCATTGAAGGTGCGCCAGGCCGAACAATGGGCCAAGGTGCGCGACCTGCCCGCCATCTCGCGCGACGGCCGCCATATCGCGCTCTACATGAACGCCGGCCTGGTCGACGACGCGCAGGCCATGCTGCTCGCCGGCGCTGATGGCATCGGGCTGTTCCGCACCGAATTCCAGTTCCTGGTTTCCGCCACCCTGCCCCGCCGTGAGCGCCAGCAGGGCCTGTATCGCAGCGTGCTGGAAGCCGCCGGCGACAAGCCGGTGGTGTTCCGCACCGTCGATATCGGCGGCGACAAGGCGGTGCCCTATCTCGATGGCGACGAGGAAGACGAGAACCCGGCGATGGGCTGGCGTGCGCTGCGTCTCGCGCTCGGCCGTTCCGGGCTGATGAAGGTGCAGGCCCGCGCCCTACTGGAGGCCGCCGCTGGCCGCACGCTGGCCGTGATGTTCCCGATGGTCTCCGAGCCCTGGGAGTTCGCCGAGGCCCGCGCCCTCGTTGAGCAGCAGCGCGAGCGGCTGGCCGCCACCGGCCGCCCGGTGCCAACCGATATCCAATATGGCGCCATGATCGAGGTGCCGGCGCTGATCGAGCAACTGGACGTGCTGCTGCCGATGACCGATTTCGTCTCGATCGGCACCAACGACCTGACGCAATTCCTGTTCGCCGCCGACCGCGCCAACCCGCGCCTGGCCGACCGTTACGACTGGCTGTCCCCCGCCATCCTGCGCGTCATCCGCCGCGTGGTGTGCGCCGCGGCCCTGCATGATGTTCCCGTCACCGTGTGCGGCGAAATGGGCGGGCGACCATTGGAGGCGCTGGCGCTGATCGCGCTGGGGGTGGAGCGGCTTTCGATCACTCCGGCCGGCATCGGGCCGATCAAGGCGATGATCCGTTCGGCAACGTTGGAGCCGCTGTCTGATTCGATGGAGGAGTGGCTGGCCAAGCCAGGGGTCAATATCCGCGAGGAACTGTCGATCGCGGCCAAGCGGCAGGGGTTGAGCTTCTAGGGCAGTGCGCCACTTGCGCTCAGGGCAAGACTTTGTGCCAGTTCGTCACCGACCGGCTCTCGAACAACCCGGCCAAGTGATACGGGTCCGCATTGGCGAACGCGATCGCCGCGTCGCGGTCATCGAACTCCATGATCAGCAAGCTGCCCATCGCCCGCCCATCGGGGCGCAGCAGCGGCCCGGCGACCAGAATCTGCTCCTTGTAGTCATTCACATGCGCCAGATGCGCCGCGCGTGTTTCGGCGCGGAGGTCAGCCGAATCCGGCTTGTCGATGCAATGAATGGCGAACCAGGGCATGGCGGCATTGCTGCACGACTGCGCCGGCGACGGCAAGCCCCCCAACAACAGGCGTGTGGCTGTTGACGCCATCACCGGGCTGGGTTATGCGCCGCCCCCTGTTGCGATGGCCCGGTGGTCGTCGCCCTCACAGATTCGATTCTCGAAGGACGTCTGCCATGTCGCGCGTTTGCGAACTCACCGCCAAGGGCCGCCAGGTCGGTCACAACGTGTCCCACGCCAACAACAAGACCAAGCGCACCTTTCTGCCCAACCTGCAGAATGTCACGCTGATCTCTGATGCGCTGGGCAAGGGCGTGCGCCTGCGCGTCTCCATGAACGGCCTGCGTTCGGTGGAGCATGTCGGCGGCCTCGACAACTGGCTGCTGAAGACCAGCGATGAGCTGCTGTCGGATCGCTGCGTCAAGCTGAAGAAGGAAATCAGCAAGAAGCTCGCCGCCGCCGCCTGAGCGGCAGCACGGCTTCTGCGCTGACCACACAGGCGGCCGGGCCAGTCCCGGCCGCTTTTGTTTGTGGGCCACGCCCCTATGCTGGTGGCCATGCGCCCCGCCCCGCTGATTCGCCCTGCCACCCCGGCTGACCGCCCGGCCATCAGCGCCGTGCTGGCCGCCGCCTTCATCGACGATCCGGCGCTGGCCTGGATCTTCCCCGATGCCGGCCGCCGCCCGACCCGGCTGGCGGCCTTCTTCTATCTCATCACCCGCGCCGATGCCCGGCTGCCGCTGGCCCATGTCGCGCTGGCCAGCGATGGCGCCATCATCGGCGCGGCGCTGTGGCGGCCGCCCGGCCA
>NZ_WNJP01000045.1 GCF_009733735.1 Sandarakinorhabdus oryzae | reverse complement strand
CCGGCGTGGCCGCGCTTTGGCCGCCATGGGCCGCCACCCAGGCCGCCGCCTTGGCCGGCGTGCGGTTGTAGACGGTGAGGTGGTGGCCCGCCTGGCTCAGGTGGCGCGCCATCGGGGCGCCCATGACGCCCAGGCCCAGATAGGCGATGCGGAGTGCGGTGCTGCTCATGGCCCGCGCCTTAGCGGCCGGCGCAGTGCCGCGCCAGTGGGCTGAATCAGCGCGGCAGGAACAGCGAGACCACGTCACGCGCCAGGCGCGCCGGCCGCATGGTGGCGACATCGATGCAGCACCAGGTGCTCTTCACCTCGGCAATCACCTGCTCGCCGCGCTTGAACAGGGTGGTGAAGAAAGCCCGCGCGCCCTGCACGCCTTCGGCAACCACGCTGGCCACCACATCGTCTTCCAGAAACGCCGGGGCGCGGTAATTGATATTGTGATTGAGCGCGACCCATAGGTGATTGGCCACAGCTTCAGGCGGCGCGGTGTGCTGCCAATAGGCGACAACCGCATCCTGCACCCAGCGCAGATAAACCGCGTTGTTGACATGGCCCATGTGATCAATGTCGGCCACGTCCACTTCCACGTCGTGCCGATACATCTCACCGAATCCTTGCCACCACAAAGATCAAGAGTGCTCACCACTGGCGCGCGCGGTCAAGCCCGGCACGCCGCCCGTCATGGGTAGCGCAGTCGCGCCTGCGGCGTTATGGAGCAGGGATGACTGCCACCATGACCATCACGCAGGATATCCTGCCGATCAACCTTGCCGATGTGGAGGCCGCCGCCGCCAACATTGCCGGCAAGGTGATCCGCACGCCCTGCCTGAAATCGGAAACGCTGAGCACGCTGACCGGCGCGCAGGTGTGGCTGAAGTTCGAGAATCTGCAGTTCACCGCCGCCTACAAGGAACGCGGCGCGCTCAACCGCCTGCTCAGCCTGACCGAGGAGGAGCGCAAGCGCGGGGTGATCGCGGCGTCGGCCGGCAACCATGCGCAAGGGTTGGCCTATCATGCCCGCCGATTGGGCATCCCGGCCACCATCGTGATGCCGCGCTTCACCCCGATCGTGAAGGTGCAGCAGACCGAAAGCCACGACGCCAATGTCGTGCTGTTCGGCGAGAAATATGACGATGCCAGCGCCCACGCCTTCGAATTGGCGGCCAAGAAGGGCCTGGTCTATGTCCACCCGTTCGACGACGCCCGGGTCATGGCCGGCCAGGGCACGGTGGGCCTCGAAATGCTGGAGGACGTGCCGGAGCTCGACACGTTGGTCGTGCCGATCGGCGGCGGCGGGTTGATCTCCGGCATCGCCACCGTCGCCAAGGCCCGCAATCCCGACATCAGCGTGATCGGCGTGCAGGCCGAGCTGTACCCGTCGATGTATGCCGCGATGAAGGGCCAATCGGCCACCTGCGATGGCGACACGCTGGCCGAAGGCATCGCCGTCAAGAATCCCGGCAAGCTGACGCAGTTAGTGGTGCGCGCGCTGGTCGATGACATCGTGCTGGTTGGCGAGCGCGACCTCGAACGCGCCGTCTCCCTGCTGCTCGGCATCGAGAAGACCGTGGTGGAAGGCGCCGGTGCCGCGGGCCTGGCCGCGCTGCTGGCCCACCCGCGCCGCTTCAAGGGCGCCAAGGTTGGCCTGGTGCTGTGCGGTGGCAATATCGACACGCGCCTGCTCGCCAACGTGCTGCTGCGCGATCTCGCCCGCTCCGGGCGGCTCGCGCGCCTGCGCATCCGCCTGAAGGACCGGCCGGGCCAGTTGTTCGAGGTCGCCCGCATTTTCGATCAGCAGCAGGTCAACATCCTGGAAGTCTATCACCAGCGCGTGTTCACCAACCTGCCGGCCAAGGGCCTGATCACCGATATCGAGTGCGAAACCCGCGACCGCGATCACCTCGACCGGCTGGTCGAGGCGCTGCGCGCCGCCGGTTATGAAACAAGGCTGGTCGAAGCGGACTGATTCATCGCCGGGCAGACTCGCCAGCCGCGCAAACCCGCGTTAGCATCGCCGTTATCGGGGGACAGTCGCAGGCGAGGGCCTTCACGGGTGACGGACCAGAGTTATCGATTTCCACGCTTTTTCGTGACGGCCCCGTCGGCCTGCCCCTATCTGCCTGGGCGGACCGAACGCAAGGTCTTTGCCGAACTGAAAGGCGATGATGCGCCGGCCATGGCCGAAGCGCTGGGCCGTATCGGTTTTCGCCGCAGCCAGAATGTCGTCTATCGCCCCAGCTGCGACGGCTGCAACGCCTGCGTTTCGGTGCGCGTGCCCACCCAGCGATTCGCCCCCGGCCGCAGCCAGAAGAAGTTGCTCGCAGCCCACGCCGATCTCGATGTGCACGCCTGCGAACCCTGGGCGACCGAGGAACAATGGGCGCTGCTGCGCCGCTACCTCTCCGTGCGCCACCCCGACGGCGGCATGGCGGCAATGGACGCGCACGACTTCGCCGACATGGTGGAACAATCGCCGGTCGATACCGTTATGGTCGAATATCGCGAGCCGGCCACCGCCGGGCGCATGGGCCGCCTCGTCGGCTGCTGCCTCACCGACAAGCAGTCCGACGGCCTCTCGATGATCTACAGTTTCTACGATCCCGAACTCGCCTCGCGCCCCGGCATGGGCAATTTCATCATCATGGACCACATCACCCGCGCCGCCCGCGCCGGCCTGCCCTATGTCTACCTGGGCTACTGGATCGAAGGCTGCAGCCGTATGGCCTACAAGACGAAATTCCGCCCGGTCGAAGCGCTGATCGGCGGGCAGTGGCGGGAGGTGGGTTAAGGGCCGCCCTCCCCACCCGCTCATGCCGAGCTTGTCGAGGCACCCCACACGCGCACCGTTTGCCAGAACAAGAACAGCCTCCGGCGGACAGGGGCTGAGCCCCTGCACCCTCTTTCGTTTTCGGGCCGCCCAACCCGGCCCGCACGCGTCACACCGGACTTGATCCCCGGTTGCGGTTTCCGCGCCATGATGCGAGCAAATGGTCGCCACGAACGCGGCTGCCGGGCGCCAGCCCCTGCCCGCCACAGGCCCTTCTGTCGTCGATCCATCGGGGAACAACAGTCGGCCGGGCGCGTTGTCATCACAGCGCCCCAGCAGAAAGCCCGTCGCCATGTCCACGACTTCCCGTTCCACGCCGCCTGCCCTCAAGTCCGGCACCGGCGGCGAGCAGCACCAGATCGCCGGCCCCGGCCAGCCAATGCTGACCACCAACACCGGCATGGTGATTTCCGATGATCACAATAGCTTGCGCGCCGGCCCGCGCGGGGCGCTGCTGCTGGAAGACATGGTGCTGCGCGAGAAGATCTTCCATTTTGATCACGAGCGTATCCCCGAGCGCGTCGTCCACGCCCGCGGGCTTGCCGCGCACGGCTTCTTCGAACTGACGGACAGTCTGGCCGCGCTGACCACGGCGCAGGTGCTGGGCGACGTCGGCCACCGCACGCCGGTGTTCGTGCGTTTTTCCACCGTGGCCGGCAATCGCGGTTCCGCCGATCTGGCGCGCGATGTGCGCGGCTTTGCGGTCAAATTCTACACCAGGGAAGGCAATTGGGATCTGGTGGGCAACAATATCCCGGTGTTTTTCATCCAGGATGCGATGAAATTCCCCGATCTGGCCCACGCCGTGAAGGAAGAGCCGGATCGCGGCTTTCCGCAGGCGGCTTCGGCACATGACACCTTCTGGGACTGGATCGCGATGACGCCCGAAGCCCTGCACATGGTGATGTGGCAGATGTCGGATCGCACCATCCCGCGTTCGGTGCGGATGATGCAGGGCTTTGGCGTGCACAGCTTCCGCCTGGTCAACGCCGCGGGCCAATCCACCTTCGTCAAGTTCCACTGGACGCCCAAACTGGGCCTGCAATCGGTGGTGTGGGATGAAGCGGTGAAGATCAACGGCGCCGATCCCGATTACCACCGCCGCGACCTCTACAACGCCATCGAGTCGGGCGATTTCCCGGAATGGGAACTGGGCGTGCAGCTGTTCAGCGAAGAGGATGCCGCCGGCTTCGATTTCGATCACCTCGACGCCACCAAGCTGATCCCCGAAGAAATCGTGCCGCTGCGCGTGATCGGCCGGCTGGTGCTGGATCGCAACCCGGCCAACGTGTTCGATGAAACCGAACAGGTCGCCTTCTGCACCCAGAACCTCGTGCCCGGCCTCGATTTCTCCGATGATCCGCTGCTGCAGGGCCGCAACTTCTCCTATCTCGACACCCAGCTCAGCCGGCTGGGCTCGACCAATTTCAACCAGATCCCGATCAACGCGCCGAAATGCCCGTTCGCCAACATGCAGCGCGACGGCCACATGCAGATGCAGGTCCATCCGCAGCGGGTCAGCTACACGCCCAGCCTGCTCGATCCGTCCGGCCCGCGCGAAAGCCCGACGCAGGGCTTCCGCAGCTTCCCTGCCGCCGTTGTGGGCACCAAGCAGCGCGAACGCTCCGCCACGTTCAGCGATCATTACAGCCAGGCCCGCCTGTTCTTCGAAAGCCAGAGCGTGCCGGAACAGGATCATATCGTTGCCGCGCTGATCTTCGAACTGTCCAAGGTGGAGGCCGATATCGTGCGCGATGCCATGCTCGGGCACCTGGTGGTGATCGATGCCGATCTGGGCAACCGCGTCGCCGCCGGCCTCGGCCACACCACGGCCATCACACCCGCCACCCCTGCCGTGGCTCCGCGCAGCGATCTCGCTCCCGCGCCCAGCCTCAGCATGCTGGCCCGCGGCGTGCCCCCGTTGACGGGCCGCCAGATCGGCGCCCTGGTCACCGATGGCGGCGATGCGGCCACGGTGACTGCCCTATTGAAGGCCGCCCGTGCTGCCGGCGCCAAGGTGAAGATCGTCTGCCCCACCATCGGCGGCGTCACGCTCAGCGACGGCACCCGACTGAAGGCCGATCACCAGCTGGCCGGTGGACCTTCGGTGCTGTTCGATGCCGTGGCGATCATCGCAGCCGAAGCCGGCACCACCGCTTTGCTTGGCACTTCTTCCGCCGTGGCCTGGGTACACGATGCCTTCGCCCACCTGAAGGTCATCGGCGCCACGCCAGCGGCAATGCCACTGCTGGCAGCAGCCGGCGTGTGCGAAGACGAAGGCATCTGCGACCTCGATCCCGGCGCCGGCGTGTTCATCGAAACTGCCAGCGCCGGCCGCATCTGGGCGCGGGAGGCGGATGTGCGCCCAACCTATTGAGGGCGGCGCCGGCGGCCTCAACCCGTCGCCGCCGGCCGCAGCAGATGGCCGAAATCGCCCTTGCGGGCCAGGGCGTCGGCCAGGGAATAGCCATCCAGCACCTTCAGGAACGCCGCCAGCGCCTCGTCGAACATGCTGGTGAGGCCGCAGGCCGGGGCGATCAGGCAGGTTGCGCATTCGACCAGGTCGAAATCATCCTCGGTGTGGCGCACCAGGGCACCGATCATGATCTCGCTGGCGGGTTTGGCCAGGCGGATGCCGCCGTTGCGGCCGCGCACGCTGTCCAAATAACCGGCGCCGACGAGGTCGCTCACCACCTTCATCAGGTGGCTCTGGCTGACGCCATAGGCGCGTGAAATGGCGGCGATGGAGGCAAGCTCGCCGGGCTGGCGGCCGAGGTAGAGCAGCACGCGCAGGGCGAAATCGGTGTAGCGGGTGAGGCGCATCCGGATGAATCCCTAATAGATGCATTCTTGTTGCATGTTTTATCGCGCCAAGATAGATGCATTCCATATGAATGTTTTGGAACGATGCCATGACCGGCCTCGACGATGCCCAATTGCAGCAGCTGGTGGACGGCTTCTACGCCCGGGTCCGCGCCGATGCGCTGCTCGGCCCGCTGTTCAACGGCGCGGTGGGTGACTGGCCGCACCATCTCGAGACGCTCGGCGCCTTCTGGTCGTCGGTGATGCTGACCAGCGGACGTTACAAGGGCCAGCCCCTGCCCGCGCATCTGAAGCACCGCGCTACCATCACGCCGGCGATGTTCGAGCGCTGGCTGGCGCTGTGGCAGGCCGAAAGCAATGCCCGCCTGGCGCCCGAGGCCGCCGCCGCCGTTCAGGCCCGCGCCGCCCGCATCGCCCGCAGCCTGCAACTCGCCCTCTTCCCGCCGTTCCCGACCCGGAGTGTGCAGCCATGACCGAGATCCCGCTTGTTGATGTCCGCGCCCATCACCGCCCGCGTGATGCCGCCGATCGCATCGCGCTGGCTTTCACCAAGGCGCTGCGCTGGTGTGCCGATTGCTTCTTCGCCAAACATTATGGCCACCGCGCCGTGGTGCTGGAAACCGTGGCGGCGGTGCCTGGCATGGTTGGCGCCACCCTCATCCACCTCCAGTGCCTGCGCCGCATCCGCGATGACGAAGGCTGGATCCGCCGCCTGCTGGAGGAAGCCGAAAACGAGCGCATGCACCTGATGACCTTTGTCGCCATCGCGCGGCCCACCGTGCTGGAGCGGCTGGTCATCCTGGTGGCGCAATGGCTGTTCTACGCCGGCTTCTTCACCCTCTATCTCCTCAGCCCGCGCACCGCGCACCGTGTCGTCGGCTATTTCGAGGAAGAGGCAGTCACCAGCTATACCCACTACCTCGCCGAGATCGACGCCGGCCGCTGCCCCAACCCGCCGGCGCCGGCCATCGCCCGCCATTATTGGCAACTGGGGCCGGAAGCGACGCTGCGTGACGTGGTGTTGCTGGTGCGGGCCGACGAGGCCCACCATCGCGACGTCAACCACGGCCGCGCCAGCGCCCTGGCCGGCGCACCGGCACCGCAGACGGTGGCGCCTTACCCCGTGCACGCTGCCCCGCTCGACAGGGCCGCCTGACATGAGCGCCCCCTATCGCATCACGCCGGTGTTCACCGAGCAGACGCTGCCCGCCGCCCTGCGCCAGCGCCACGACACCAGGGCCGGCGTGTGGGGCCTGATCCGGGTGCTGAGCGGCGAGCTGCTGCTCACCCGGCTCGACCCGCCCGCCGAAGAATATCTGCGCCCCGGCCGGCCCGGCATCATCGCCCCGCAGGAACCGCATTTCGTCACGCCGCTGGGGCCAATGACGATGAGAATCGAATTCCACCACCAACAGTCCGATCAAGACTTGGGAGACTGACCATGGGATTTGCCCGCACCGCCACCACCGCGCCCATCCGGGTGCTCGCCGATGAACTGCGCCTGCTGCTGCGCTCCGCCAACTCGCCCGCCGCGATGAGCGTGATGGTGGTGGACGTGCCGCCCGGCGGCGGCGTGCCGCCCCACAGCCACGCCGCCGAGGAGGAAGGCTATTATCTCCTCTCGGGTACGCTCGACCTGATGGTCGGCAACGAAACCCACCGCCTCGGCCCCGGCGACTTCGGCCACGTACCGCCCGGCACACTCCACGGCTACGCCAACCCCGGCCGCGAGCCCGTGCGCTTCCTGGCCTGGACCGTCGGCGGCCCGGTCGATGATTTCTTCGAAGCCATGAGCCGCGAGGTGCAGGAAATGCCGCGCGATGCGGCGGCAATGGCGGCGCTCACCCAGCGGTTCGGAATCACCATGGCTGGGCCGCCGGGTTGAGGACGAACAGGGAAACTCAGGCGTCGGCAATCAGGTGGTTGAGGATGCCCGTCGCCACTGCGGCCTTCACATGATCGATGAAGGCGCGCAGCTTGGGCAGCACCTGGGCGTGGCCGGGGTAGTGGAGGAAAAGGCCGGGGCTGGACGGGGAGAGGCCGGGGAGCACCCGCTCAAGCTCGCCGCGGCGCAGTTCATCCAGCACCAGTGGTTCGCTCACCTGGGCCAGGCCCATGCCACGCCGGGCCAGCGCCACCACCGACGCCATGTCGTTGACGATCACCCGGCCTTTCACCGCCACGTCGATGCTGCGGTTGCCGTCGATCAGGCGCCACGGCATCATCACGCCGCTGGTCAGGCGCTGGCGGATGCAGTTGTGGTTCTTGAGATCGGCCGGGGCCTGCGGCCGGCCATGCTGTTCGAGATAGGCCGGCGACGCGACGATGACAAAGCGGAAGGCCGGCGCCAGGCGCACGCTGATCATGTCGGCCTCCAGCAGCTCGCCGACCCGGATGCCGGCATCATAGCCGCTGGCGGCGAGATCGATCAGCGCGTCCTCGCCGGTCACCTCCACGTCTACTTCGGGATATTTGGCGCAGAAATCGGCGATGACCGGCTCGATCAGCAGTGGCACCACCGAACGCGGCATGTTGAGCCTGAGCAGCCCGGCCGGCCGGCCGCCCAGCGAACGCGCGCTGTCCCACGCACTGATCAGCATGGCCCAGGCCGGCGCTGCCTGGGCGTGGAACAACTGGCCGGCTTCGGACAGGCCCACGGAGCGGGTGGTGCGGATGAACAACGGCACGCCGATGCGGTCTTCCAGCTGCTTGACCGTCTGGCTGACGGCGGAGGGGGAGACGCCAAGATCATCGGCCGCCTCGCGGAACGAGGCGCGTTCGGCCACGCGCAGGAAGGCCTCGACCCCATCGAGGAGATTGCGCGGGATTGTGTAGTTCTGCTTCATAGGCCGCCAAGCATTATCCGGATTAACTTGGGTCTGAGTGTGACTTAAAACCTCTTCATCGGCAAGCCACTCAACAGGGGCTCCCAGCCGGAAGACGAAAGGACCCAGACCATGATCGCTCGTTCCACCATCGACCGCCTGACCATCACCGCCCTCGCCCTCACCATCGTCATGCCGTTTGCGGCGCTGAGCCCGGTGAAGGCAGCCCCCGCGAACTGCGCGGTGGAAGCCCAGGCCATTGCGGCCCAGGCGTCCTCGGCCGACCCGAAGGCCGCCGCCAAGGCGCTGCGCACCGCCCGCCTGGCCGCTGCGCTGTGCGAAGCCGGCAACGGCCATGAAGCGGCCAAGAAGTTCACGCTGGCCCGCCAGCAGCTCGACACCAGCATCCAGCTGGCTGACCGCCGCTGATCCACCTGCCCACCTGCCGGCCCCTTCCGCCGGCAGGCCTTGCGGCGGCCACCCTCCCCCAGGTGGCCGCCGCTTTCTTGTCAGATGCCAGCCAGCGCCACCAGCCGCGCGGTGGAGGGATCAAAGCCCAGATCTTCACCGGCCAGCAGCGCGTTCGCGAGTTCCTTGCCCAGTTCCACCCCCCATTGATCGAACGGGTTGATGCCGAGCAGCACGGCGGCGGTGAAGGTGCGATGTTCGTAGAAGGCGATGAGCGCCCCCAGAGTCGCCGCATCCAGCCGATCCAGCAGCAGTGTTGAGGACGGCCGGTTGCCGCTGAACGTCTTGGCATGGGCGAGCGCTTCATCGCCGCCGGACAGGGCCAGCGCGTCCGCAAAACTGCGCCCCTTCAGCAGTGCGGCCCCTTGCGCGAAGCAATTGGCCAGCAACTGGCGGTGATGGGTGGCGGGCAGGCCATGGCCGGGCTTGCGCACGGCCACGAACTCGATCGGGCCAATCGCCGTGCCCTGGTGGATAAGCTGGAACACCGCGTGCTGGGCATCGGTGCCGGTGCCGCCCCAGGTGATGGGCGCGGTGGCCCCAGCCAGCGGGCCGCCGCCGCGGGCGACGCCCTTGCCGTTCGATTCCATCTCCAGCTGCTGCAGATAGGCCGGCAGCAGGCGCAGCCGCTCGTCATAAGCGAAGACGCCGCGGGTCTGCTGGCCCTGGCCGTGCGCCGCCCACACATCGGCCAGCGCTGCCAGCACCGGCAGGTTGCACGGCAGTGGCGTGTCACGGAAATGCGCGTCCATGGCCGCGGCGCCCGCCCGCAAGGCCGCGAACGCGCTTGGCCCGCAGCGGATGGCAAGCGGCAGGCCAACGGCCGACCACAGCGAATAGCGCCCACCCACGCTTTCCGCAAAAGGCAGCACGTGGCCGGCGCCCCAGGCCGTCGCCCGATCGGGCCGGGCGGTGATGGCAATGCAGTCTTCGCGCCGGCCGCCCAGCGCGGCCAGCGCGGTTTCGGCGTTGGTCAGGGTTTCGGCGGTGGTGAAGGTTTTGGAAACAATGACCAGCCGCGTGGTGGCCGGCTGCACGGCGGCGAGCGCACGATGCAGGGCCTCGCCATCAATGTTGGACACGACATGGATGCGCGGTCCGTCGCCATCGCGCCCCAGCGCATCGACCAGCAGCGCCGGGCCGAGCGCCGAGCCACCGATGCCGATGTGGATGATGTCGGTAACGCTGCCAGTCCGCAGTTGGTGGGCGATGGCGTCTCCCTGCGCCGCGCCGGCGGCTGCCACCGCCACGTCGGCGGTGCTGCCCACGCCGCGTTCGGCCGTGTGGGTGGCGGCGCGGCCTTCGGAGGGATTGACCATTTCGCCGCCCAGCAGCCGCGCGCGCCAGCCCGGCAGATCAGCCGCCGTGCAGGCCGCCAACAGCTGATCGAGCACCGGCAGCGGCAACGCGAGGCGCGACAGATCGAGGTGCAGGCCACAGGCGGCGGCGGACAGGCGTGCCAGCCGGTCCGGCTCGGCCATGAACAGCGCGCGAATGTCGACAGGCGCAGCGCCAGCGGCGCGGATGGCAGCAAGATGGTCCATGCTGCCCGTTTTCCGGCGGCAGCGCGGCGAAGTCCAGCCGCAATCTCATCCAACGCCTTGACCGGGTGGGGCTTGACCGGCTGGCGCAATCGGCCCACGGGCTGCGGCGATGACTCGCAAGCGCAAGGCGGCGCCCGATACCGGGCTGGGTCAGGCTGACCGAATGGCGCGGCTGGGCGATTTCGCGCGCACCGTGCTGGGCCACGAGTTTGCCGATCTGGCGCTGCTCGACCGCGCCCTCACCCACGGCAGCGCCACCCGCCAGCCCGGCGCCAGTTACCAGCGGCTGGAATTCCTGGGCGATCGTGTGCTGGGCTGCGTGGTCGCCAGCCTGCTTTATGGCCGCCACGACGAGGCCGAAGGCCGGCTGACGGCGCGACTGCACGCCATGGTGGAAGGCCCGGCCAACGCCCGCGTGGCGCGCGGCTGGGATGTCGGCCCATTGATCACCATGGAGCCGGTAAGCCGCGCCAAGGGCCTGGCTGAAAGTGACAATGTGCTAGGCGACGTAGCCGAGGCGCTGGTCGCCGCGGTGTTCGTCGATGGCGGCTGGGAAGCAGCGGCGCGCTTTGTCACCCGCCATTGGGGACCGCTGATGCAGGCGGAACAGCCGTTCCTGAATGATCCCAAATCCAGCCTGCAGCAATGGGCGTTGAAGCGCCGGCTGGGCATGCCCGAATATCTGGTGGTCGGCCGCGACGGGCCGGATCACGCGCCGCTGTTCACGGTGGAAGCGACGGTGCGCGGTTCCCCGCCCGCCACCGGCACCGGCAAATCCCGGCAGGAGGCCGAAAAGGCCGCTGCCAGCCTGTTGTTGAAGAGCCTGGACGCATGACAATCCCCGATACGCGCTGCGGCACCATCGCCATCGTTGGCGCGCCCAATGCCGGCAAGTCGACCCTGGTCAACGCGCTGGTTGGCCAGAAGGTGGCGATCGTCTCCCCCAAGGTGCAGACGACGCGGCAGCGGCTGGTGGGCATCGCCATCGAGGGCCAGGCGCAGATGCTGCTGGTCGATACGCCCGGCATCTTCCAGCCGCGCCGCCGGCTGGATCGCGCCATGGTGAAGGCGGCGTGGGATGGCGCCAGCGATGCCGAAGTGATCGTGCTGGTGATCGATGCCCGCGCCGGACTGAAAGGCGACGTGCCGGACATCATTGCAACGCTGGCCAACCGCCGCGAGCCCAGGATGCTGGTGCTCAACAAGGTCGATATCTGCGTCAAGGAGCGGCTTCTCGATCTGGCGGCCCGGTGCAACGAGATGGCGAAATTCGACGAGATCTTCTTCATCAGCGCCACCACCGGTGATGGCGTGCCCGAATTGAAGGCGGCACTGGCCAGCCGGCTGCCGATCAGCCCCTGGCATTATCCCGAAGACCAATTGAGCGACGCCACCACCCGGCTGATGGCCACCGAGCTGACGCGCGAGCAGCTGTATCTGCAGCTGCATGCCGAACTGCCCTATGCCGCCACCATCGAGACCGAGAAGTGGGAGGAACGCCGCGACGGCAGCGTGGCCATCCATCAGCAGATCATCATCGAGCGTGACAGCCAGAAGGCGATCGTGCTGGGCAAGGGTGGCAGCCGCATCAAGGAAATCGGCGCTGCCGCACGCGCCGGCATCGCCGAGCTGCTCGGCCGCAAGGTGCACTTGTTCCTGCACATCAAGGTGCGCGCCGATTGGGGCGATGATCGCAGCCTCTACAGCGCGGTCGGGCTCGATTTCGTCGATTGAGGGCGGCCACGAAAAAGGCCCGGCTGCGGACCAACCGCAACCGGGCCTTTTTGCGTGATTGCGCCTGCGATCAGGCCAGCGCGGCCTGGCGGCGGCGGGCAACGGCGCCGATCAGGCCGAAGCCGGCGATCAGCATGGCCCAGCTCGACGGTTCCGGCACCGGATCGCCGCCGGGGTCAAAGCCGCCATCGTTGCTGCCCATGCCGATGCCGGAATTGCCGAAGCCGCTCCCGGTGACTGACTGATAGCGCACGATGAAGTGGTTGAAGACCACCGAGGTGATGTTGTTGGCAAAGCTGAGCGCGAATTCCTGCGTGGCGGTGCTGCCGTTGACGACGCCGCCGCCGCCACCGCCGCTGCAATTGTTGTTGGCGGTCAGGCAGAAATCAATCGTGGTCTGGCCGCCGATCTGCGGGAAGCCGGCGTTGATCACCGCCTTGCCGAACGGTCCGGAAATGGGCGTGGCGCCGATGATTTCGGGGTTGCCGTCAAAGCCGAAGCTGGAGATGCGGCCACCGACCGGCGCAACCGACAGCGTGTTGTCGATGGCGGCCGAGAAATTCCAGGTCTTGCCCACCACGCTGGTCAGCGTGAAGGTGATCGCCGCCTGGAGGCCAGCCTGATTCTGTTCGTTGACGATGCCGTTGTAGAGATAGGTGAAGCTCTTGCCGACATCGGCCGAGGTCACCGTGATCGGCGAGTTGACCAGCGGCACCACCGCTGCAGCCGGCACCGCAGCCACCAAAGCCGGGACTGCCAAAGCAAAAAGCAACTTGTTCATAATCATTACCCACCTGTTAACACACATCGCCTTATGACTCGATTGCTTGTCTGAATCAAGTCTTGGCGAATGGTTAAACCCTCTGCTCGTGGCTTTTGCGACGAACCCGCTATGATGGGCGCCATGCAGCGCGTTGAACCGGCATTGGTGGTGGCCCTGGCCCCGCACGGCGAACATGCCGTGGTCGGGCGTTTCCTGTCGGCCGAACAGGGGCTGGTCGCCGCCTATGTGCAGGGCGGGCGCGGCCGCAAGCTGCGCGCCGTGCTGCAGCCGGGCAACCGCGTCGCACTTGATCTGGTGACCAAATCGGCCGGCCAGCTCGCCTTTGCGACGGTGCACCCGCTCACCACCAACCTAGCGCTGATGCACGGGCCGGCGGCACTGGCGCTGGTCGATTACCTGGCCAGTCTGGCGGCTGCCACTTTGCCGGAAGGCGAACCGCAACCGCAGCTTTATCCGCTGTTCGATGCGCTGTTTGGCGCGGCGGCGGCCGGGGCGCTGGCGGCGGACGTGGGCCCAGCGCTGGTGCGGCTGGAACTGGCGCTGCTGGCCGAACTCGGCATCGGCCTCGATCTGGCCAGTTGCGCCGCCACTGGCACCACCGGCGATCTCGCTTTTGTCTCGCCCAAGTCGCGCCAGGCCGTCAGCCGCAGCGCCGGCGAACCCTGGGCCAGCCGCTTGCTGCCGCTGCCGGCCTTCCTGCTCGGGCAGGGTGAGGCCGATGCCGCTGCCATTGCCGATGGCCTGGCGCTGACCGGCCACTTCCTCGCCCGCGAGGTGCTGCGTGATGCAGTTGCGGCCAAACGCACCTGGACGGCGCGGGAGCGGCTTGTGGGCCTGCTCGGCCGCTGACGCCGCTTGCGGGCAAAGCCGGCCACCGCTAACCCAGCGGCATGGCCACATCCCCCCCTGAAAGCGACACTATCCTCGAAGCCCCGTTCGGCGCCGCGCTGGGTGAGCGCTACCTGGTCTATGCGCTCTCCACCATCACGGCGCGCTCGCTGCCCGATCTGCGTGACGGGTTGAAACCGGTGCACCGCCGCCTGCTGTGGGCGATGCGGCTGCTCAAGCTCAACCCGGATCAGGGCTACAAGAAATGCGCCCGCGTCGTCGGCGACGTGATCGGCAAATATCACCCGCATGGCGATCAGTCTGTCTATGACGCAATGGTGCGCCTGGCGCAGGATTTTGCGCTCAGGGTGCCGCTGGTCGATGGACAGGGCAATTTCGGCAATATCGACGGCGATAACGCCGCGGCCATGCGCTACACCGAGGCGCGGCTGACCGATGCCGCCATCCGCCTGATGGACGGCCTGGACGAGGAATCCGTTCCCTTCCGCACCACCTACAATGGCGAGGAGGAAGAGCCGGAGATTTTCCCCGGCCTGTTCCCCAACCTGTTGGTCAATGGCGCCGCCGGCATCGCGGTCGGCATGGCGACCTCCATCCCGCCGCACAACCCGGCCGAGGTGGTGGACGCCGCCCTCCACCTGCTGCGCCAGCCCGAGGCAAGCGATGCCGATCTGCTGCAGTTCGTCACCGGGCCGGATTTTCCCACCGGCGGCGTGCTGGTGGAGCCGCGCGCCAGCATCGCCGAATCCTACCTGACGGGCCGCGGCAGTTTCCGCCTGCGCGCGCGCTGGAGCATCGAGGACCAGGGCCGTGGCACCTGGACCATCATCATCAGCGAGATCCCCTACCAGGTGCTGAAGGGCAAGCTGATCGAGCAGCTGGCCGAGCTGATCACCGAGAAGAAGCTGCCGATCCTGGCCGACGTTGCCGATGAAAGCGACGAGCAGCTGCGCATCGTCATCACGCCGAAATCGCGCAACGTCGATGCGGATGTGCTGATGGAAAGCCTGTTCAAGCTCACCGATCTTGAAACCCGCATTCCCTTGAACATGAACGTGCTGGATGAGGGCCGGCCGGGTGTGCTCGGCCTGAAACCCGTCATCGCCAAGTGGCTGGTGCACCAGCGCGAGGTGCTGGTTGCGCGTTCGCGCTATCGCCTCGGCCGGATCGATGCGCGGCTGGAGGTGCTGGGCGGGCTCTTGAAGGCCTATCTCAACCTTGACGAGGTGATCCGCATCATCCGCGAGGCCGATGATGCCAAGGCCGAACTGAAGGCGGCGTTCGACCTGACCGATGTGCAGGCCGAAGCCATTCTCAACATGCGGCTGCGCAGCTTGCGGCGGCTGGAAGAGATCGAGATCACCCGCGAGAACAAGGCGCTGACCGAGGAGGCCAAGGGGCTGCGCGGCCTGATCGCCAGCGAAGCACAGCAGACCGAGCGGCTGGCCGGCGACCTCGCCGCATTGCGCACCGCCTATGGCCCCACCACCGCGCTCGGCCGCCGCCGCACCAGCATCGCGGATGCGCCGCAGGTGAAGTTCGTGCCGTTGGAAGCGATGATCGAGAAGGAGCCGATCACCGTCATCTGTTCGGCCAAGGGCTGGATCCGCGCAATGAAGGGCCATGTCGATCTGGCCAGCACGGAAGCGATGAAGTTCAAGGAAGGCGACGGCCCGGCCTATGCCTTCCACGCCCAGACCACCGACCGGATC
Source organism: Sandarakinorhabdus oryzae (assembly GCF_009733735.1). Taxonomy (GTDB): domain Bacteria; phylum Pseudomonadota; class Alphaproteobacteria; order Sphingomonadales; family Sphingomonadaceae; genus Sandarakinorhabdus; species Sandarakinorhabdus oryzae. The sequence goes on along the minus strand of NZ_WNJP01000045.1, from coordinate 2,910 downwards.
GTGCTGGCGGCCAGCGACGGCCGCTTCTACACACTGTCGCCCGATCGCCTGCCCGGCGGCCGCGGCCTGGGCGAGCCGGTGCGGCTGATGATCGATCTGGCCGAAGGCACCGACATCGTCAGTCTGTTCACCCACCTGCCCGACCGCCGCCTGCTGCTGGCGGCCAGCGACGGGCGCGGCTTCCAGATCGACAGCGCCGAACTGCTGGCCGAAACCCGCAAGGGCAAGGCGGTGATGAACCCGCGCGAAGGCGCCCGCCTGGCCGTGGTGCGCTGGATCGCGCCGGAAGACGACATGGTGGCGGTGATCGGCGAGAACCGCAAACTGCTGGTTTTCCCGCTGGAAGAGCTGCCGCAACTGCAGAAGGGCCAGGGCGTGGCGCTGCAGAAATACAAGGATGGCGGCATGGCCGATGCGCGGACGTTCGTGATGGCCGAGGGGCTGAGTTGGCCCATGGGTGGTGGTTCGGGCCGCACCCGCACGGAGGCGGATCTCGCCTTCTGGAAGGGCGCCCGCGCCAGCGCTGGCCGCATGCCACCCAATGGCTTCCCACGCGACAACAAGTTCACCCCTTGAGCTATCGCCAGCGTGGCGTGGGCGGGGTAGAGAGGCGCCATGATCGGTATCATCCTCGTCGGCGTGCTCAACCTCGCCATGTTCGCCTGGTTCTTCTACCTCGCGGCGAAGGACCCTTCGAACGTGTTCAAGCGGCGTCGCCCGGAAACGGGCGCAGATGCAGAACGCCCGGCAGGCGGCGATTCCACGCCGCCGGAGGCCTAACCCATGGTCGTCATCGTCCTCATCCTGCTCTCGCTGGGCGTCGCGCTGTTCATCATGCTCAGCGACACGCGGCGGAATGACAATTTCAAGCAGCTGGAAAAGTCCAGCGGCGAGGTCATCGTCGCCGATGCCAGCCATGATGGTGACGGCGGCGATGCCGGGGGCGATGGCGGCGGCGACTGACCGCCTTGGCCTGACCGGTCAGCGGGGCTGAAGCGATGACCTGGCTGATCATCATTGGCATCATTCTCGTCGTGGCGGCCCTCTGGTACGGCGCGACCCACCAGGAACGGCCACCACCAACGCGGCGGGCGGGGCAGCGGGGCCGCGCGCCGCTGGAGCCCCAAGACGGCCTCTACGACGAACCGTGGCCGACCCCGGTTTCGTTTGCGACCGACAGCGACACGATGCCCGCTGACGAGCATGGCAACGACCCGACACATGGCGACAGTGCCGACGATGATTTCACCCGCGGTGGCGGTGATTTCGGCGGTGGCGGTGCCAGCGGCAGTTGGGATGATGGGGGCGGCAGCGACGACAATCAGAGTTGATGCGATTGCCCTTGCCGGCGGCTCACATCCGATATAATTATGATATCGTCTTTAACCCGAGGAGTCGCCCCCGTGACTGACCCTGTTGATCCGCTGCGCCAGCCCAGCCGTGAAGCCGGCGGCGTGGGCAGCAATGGCATCGCCATGCTGTTCCTGTTGCTGCTCGATCTGGCGGCCATCATCTTTGGCGTGCTGGCCCTGATGGCCGGCGGCGGGCCGCTGATGGTGCTTGCCCTCGCTGGTCTGTTGTTCGCCTTCCTGTTCATCCTGGTGGGCTTCTACAGCCTGCAACCCAATGAGGCGGCGGCGATCACCCTGTTTGGCGCCTATCGCGGCACCGATCGGGTGAACGGCCTGCGCTGGACCTGGCCGTGGATGGGCAAGAAGAAGATCTCCTGCCGCGCCAACAACCTGATTTCGCAGCAGATCAAGGTGAATGATCTGCGCGGCAACCCGATCGAGATTGCGGCCCAGCTGGTCTGGCGCGTGACCGACACGGCACAGGCGCTGTTTGATGTCGATGATTATCGCGCCTTCGTCGCCGCCCAGGTGGAAGTGGCGGTGCGCACCATCGGCGCGCGTTACCCCTATGACGATTTCGAGCACAAGGAGGTGACCCTGCGCGGTGATCACGACCGGGTGTCGGGCGAGCTGCGCACCGAGCTGATCAACCGGCTGGCGGTGGCCGGCATCACGGTCGATGAATGCGGCTTCACCCACCTCGCCTACGCGCCTGAAATCGCTGGCGCCATGCTGCGCCGCCAGCAGGCCGCCGCCGTGGTCGCCGCGCGCGAAACATTGGTGGCGGGTGCGGTCGGCATGGTCGAAATGGCACTGGCCCAGTTGAGCGAGAAGAACGTCGTCGAGCTGGATGACGAGCGCAAGGCCGCCATGGTCTCCAACCTGATGGTGGTGCTGTGCGGCGAGCGTGAGACCCAGCCCATCGTCAACGCGGGCAGCCTTTATTGACGATGTGATGGCGGCAAAGAAGGCCTTTCCCCTGCGGCTCGACCCAGCGCTCCATGCAGCGCTGGAACGAGCCGCCGCGGCTGATTTCCGTAGCCTCAATGCCCAGATCGAGGTGCTGCTGCGCGAGGCGCTGGACCGGCGCGGGATGAAGGTGGCGGTGACGCCTGGGCCGCGGCGGGGGCGGCCGCCGGCTCAGGATTGAGCCGCGACGTCCAGCAAGGCCACAACCGTGGCAGGATCTTCAGGGAAGCCAGCGGCCACCCACGCTCGTTCGAACGCGCCCAGCCGCCTTGCCACCTCCGGCCCCGGCGCCACGCCGCGGGCGATGATGTCCTTGCCGCTCGCCGGCAGCTTCGGGCGTTGCCAGCCGATCAGGGGCGCGGCGGAGGCGGCATCGCCGGCGATCAGCAGCCGGTCCACCACCGCCTCGCTGCCCTCTTTGTAGGCCGCGTCCCAGTGCGGCGCCGGGCCGGTGGGTTGCACCGCCGCCACCAGCCGCACGCGCTGCAGGTTGGAGAGTTTCAGGCGCGCGCCTACTTCTGCGGCAACGCGGGTCGCTCCGGCCGGCAGCAGCGCCGCCAGGCGGCGTTCCCAGGCCGGCGTGACGCCG
>NZ_WNJP01000044.1 GCF_009733735.1 Sandarakinorhabdus oryzae | reverse complement strand
ATCTGGAACGGGNCGGCCACCTTGTCATCGGCCAATCGACGGCCGGCGGCGACGGGCTGATCGCCGCCGATTTCGCGCAGCCCCGCGCCGCCGACGCCGTGTGGGCCGAGGCGCTGGAGCGCGCCGGTGGCCGCATCGACGTGCTGGTCAACAATGCCGGCGTGTTCGAGGCCGCCGACATTGACGATGCCGACGGCTTTGCGGACACCTGGGCCCGCAGCCACGCCATCAACCTGCAGAGCGCCGCCGATCTGTGCCGCCATGCCGTGCTGCATTTTCAGGCCAACGGTGGTGGCCGCATCATCAATGTCGCCAGTCGCGCCGGCCATCGCGGCGATTCGCCCAAGCACTGGCATTATGCGGCAGCCAAGGGCGGCATGCTGGCACTGACCAAGACGATCGCCCGCGGCTATGCCGCGCAGAATATCCTCGCCTTTGCCATCACGCCCGGTTTCACCATGACCGGCATGGCGGAGGAATATCTCGCCAGCCGCGGCGGCGACAAATTGCTGGCCGACATTCCGCTGGGCCGCGTCGCCATGCCGGACGAAGTCGCCGAAATGATCCGCTGGCTCAGCCTGGAGGCGCCCGCCTCGATGACCGGCGCCACCCTCGATATCAACGGCGCCTCCTATGTGCGCTGAACGGGACATCTGACATGCCGAACGTGACCGTGGTGGGCGCCCAGTGGGGCGATGAAGGCAAGGGCAAGATTGTCGACTGGCTGTCGGCGCGGGCCGATGTGGTGGTGCGATTCCAGGGCGGCCACAATGCCGGGCACACGCTGGTGGTCGGCAACCAGACCTACAAGCTCTCCCTCCTGCCCTCCGGCATCGTGCGCGGCACGCTTTCCGTTATCGGCAACGGCGTGGTGTTCGATCCCTGGCACTTCCGCGACGAGGTCGCCCGCATCGCCGGCATGGGCGTGAACATCACGCCGGAAAATCTGGCCGTGTCCGAAACCTGCCCGCTGATCCTGCCGCTGCACCGCGACCTCGACGCGCTGCGCGAGGATGCCATGGGCGCCGGCAAGATCGGCACCACAAGGCGCGGCATTGGCCCGGCCTATGAGGACAAGGTGGGCCGCCGTGCCCTGCGTGTCATCGATCTGGCGCATCTTGACGAGATCGGCCCGCAATTGGAGCGCCTGCTCGCCCACCACAACGCCCTGCGCGCCGGTTTCGGTGTGGCGCCTGTGGACGCCGATGAACTGAAGGCCCAGCTCGCCGACGTGGCGCCGGCCGTGCTGCCCTATATCCAGCCCGTTTGGAAACGGCTGCGCGACGCGCGCTGGCGGCGTGACCGCATCCTGTTCGAAGGCGCGCAGGGCGTGCTGCTCGACGTCGATCACGGCACCTGGCCGTTCGTCACCTCATCAAACGTCGTCGCCGGCCAGGCCGCTGCCGGCTCGGGCATGGGGCCGGATGCCACCGGTTATGTGCTCGGCATCACCAAGGCCTACACCACCCGCGTCGGTTCCGGCCCCTTCCCCACTGAGCAGGACAACGATGTTGGTCAGCGCCTGGGCGAACGTGGCCACGAATTCGGCACCGTCACCGGCCGCAAGCGCCGCTGTGGCTGGTTCGATGCCGTGCTGGTGCGCCAGGCCATTGCCGTGGGTGGCATCACCGGCATGGCGCTGACCAAGCTCGACGTGCTCGACGGGCTGGAGACGGTGATGATCTGCACCGGCTATCGCCTCGACGGCGAAGTGCTCGATCACCTGCCCGCCCATCCGGCCGACCAGGCCCGGGTCGAACCCATTTACGAGGCGTTCGAAGGCTGGAGCGAATCGACAGCCGGCGCCCGCAGCTGGGCCCAGCTGCCGGCCCAGGCAATCAAGTATATCCGCCGCATCGAGGAATTGACCGAGTGCCCGGTGGCGCTGGTCTCCACCTCGCCGGAGCGCGACGACACGATCCTGGTGAAGGACCCGTTCCGCGATTGACGGCGGGCCGCCCGCGCGGCCATCCGACGGCAGGTTCATCGGTGACGAAAGTCTTGCAGAAATCTTGCCAGACTTCTGTCAAGGCACTTGCCAAATCGTAAATTTCTTCCAAAGTGGTGACAGTCATGCGCCGCACTGGCGGATGCTGCATCCTCACGGGTGTCAGCAACCGTTCGGCTGATGGACCTGACCAGCGCGACAGGGGCAAATGCCGCTCTCGCCATCTGGCCAGGGCAGTGTAGCCAATGGCAACGAAGTGCCGGATTTGCCGGTCAACTGCAGGCCCGGGCGGGCCTGCGTGACCGGATGGCCAACTGCCTGTCGCGACCATCTGCGTCTGTTTGCCCGACGATTGGGGGGCAAGGGCAGCACAGATGATCGCGACAGTTTCGACATCGCCAATGGCGTGCCGGAACAGCCGTGCGGTTGACTGTTCCGGTGCAGCGTTTGCGGCAACCTGGGCCGCGCTGCGTTACGCAAACTTGGGGTGTTGGCGTTCAGAATGTTTGCGGGGGACATCATTGCGGGGGCGTTTCTGGGCAGTTTCACCTGCCTTGCGCCGGTCCACGACAACGCCAGCACGGTGCGTTGTGCCAATCAACCGGCGATCGTCCGGCTGATGGGCATTGATACGCCCGCCATGCCCGCAACCTGTAAACCCGGCGAATATTGTCCGCCCGGCGATCCCTGGGCCGCCCGCGACGCGCTGCGCAACCTCACATTGGGTCGCCCGCTCGCCTGCGAAGCCGAAGCCACCGATGCCGAAGGCCGCACCCTCGCCCGCTGCCGGGTGGAAGGGGTTGATCTGTCATGCGCGATGCTGGCCAGCGGCTATGCCGTGCCAAGCCGCACCGCCGGCGATTGCGATTGCACCCCGGTGCGGCCGCGCCCGGCCGTGCTGCGGACGGACGGATTCCGCAAGAGCCTGCCGGCCGCCGGCCAGATCATCTCGATGGAAGCTGCCAATACCCCGCCGGAACCACCATCGCGGGTGGCGCTGTCGTCACTGCCGATCAGCGATGCGCCCTGGTCACTGCCGGTGGCCGGCGCCATGGTGATGGTCGGCCTGTGGATGGCGATGGCCAATCTGGCGCTGCTGCAACTGGCGCACGAACGCTGGCCGTCGCGCCAGCGCTGGGGCGCGCCGATGGACAGGCTTGATCCCTGGCTGTTTCTCGGCTTGGCCGCGGCGGGTGCCTCCCCCGCGGCCTGGACAGCGCTGTTTACCCGCCATGCCGGGCGCCAGCGCGAAAGCCTGCAATCACGCCTGGTCGGCATCACCGGCCTGCAGGTGGGCGTGGTGCTGGGCGTGCTGTGGTGGTGTTTCTTCAGCTGAACCGATAGACCATGGGGCATGTCGCTTGCCCCAATCATGTTGGCTGCCGCTGCCAGCTTTTCCTGCGTGAATCCCAGCCACCATGACGGCGACAACATGCGCTGCGCCAATGTGCCGGGATCGCTGCGCCTGCAAGGCATAGATGCGCCGGAGATGCCGGGCGCCTGCCGGCCGGGCCGGACGTGCGTGGAGGGCGACCCGTTCGCCGCACGCGATTATCTGCGCAGCCTGACCCAGGGCCGCGATGTGCAATGCGTGCTGGAAGACACCGACTCCTATGGCCGCCGTATCGTCAATTGCACGGCGGATGGCGTGAACATCAGTTGCGCGATGATCGCCGGCGGCATGGCGGTGCCGCGCTATGCCCCGCTGGATTGCAGCGACGGGGCGGTGGCGGCGCGCCCTGCCCCGGCGCAAGCGCGCGCCGAACCCGCACCGGCCGCGCTTCCCGAACCGGAACGCGTCATCGTTCCCGCTGACACCCCGGTCATTGCTGCCCCGCGCAGCGCCAGCACATCGGGCAACAGCCGCATCGCCCTGCTGCTGCTGGCGGCGCTGCTGGTGATCAATGCCATCACCTGGAGTCTGTTCGCGCTCGACAAGCGTCGCGCCCGGGCCGGCCGTTCCCGCCAGCGCATCGCGGAATCGACGCTGCTGGGCTGGGCGGCGCTCGGCGGCTCACCGGCGGCGTGGCACGCCATCAATCATCTGCGCCACAAATCCGCCAAGGACAGTTTCAAGGGCGGCCTGCTCGTCATCAGCGGCGTGCAGGCCGGGCTGATGCTGGGCGGCCTTTACTGGTGGCTGGCTGGGTGATGCACCCGCTGCATCAGCGCCATCGGGCAAATTGATTGGCGCCGGCGCGGACGCCAGCTTATGGGGGCGGCATGAGCCATGATTTCGACCTGTTGGTGATTGGTGCCGGTTCGGGCGGGGTGCGCGCCAGTCGCATCGCTGCCGGGCATGGCGCGCGCGTGGCGGTGGCCGAGGAATATCGGGTGGGCGGCACCTGCGTGATCCGCGGCTGCGTGCCCAAGAAACTGCTCGTCTATGGTGCCCATTTCGCCGAGGACCTGGAAGATGCCGGCCGCTTCGGTTGGCAGATCGAGGGCAAGCGTTTCGATTGGCCGACGCTGCGCGACAATGTGGCGGCCGAGGTTGACCGGCTGAATGGCCTTTACCAGGCGACGCTCGACAACAACCGGGTCACCACGCTGCTTGGCCATGCCACGCTGATCGATGCCCATACCGTCGAAGTTGCCGGCCAGCGCCACACCGCCGAGAAGATCCTGATCGCCAGTGGGGCGCGGCCCTTTATTCCTGACGTGCCGGGCGCCGAGCATGGCATCACCTCCAACGAGGTGTTCCATCTGCCCGCCCTGCCCCGCCGCATCGTCATTGCCGGCGCCGGCTATATCGCTACCGAATTTGCCGGCGTGTTCCACGAGCTGGGCGTCGACGTGACGTTGATCAACCGCAGCGACACCATCCTGCGTGGCTGGGAGCCGGCGCTGGCTGATCGGCTGCTGCACATCAGCATGGCCAAGGGGCTGAACTTCAAGCTCAACTGCCGTCTGGAACGGGTCGAGAAGCGGGAAGACGGCCTGCGCCTGCATTTCACCGACGGCAAGAAACTCGATACCGATCTGGTGATGTGGGCGCTGGGCCGGGTGCCCAATGTCGAGGGCCTGGGGCTGGATGCGGCGGGCGTGTCCTTGAATGAAAAGGGCGCCATCGCCGTTGATCCCGACAATCGCACCAACGTGCCCAACATCTTCGCCGTCGGCGATGTCACCGACCGCGTGCAGTTGACCCCGGTCGCCATCCGCGAAGGCCATGCCTTTGCCGACAGCCAGTTCGGCGGCAAGCCGTGGCGGGTGGATTATCGCGCCATTCCCTCGGCCGTCTTCTCCAACCCGCCGCTGGGCAGCGTCGGCATGACCGAAGCCCAGGCCCGCAATGCCTTCGGCGAGGTGCGTGTGTTCACGTCGGACTTCCGGCCGATGAAGAATGTGCTGGCCGGCCGCAACGAGCGCGCGCTCTACAAGCTTGTGGTCGATGCCGCGACCGATCGCGTGGTGGGCGCCCACATGATCGGTCCGGACGCGCCGGAGATCCTGCAAGCCGTCGCCATCGCCGTGAAGGCCGGGCTGACCAAGGCGCAGTTCGACGAGACCATGGCGCTGCATCCGACGATGAGCGAGGAGCTGGTGCTGATGCGCTGAAGCGCGGCCAGCGCGCGTGCCGCGCGCGGACTCGCGCAAAGCCGGCCGGGCTGGCTGCCGGCCGTTACCGCCAGGACCGCTCCCTTGCGCCCCATGGCAAAATCTGTGCAAAGCACCCCCGTCATGACCAAGAACTGGACCCCCGACAGCTGGCGCGCCTGCGAAGCCCGGCAACTGCCCACTTACCCGGATGCGGCCGCGCTCAAGGCCGTGGAAACGGAACTGCGGTCCTATCCACCGCTGGTGTTTGCTGGCGAGGCCCGCGATCTGACGACGCGGCTGGCCGATGTTGCGGCCGGCAACGCCTTCCTGCTGCAGGGCGGCGACTGCGCCGAAAGCTTTGCCGAATTCCACCCCAACACCATCCGCGACACCTTTCGTGTACTGCTGCAGATGGCGGTGGTGATGACCTTCGCCAGCAAGATGCCGATCGTGAAGGTCGGCCGCATGGCCGGGCAGTTCGCCAAGCCGCGCTCGGGTGATTTCGAGGAGGTCGATGGCGTCTCACTGCCCAGCTATCGCGGCGACAATGTCAACGATATCGCCTTCACCGAAGCCGCGCGCACGCCCGATCCGCAGCGCATGATCCGCGGCTACCTGCAGTCGGCGGCGACGCTCAACCTGCTGCGTGCCTTTGCCAGCGGCGGCTATGCCAATCTGCACCAGGTCCACAAATGGAACCTGGACTTTGCCGCGCGCAGCCCCTGGGCCGATCAATATGCCCAACTGGCCGATCGCATCGGCGAGGCGCTGGATTTCATGGCCGCCATTGGCCTGTCGCCCGATACCGTGCCGCAACTGAAGGGCACCAGTTTCTTTACCAGCCACGAGGCTCTGCTGCTGGGCTATGAAGAGGCGATGACCCGGCAGGACAGCCTGACCGGCGATTGGTACGACACCTCGGCGCATATGCTCTGGATTGGCGATCGCACGCGCTTTGCGGGCAGTGCCCATGTCGAATTCCTGCGCGGAGTCGGCAACCCGTTGGGCCTGAAATGCGGGCCGAGCCTGGAAGCCGATGACCTGATTCGCCTGCTCGACACGCTGAATCCGGCGAATCAGCCCGGCCGAATCACCCTCATCACCCGATTCGGTCATGACAAGGTGGATGCCAATTTGCCCCGCCTGATTCGCGCCGTGACGCGTGAAGGGCGAAATGTTTTGTGGAGCTGTGACCCGATGCACGGCAACACGATCAAGGCTGCAGGCGGCCTGAAGACCCGTCCGTTTGACAGGATTCTTGCCGAAGTGACCCGGTTCTTCGCCATTCACCGGGCCGAGGGCACCCATGCTGGTGGCATCCATCTGGAGATGACCGGACAGGACGTGACGGAGTGCACCGGCGGCGCCATCGCCATTTCGGATGAGGGCCTGGCAAGCCGCTATCAGACGCAGTGCGATCCGCGCCTGAATGCCAGCCAGTCCCTTGAAATGGCGTTCCTTATCGCCGAAGCCCTGAAGGCCGAACGCGCCGCCCTGGCGAGCAGCGCCGCGGCCTGATCCAGACCACATTGTGACGCCGGCAGCGCCCGGCCAGCCCCCATCCGGCTGGCCGGGCGCAACGCGTTTGGGGCACGACTGACCGCAGGATGAGCGGGGTCGCGGTTACACTTTTGCAGCAAATAGAATCTAACGAATCTGAAACGATCATGGTTGAAAATGATTCAGCACGCTTTTTGAATCGCGTTTACATTTTTCACACCAATACGGAATAAGCAGCCGTTGAAACCGGATGTTTCTGTGTTTTGGAACAGAAGGTTAACGAAAGATTTTCTTGTCTGATTCTTTGGACAAGTAAAGGGTTCGTTACTAGTTGCTTGGCGTAACCGGTTATTTACTGAAATTCAGTGCGCGTTAACGACGGTAAAGATGGCGTTGCGTGTGTGAAGGGGCAAATCACAATGGCTCTGTTGCGTGGTCGAGTGGCTCACGACGAACTGGTTCGAGACGATGTGGGCGTTGTCTCGCGCTTTGATCAGCGTCTGGACGATGCCGGCGGCATTTCGGCGCTCGGTCGTCCCGATGGCGCCCCGGCCACGCCGGCAGCGGCCCCCGCGCCCGTCACCGAACTGCTGGTGCAATTCCGCGCTGGTGCCAGTGCCGCTGATCAGGCCTTGGCGATCAATAAGGCTGGCGGCACTGACGCCGCCGTGATCCGCAGTGCTGCCGATGGTGATCTGCTGGTGATCAAGGTGGCCAGCGGCCACAGCAGCGAAGCGGTGATGAACGCGCTGTCGCACAACCCCAATGTTGCCTATGCCGAAGCCAATTCGGGCATTGCCGTGCAGGGCACCAACGATCCGCGTTACACCAGCGGCAGCCTGTGGGGCATGTATGGCGACACCACCACGCCGACCAATGCCTTTGGTAGCCAAGCCGCTGAAGCCTGGGACCGCGGCTACACCGGGTCCACCAAGACGGTGGTTGGCGTTATCGATACCGGCATCGATTACACCCATCCCGATCTTTATCTGAACATCTGGCTGAACCCCGGCGAAGTGCCGAAGAACCTCGGCCTCGTCGATACCGACAGCGATGGACTGATCACCTTCCGCGATCTGAACAATGCCGCCAATGCCGCTGCCGTGAAGGACGTCAACGCCAACGGCCGCATCGATGCCGGCGACCTGCTCAACGACGTGCGCTGGGAAAATGGCGTCGACAACGACGGCAACGGCTACAAGGACGATCTGATCGGCTGGAACTTCGTCACCAACACCAATGATCCGATGGACGGCAACGGCCATGGCACCCACGTGTCGGGCACCATCGGCGCGCTCGGCAACAACGGGGTTGGCGTCGCCGGTGTCAACTGGGCAGTCCAGATGGTGGCGCTGAAGTTCCTGCCCGACAGCGGTTCGGGCACAACATCGGCGGCGATCAGCGCCATTGATTATTACACCAATATTGCCAAGGCCTATGATGCTGGTCCCGGCAACTATGTCGGCACCAACAACAGCTGGGGCGGCACCAGTTCGTCGCAGTCGATGCTTGATGCCATCGTGCGCGCCGCCAAGCAGGATCTGCTGTTCGTGGCCGCGGCTGGCAATGGCGGCAGCGATGCCGTTGGCGACAACAACGACACCACCGGCTATTTCCCCACCAATTACAACACCCAGGCCGCTGCGGGCTGGGACAATGTGATCTCGGTGGCCAACATCACCTCGACCGGTGCCAGGGCCGGATCGTCCAACTATGGCAAGACGACCGTGGATATCGGCGCGCCGGGCAGCTCGATCGTGTCAACGACGCCGGGCGGCAATTATGCCTCGTACACCGGCACTTCGATGGCGACACCGCATGTCACCGGTGCGCTTGGCTTGCTCAGCGCCTACAACGAGTCGCTGACCGGCGCGCAGTTGAAGGCCCTGCTGCTGCAGACCGCTGAAGCCACCACCTCGCTCACCAACATCACGGTGACCGGCGGCCGTCTCGACATCAATGATCTGATCACGGCGGGTCTCGGCCAGACTCCTGCTCCGGCACCTGCACCGGCGCCGGCTCCGGCTCCGGCACCGGCGCCTGCGCCTGCCCCAACGACCGCCACCGTGATTTATGGCACCGAAGGCTCAGACAAGCTGGTCAACGGCACTGCAGGTGACGATATCATCACCGGTGTGCCGACGAGCAGCACCAGGCTGGGCAGCTTCACCGTCGACGTGCTCACCGGCAACGCGGGCAACGATATCTTCGTGCTGGGGGATGGCCGCGGCCGCTTCTATGACGATGGCCGCGCTGGAAACCGCGGGGCCGGCGACTATGCCCGCATCACCGACTTCACCGCCGGTGACAAGATCCAGCTGGCCGAAGGCACCTACTTCCTCAGTCAGGGCTCGCTCGGTGGTTTCACCGGCATGCGCATCATGTTCGACAGCAACGGCAACGGGAAGTACGACACGCTGGATGAAATCATTGCCCTGGTCCAGGGCACCAAGACGGTGACAATGGCCGATTTCATCTTCGCCAATCAGGGCGCCGGCGCCACCAGCGTGGCCAGCGTCAGCTTTGTCGACGGCAGCAATGTCAGCGCCGATCCGGCCGGGTTTGACGCCAGCGGCTTCAGCGCGGCCGACGTGTTTGCCGCCGACGGCGCCCACAGCTTTGCCGCCGCCGGCCTTGATCACGGCCGCCTGAACTGGGCCGATCTGGCCAATACCAACATCATGATTGCTTGACGGAGCGCGGCAGGCGCCGCCACCGTCATGGGGTCACGGCGCACGCGCCGTGCGGGGCGGGGCTGGCCGGGGAAACCTGGCCGGCCCTTTCCGCCTTTGCCCCTCTTCCTTCTGGCAATGGCGGTGGCGGGGAGCGCTGGCAATGATGGGCTTTCCATCTGCCAGAGGCTGCCACCATGCCCTATCCGCTGCCCAATGCCGCCCTTGATCTAACCGGGCAAACCGCCATTGTCACCGGCGCCTCGTCCGGCCTGGGTGCGCGCTTTGCCCGCGTGCTGGCTGCGGCCGGCGCCACGGTGGCGCTTTGCGCCCGCCGTGCCGACAGGCTGGAGGCGCTGGTGGCCGAGATCAACGCCGCTGGCGGCCGCGCCCACGCCTTCCAGATCGACGTCGCCGATCAGGCGCAATGCACTGGCCTGGCCGAAACCGTGGAGGCGGCGCTGGGGCCGGTGTCCATCCTGATCAACAACGCCGGCATTCCCGATGCGGCGCGGGCCCACAAGGTCAGCCCCGCGCTGTACAACCAGGTCATGGCGGTGAACGTCAACGCGCCCTGGCTGCTCTCCACCAGCCTTGCCGCGCGGCGGATCGCCGATGGCAAGCCGCTGCGGATTGTCAACATCGCCTCGATGGCCGCGTTCGAATATGCCGGCCAGGGCGCCGCGCTCTACAGCATGACCAAGGCCGCCGTGGTGCGGATGACCGAGGTGTTGGCGGTGGAATGGGCGCGGTGGCCGATCAACGTCAACGCCATCGCACCGGGCGCCTTTGCCAGCGAGATGATGGACGGGATGTTGAGCCGCATGGGCGACATCACCCAGCATTTCCGCCGCAAGCGCCTGGGCGATCCGGCAATGATGGATTCGACCCTGCTCTACCTCGTCGCCCCGGCCAGCGAGGCGGTGACCGGCACGGTAATCAAGATCGACGATGGCCAGTCCAACCGCTGAGGAACCGATGATGACGTACGAAACCATCCACATCGAGCAGCGCGGCCCGGTTGACTGGCTGACGCTCAATCGACCCGAGGCGCTGAACAGCATCAACAACCAGATGGTGGCCGATCTGTCGGACTATTTCGGCAAGCTTTTCCACGCCAGGCACACCCGTATCGTGGTGATGAAGGGCGCTGGCCGGGCGTATTCCGCCGGGCTCGACATCAAGGCGCAAGGCAGCGAGCCGGCACCCTTTGCCGGCGGTTTCGGTTTCCAGGGCTGGCTGGCGGACGTCTATGTGAAGATGCGGCGCTGCCCGCAGCCGATCATCAGCCTGATCCACGGCCCGGCCTGCGGCGGCGGCTTTGCCTTCGCGCTGGCCAGCGATATCCGCATCGCCGCCCAATCGGCCCGCATGAACGCCGCCTTCATCAAGCTGGGCCTGTCCAGCTGCGACATGGGCGTGTCCTATTTCCTGCCACGGCTGGTGGGGGCGAGCCTGGCCGCCGAGCTGATGATGACCGGCCGCTTCATCCATGCCGACCGCGCGCTCGCCACCGGCCTGGTGAGCCAGGTGGTGCCGGATGCCGAGTTGGATGCCGCTGGCGAGGCACTGGTGGCGGAGATGCTGGCCACTTCCCCCATTGGTCTCAGGATGACCAAGGAGGGCCTGGGCTTTGCCATCGACGCGCCCAGCCTGGAGGCCGCGATGGCGATTGAAAACCGCAACCAGCTGATGTGCGCCGCCAGCGACGACTTCAAGGAAGGGCTGGCCGCGTTCCTGGAAAAGCGGCCGCCCAACTATTCCACGCTCTGAACCACCGCACTTCACGCTTCCTTCACCATAATAGGCTAACTACCTCGATAGTGGTTGCTTTTGTCGATCGAGGAGGTCGTGGTGGCGTCTGTTGTAAAGCTTGCAGTGGCGGGGTTGCTTGCCCTTGCCTCGGCACATGCTGCCAGTGCGGCTGTGGTCAATTTCGAAGACAAGCAGGCCTTCTACTGCTTCGATGCCAACACCAGCAGCGGCGGCCTCAACTATTCGCTGGGTGGAGGGGTCGATTGCTATTACAGCACATCCAACCCCGCTGATTTTCCGACCCTGCCGCCGTCCACCGTGATGGCCAGCGGTTTTGGCGACACCACATTCAGCCGGCCCGGCAATGGGTTGTTCAGCGTGGCATCGGTGGATCTCGCCTTCGGTCCGTTCGGCCATTCTGGCCTTCAGACCGACACGACGCTGGTGACCGGCACCTTGTTCGACAACAGCACCATCTCGACCGTGCTCAACGTCGGCTTTGGCTTCCAGACTTACCAGCTGGGTTGGTCGGACCTGAAGTCGATCAGTTTCAGCCTGCTGCAGGGCGGCGGCGAATATCTGGCCTTCGACAATCTGGTTTATACTACGGGCGTGCCGGAACCGGCGAGCTGGATGTTGCTGCTGGCCGGCTTTGGCCTGGCGGGCGGTGCGCTGCGTCGCCGGCGGTTGGCTGATCGCGTGGTCAGCTGCTGATCTTTTTGCGTTAGGGTGAGGGGAAAGGGGCGGCGCCTGGCGTCGCCCCTTTTTGTTGTGAGCCTCAGCTGTCGACCCGCGCCATCAGGCCGACCGTGTCAATCTTCTGCTGCTGCTCCCAGCGCGCCCGCGCGGCATCACTGCAGAAGCGGCTTTCCCCGATGTCCATGCGATGGCCGCCCTGCGCTGCCGGCAGGCCGCTGCGCACGCTGCGCTCGGCCAGGCTGACAACGATGCGCACTGGCCCGGCCGGCGTTTCGATCAGGCCGCAGATGCCGGGCTTGCCCTCCCCATCGAGTCCGGCGATCGGCGCGAGGATGGTGCCGTCGCCCTTGCCGTTGCTGCGGGCCAGGGCTTCAGCCCGCCGCGCGGCGACCTGTTCGGGCGGCAAGTCCGGCGCGCAGGCCGTGAGCGGCAGCAGGAGGAGCAGCAAGGTTCGAACTGGTCGCGACATGTGGCGGAATTAGCAGACGCGCCGGTGCCCTGCCCCGCCGGCATGTCGTCGCGGGCCGGCCTCAGGCTGGTTGGCTGGCCATCTTCTGCAGCATCTCACCCATCATCTGGTGAATCATGTTGATCGCCTTCAGCGGGCGCACCATCACCTTGAAGTGCGTGATCTGGCCGTCATCATTCCAGGTGATCATGTCGATGCCATTCACCTTGATGCCGTTGATGGTGTTGGTGAATTCCAGGATGGCGCTGGTCTGGTTCAGCCATTGGCCAACATAGGTGAAGCCATCGCCGCCCAGCACATTGCCGGCGCTGGCCAGATATTTGAACACGATCGGCCGACCCACCTGCGGCGTGTGCACCACCGGGCTTTCAAACACGCAATCGGGGTGCAGCATGTCCCACAGCAACTGCTGGTCATGTGCGCCCATGTGGTCGTGCCAGCGGGCAAGATTTTCGGCGGTGGTGGGCATGGCAAGCGCTCCTTTGCAGGCGAGCTTAACCGGAAAGCCCACCCCCAGCCCCTCCCGCAAGCGGGAGGGGAGCCGCCGCCGGCCGGCTTGGCCTACTCGGCGGCTTCCGGCCGGAACGCAGCGCCACCCGGCAGTTCGGCAATCTCCGCCGCGCCGCGCCGCGATCGGACGCGGGCGCCCAGGCTTTCGATGCCGAGATAGACCACCGGCGTGATGAACAGGGTGAGCACCTGGCTGACCACGAGGCCGCCGAGCACGGCAATGCCGAGCGGCTGGCGCAACTCGGCCCCGGCCCCGATGCCCAGCGCCAACGGGGCGGCCCCGGCCATGGCGGCAAAGGTGGTCATCATGATCGGCCGGAAGCGCTTGGCGGCGGCTTCGCGGATGGCATGGGCGGGCGTCCAGCCCTGCTCGCGCTGCCCGGCCAAGGCAAAATCGATCATCATGATGGCGTTCTTCTTGACGATGCCGATCAGCAGCACGACGCCGATGATGCCGATCACGTCCAGCGGCATACCGAAGAGCCACAGGAACATCACCGCACCGATGCCGGCCGCCGGCAGGCCCGACAGGATGGTGATCGGGTGGATGAAGCTTTCGTAGAGCACGCCCAGCACGATGTAGATGACGATGATCGCGGCCAGGAACAGGATCGGCATCGACTTGGTGGAGGCTTCGAACTGCTGCGCATTGCCGCCCAGGGCGCCGGACACACCGGTGGGCTGGCCAATATCGTTTGCCGCCTGCTCGATCAGCGGCTTGACCTGGCTCAGCGCCACGCCCGGCGCCAGGTTGAAGGAGATGGTGACAGCCGGCAGCTGGCTCTGGTGGGAGATCGATAGCGGCGCGCCTTCCACCCGGACGTGCGACACCGCTGCCAGCGGGATCAGGCTGCCATTGGCGCCGCGCACGGTCAGCCGGCCGATGGCATCGGGGTTCATCTGATCCTTGGGATCAATCTCCATGATGACCTGATAATCATCGACGTCGGTGAAGATGCGGCTGATCTGCTGGTTGCCATAGGCGGCCAGCAGCACCCGGCGCACGGCTTCGACCGGCACGCCAAGGCGGGCAGCCGCGGCGCGGTCAACTTCGACATAGGCCTGGCGGGCGCCGCGCTGATAATCGCTGTTCACGTCGAGCAGGCCGGGAATGCCCCGCATCGCCTGCTCCAGCTTGGGCGCAAAGCCGTAGAGCGTTTCCTTGTCTACTGCCGAGATGGTGTATTGATAATTGGTCGGACTGGGACGGCCGCCCAACTGCAAATTCTGCGGCACGTTGGGGAAGGCATTGAAGCCGGGGATGCCCATGGCCGCCTTGCGCAACCGCTGCTGGACCACTTCGATCTTGTCACGCTCGTCGCGCGGCTTCAGCGGCGCAAACATGCGACCACGGTTCCCATCGCCGCCCATGATCGAGTTGACCCGCGCCACTGCCGGATCCTTGCGGACGATGGCGGCAAGCTGGTCCTGCTTCTTCACCATCTCATCATAGCCAAGATCAGGCGCAAATTCGGTGCCAAAGAACACGCTGCCCGTGTCCTCGGTCGGGAAAAAGCCCTTGGGCACGACGGTGAAGCCCCAGATCGCCACGATGACCGACGCGACGGTGAGGCCGCCCACAACCTTGCGGTGCTGCAACGTCCAGTCCAGGCCCTTCACATAGGCCGAAGTGAGCCGGGCAAAAGCCGATGTGGTGATGCGGGCGACGCGCCCCGGTTCCTGGTGGCCGGATTTCAGGATGCGTGCCGCCACCATCGGGATGAGGGTGAGCGAGAGCACTGCCGAAACCGCGATCGACACCGTCATCGTCACCGCGAACTCGTTGAACAGCCGGCCGATGATGCCGCCCATGAACAGCAGCGGGATGAACACGGCAACCAGGCTCACCGAGATCGACAGCACGGTAAAGGCAATCTCGTTGGCGCCGATGACCGCGGCGCCGCGCGGCTCCTCGCCATCCTCGGTGTGGCGGACGATATTTTCCAGCACCACGATGGCATCATCGACGACGAAACCCGTGGCCAAGGTGAGGGCCAGCAGCGACAGATTGTCGAGATTGAAGCCGAAGAAATACATGCCGGCAAACGTGCCGATGGCCGCCACCGGCAGCACGATGGCCGGAATAAAGGTGGCGCGGGCATCGCCAAGCACGAGATAGATGACCAGGATGACGAGGAAAGCGGTGCCGGCCAGCGTCACCTGCGCATCGAACACGCTTTCGCGCACACTCTCGGACCGGTCGACAATCTCGCTGATCTCGACCGACGGCGGCAGGGCTTCCCGCACCGACGGCATCACCGCGCGCACGGCGTCCACCAGCTTGACGACATTGGCGCCGGGCTGGCGGCTGATCGCCATGGTCAGCGCCGGTTCGCCGTTGAACTTGGTGCCGCCGCGCAGCCGTTCATAGCTGCTGATCACACTCGCAACATCGCCAACCTTGACCGGCAGTCCGTTGCGGTTCGCGATGATGATGTTGGCGAAATCCTCGGGCTTCGCCATGTTGCCCGAGGCATCCAGCGTGAAATTGCGCGGGCCGCCGGTGATGCTGCCAACAGCGATGTTGCTGTTGGCGGCTGAAACGGCGCTGCGCAGATCGTCAACCGTGAGGTTGCGCGCCGCCAGTGCCTCCGGGCTGAACTGGATGCGCACGGCAAAGCGCCGATCACCAAACACGAATACCTGGCCGGCGCCTGGCAGGGTGGAGAGCCGCGGCGTGATCAGCGTGTCGACCAGGGTCTGCAGTTCGTTCATGGCCCGCGTCTTGTCGCGGACCGAGAGGATCAGCACCGGCTGATCGGCCGGGTTGATCTTGCGGAAACTGGGCGGGCTCGGCATCTCCGGCGGCAGCCGCCGGGTGACGGCCGACAGCACCGACTGCACGTCGAGCGCAGCGGAATCAATGTCGCGATCAAGCGCGAACTGCACGGTAATCTGGGTGGAGCCGGTGTTGCTGGTGGAGATCACCTGCTCGATGCCGGAAATGGTCGACAGCTGCCGCTCAATCGGCGTTGCCACCGATGCGGCCATGGTGCCGGGGTTGGCGCCGGGCAGGCTGGCCTCGATCTGGATGGTCGGCAGGTCCACCTCGGGCAGCGCCGACACCGCCAGCTGGCGATAGCCGAACAGGCCGCCGAACACGATCGCCAGCGTGAGCAGGATGGTGGCGACCGGCCGCTCGACGCAGAGGCGAACAAAGCCCATCAGCCGGCGCTCCCCGCCGGTGCACGATCAGGCGATGCGGCCATTTGCGGCTTTCCCGGCCCTTTCAGGCGCACGGCATCGCCATCGCGCAGGCGGGCCAGCGCATCGACAACCACCTTTTCGCCCGGCTTGAGCCCGCTGGCGAGATAGACCTTGCCGCCCAGGCGGCCGGCGACCACGACATCGCGCATCTGCACCTTGCCGCCGCCGCCCTTGCCGGCAGGCGCCTTGCCATCGGGACCATTGCCGCCAGCGGACACCGCCCACACGAACGGCGCATCGCGGCCGGTCTGCACGGCACCTTCCGGCAGGGCGATGTGCGGGGTGGCCCGGCCCAGCGGGAACTCCACATCGACAATGGCGCCCGGCCACAGCACGTCGCCTTCGTTGCGAAACTCTGCGCGGGCGGCGACGCCGCCGTTGCCGGGATCGATATTGTTGTCGAGGAACACCAGTCGGCCGGTGGCCAGCACCTCGCCGCTCTGGCGGTCACGCGCCACCACAGCGCCGCCGCTGTTGGCGAGCAGCAGGCGCGCCTGCTGCACATTGGCCGCCGGCACCAGGAAGCGGACGTGGATGGGGGACAATTGGTTGATCGTCACCAGCGCCGTCGCGTCGCCCTGACGCACATTGGCACCCAGACGGAAGCCGAGTTCCCCTGTCCGCCCGGAAATCGGCGCGGTGACGGTGAGGAAGGACAACTGGGTTTCGGCGGCCTTGACCTGGCCGCGGGCGGCATCGATCTGGGCGCGCGCGGCATCGGCTGCGGCCCGTCGTTGATCAACCACGGCCGCAGAAATGAAGCCCTTGCCCACCAGCGCCTGAGCGCGGCTGTATTCGGCCCGGGCCTGGATCTCGGCGGCAATGGCGCTGGCCAGCCCGGCGCGGGCCTGCTGGACATTGGCCTGCGCCTGGCGGGCATCGAGACGGAACAGCAATTGCCCGGCGCGGACATTGGCGCCTTCGCGGAACGCGATGCCGACAATCTCGCCATCGGCGCGCGGCCGCACGGCCACGCTCTGGCTGGGGGTGACGGTGCCAAGCGCCAGCAGGGTCGGCGCAAAATCCTCCATGGCCACGGTCTGCGCTGCCACCAGCTGCGGCGGCCGCTTCATGCCCCCCTTGCCGTCCTTGCCGTCGCCGCTGCCCGAGCAGGCGGCAAGGCAAAGCGACGCAACGGCAAGCACGGGGGCAAGCACAGTGCATGCGCCGCGGCGGCGGAAGAAGGAGGCAACCATGGTCATCGTCTTGCAGTCCAAACCCTTACGCGCTCTTCAGGGCATTCCCCCGCGCGATTTTGTGCGCGGCCCCGATAGGCTTCTTTGTGTTGCGGCGCAAATACGTCGTTGCCGCACGGAGACCGATCAAGGGCCCCTGGTCAGGCCCGCAATTTCCAGCCTGATTTCACCAGGCGATAGCAGACCACCCACAGAACGGCGTTCGTGATGGCCAGCAGCACGGCCGATTGACCAAGCGGCCCGTCCGACACGCCGATGAAGCCGGCGCGAAAGCCGTCGATGATGTGGAAGAAGGGATTCATATGGGCGATGCTGGCGACCGTCGGCCCCAGACGCTCCACGGCATAGAAGGTGCCCGACAAGAGGGTGAGCGGCTGGATCACGAAGTTGGTGGCAGCCGCGGCATGATCGAACTTGTCAGCCCAGATGCCGGTGAGGATGCCGAGCAGCGCCAGCAGCAGCGCGCCCATGGTGCCAAAATAGACGATGAGCAGTGGGTTGCGGATCGGCACATCCACCCCCGGCGCCACCGCCATCACCGCCCACACCGCACAGCCCACCAGCCAGGCCCGCGTCAACGCGCCGCCCACCCAGGCCAGCATCAGCTCCCCGGCCGATAGCGGCGGCATCAGCACATCGATGATCGAACCCTGCACCTTGGCGACCAGGATCGACGACGAGGTGTTAGCAAAACTGTTCTGGATCATGCCCATGATGATCAGACCGGGGCCCAGAAAATCGGCGTAGGGAACGCCCAAAATCAACGTCTTGCCGCGACCAAGCGCGACCGCGAAGATCACCAGGAACAGCAAGGTCGTCACCGCCGGCGCCCAGATGGTTTGCAGCTGCACCTTGAAAAAGCGGCGCACCTCTTTCAGATAGAGGGTCTTCAACCCCTCGCTGTTGAGCCGTGCGATCACCGGCACCCCGGGTTCCGGGTGCGCGGGCAACTTGTTATCGGCGTGCATCATCGCTAGGGGCTTATGCGTGAACGCGCCGCCTGCCAAGAGGGCGGTTGCACAACAGAAAGCGAATTTTCGATGGCCTGGACCGACGAACGCATCGCCAAGCTGAAGCAGGGCTGGGAAGGCGGCATGACCGCCACCCAAATCGCTGAAATGCTTGGGGAAGGTGTCACCCGCAACGCCGTGATCGGCAAGGCGCACCGCCTCGGCCTGGAGAGCCGGCCGTCGCCGGTGAAGGCCACCGATGCCGCCCCGGCCCCAGCAAGGGCGGCGGCGCCGGCACCGGCCCCGGCCAGTGTGGCACCGCCGC
>NZ_WNJP01000431.1 GCF_009733735.1 Sandarakinorhabdus oryzae | reverse complement strand
TGGCGGCTGGGCTGGCCGGGCCCTCCGGCTGATCGATCGGCACATAGAGCGTCCAGGCCGGGTTGGCGCAGTCGGCGCGCACCACGTCGGCGCGGGCCCAGCTCAGCGCCGGCGACGGGCAGTGCGGCACCACCAGGCGCGGATCGATGCGAGCGGTGGCGCCGCCGGCAAAGCCCTGCACCAGGGCCTTCAGTGCCGCGACGTCGTGCAAAGACTGGGCCGGCGCCGGCCGCGCCGCGATCAGGGCCGCAAGGCCAGCGAGGGCATAGGCAATGTGGCGCAAGGCCGGCGATTTAAGGGAGGCGCGCATGGGCCGTCATTCCTGTTGGCTGGTTCGGTCGCGCCCCACAGTCCCCCCGTACGGCGCGACCGAACCCCAGCAAGAAGCGCGCCAACCGCCGTTCCCCCAACGGCCAGGCGCGCCTCGCCGGCCCGGGGCCGGCAAGCCCTTGCCGCTCCCCCCGGCAAGCCCTTGCCGCTGCCCCGGGCCGTCGCATGACG
>NZ_WNJP01000430.1 GCF_009733735.1 Sandarakinorhabdus oryzae | reverse complement strand
AGCCCCAGCACCAGGCCCTCGGCCAGCAACTGCCGCACCAGGCCACGGCGGGGCAGGCCCAGCACCGCCAGCAGCGCGAACTGCGGCCGCCGCCGCGCCACGCTCAAGGCCTGCGCCGACCAGACCAGGAAGCCGCCGGTGAGCAGCGCCACCAGCGCCAGCATGCCGAGGTTGACGCGATAGGCGCGGCTCAGCGCATCGGCACGGCTGGCTTCGGCCTCCGGCGTCACCAGCACCGCATCGGCCGGCAGCGCTGCGGCCAGTGCCGCGCGGGCGCCGGCGTGATCGACCAGCTTCACATCCAGCCGGTGCAGCCGCCCCAGCTGGCCAAAGCGCCACTGCGCCTCGGCAATGTCGATCACCGCGATCTGCGCGTCATCGCCGGCCGCCGCCAGCCGGCCCATCACTGTGAAGCGCGCCTGCCGCCCGGCCGCGCTGAGCGTGAAAATCCCGCCCGGCTGCAGCCCGGTGGCGCGCAGCAGCGCCGGCGACAGCCACACCGCATC
>NZ_WNJP01000043.1 GCF_009733735.1 Sandarakinorhabdus oryzae | reverse complement strand
CGGCCCTGCTGGNGCTGGTGCTGTCCGCCCTGTCGCTGCCGGCGCGGGCCGAGGCGCAGCTGGTCAGCCTGTGCGCCGGCGGCAGCCTGCCCGGCCCACAAGCGCCGCGCCGCGATTGCGATCAGCTCTGCCATGTTGGCTGCACGCGTGGGAAGAAACTCTCAGGCCGGCTCTGACGGTGCCGCCCCAGCCAAATCGGCCATGCGCGCGGTAAAGGCGATCTTCAGCGCATCCGACAGCGAGTTCACTCCCAGTTTCGACATCAGATTGGCGCGGTGAATCTCGACCGTGCGCGGCGAGATGCCGAGGTCATAAGCGATGACCTTGTTGGACTGGCCCTCCACCAGGCCGTTCAGCACGTCACGCTCGCGCGGGGTCAGCCCGTTCAATTGGGCGCGGGCCTGATCGGCCAGCCGCTCCAGCGCCGCCCTGCCCTCGTTGCGACGCATCGCCTGATCGAGCGCGGCGACCACGGCGGCCTTTTCGAACGGCTTTTCAAGGAAATCCACGGCGCCGGCCTTCATCGCCCGCACCGCGAGGCCCACATCGCCATGGCCGGTGATGATGATCACCGGCAGCATGATGCCGCGATCGACCAGCGCCTGCTGTACCGCCAGGCCATCCAGCCCGGCCAGGCGCACATCGAGCAGCACGCAGCCCGGTTCCAACTGCGGCGCGGCCTTCAGGAAGGCCTCGCCGGAATCGAACGTCTCGACATCATAGCCGGCGGTCTTCAGCATGAAGCTGACCGAACGGCGCACCGCCGCCTCGTCGTCGACCAGATAGACCCGGCCCGCATGGTGTGGTTCAGCCATCCTGCGGCTCCTCCGCCAGTTCGAGGGTGAAGTGAAAGGCCGTGCCGCCGAAATCCGACGGTTCGGCCCAGATGCGCCCGCCATGGGCTTCAACGATGGTGCGGCAGATCGACAGGCCAAGGCCCATGCCCTTGTCCTTGGACGTGTTGAACGGCTGGAACAGCTGCGCCGCCACTTCGGGCGCCAGCCCCGGGCCACTGTCGGCCACCACGACTTCCACCAGGCCACGGCTGGCCGGCCGGCTGCGGATTTCCAGCTGCTGCCGGGCCGATCGCTGCATGGCTTCAACCGCGTTGCGAATCAGGTTGAGCAGCACCTGCTGGATCTGGATCCGGTCGCACAGCACCAGGTCCACCTCCGCATCGAGCCTGATCTCGAAGTTGAGCCCGATCTGGCCAGCGCCGGTCAGCGCCAGCGCTGCGGCCTCGCTGACCAGCCGGCGCAGCCGCTCGACGCGTTTCTCGCTGTCGCCGCGGCTGATGAACTCGCGCAGGCGGCGCACGATCTGGCCGGCGCGCAGCGCCTCGGCACTGGCTTCGGCCAGCGCCTCGCGCACTGTCGTCAGCGTCTCGGCGGATGGCGCGTCCTCCTCGAGCAGCGAGCGCGCGCCTTCGGCATAGCTGGCGATGGCGGTGAGCGGCTGGTTCAATTCGTGCGCCAGCGCGCTGGCCAGGCTGCCCATCGCCGACACCCGGCTGATATGGGACAATTCGGTCTGCAGATCATTCAGGCGGCGTTCGGCGCGCTGGATCTCGGTGAGGTCGCGGATGAAGCCGGTGAACAGCCGGCCATGTTCTCCCTGGGCTTCGCCGATGGCCAGTTCGATCGGGAAGTTGCTGCCATCGCGGCGGCGCGCGGTGGTGATCCGGCCGATGCCGATGATGTGCGCCTCGCCGGTCTCCATATAGTGGCGCATGTAATCATCATGCCGGTCGCGATCGGGCCGCGGCATCAATATCTTGACGTTCTGGCCCACCACGTCCTCGTCATATCCGAACATGCGGTGGGCCGCTTCGCTGAACAGCAGGATGGTGCCAGCCTCGTCGATGACGATCATCGCATCGGGCACGGTGGCGAGGATCGAGCGCTGCAGCGCCTCGCTGCTGTCGAGCAGCGCCCGGGGCGGCTTGGCCTGGCTGTCGAGGAAGGGACACACGATGAGGGATAGTGCCGAACCGGCCAGCAAATTCAACGCTGGAATCGAGGAGGCTGGCGTCGTCGCACCTCAATGCACCAACAGCAGGGGCAGCGTGGCCGTACCGATCAGCTCGCGTGTCACCCCGCCCAGCACGGTTTCGCGCAGGCGGCTGTGGCCATAGGCACCCATCACCATGTACCGCGCCGACAATTCCGCCGCCGCATGCAGCAGCGCCACCGACACGCGCCGGCCTTTTGCTGGCCATTCGTGCACATCAACCACGATGCCATGGCGCGACAGATATTGCGCCGCCTCGCGCGCGGCGAGGCCGGGGATGTCGTCGCTCACCTCCACCAGGTGCACATCGGTCGCGCGCTTGAGCAGCGGCAGCGCCATGCGCAGCGCGTGCGCCGCTTCGGCCGAACCGTTCCACGCCACCAGCACCGGGCCGGCCAGATCAAGGCTCGGGGCCCCGTGCGGCACCATCAGCACCGGACAGCGCGCATACATCACCACATCGCCCACGATGGCTAGTGGCTGGCGGGCACCGCCACGGCGACTGCCGCCGGGCTGGCTGAGCACCACGACATCGGCCAGCAGCGACTGGTCGATCAACGTTTCCACCACATTGCCGTCAAAGCTGCGCCAGTCCCACGCCACGTCGGCATGGCCCAGCCGGGTTTCCACCTGCTGGCGCAGTAGCTTGTCCTGATCATGGATGGTGTCGATCAGCGCCGCCATACCGAACAGCCCGCCATAGGGATCGCCGGCATAGGCTTCCACCGGCGTCACCTGCACACATTGCAGATGGCCGCCCGTCTGCCGGGCCAGATCGGTCGCCACGCCCAGCCGGTCGGCCTGGAAATCATCGTCATGGATGTGCAGCAGGATATTCTTCATCACGCATCGTCCTGCACTGGCCGCGATCGGCACCTCTCCATCCCGGCATTGCTTCTACGCCCGCACGGCCGGCCAAGGCTTTACGCATCTTTCCTGACCCGTAATTGGCCCGGCTGCGACCGATGCGCCGGGCTGCAGATTCCGCTGGATTCTATGAATGGGATGTTTTACTTTTGGTAAACAAATCGGAGAGCGCACCATGAACACGACCACGCTGAGCAATACCGCCCTGGGCGAGAATGCTGCGCGCGAGCGTGCCCTGTCGCGTCATCCCGTTGTGGACCGCCTGTCGTGGCTGTGGCTGCTGGTCGCCATCATCGTGCTGGCGCTGGGCGCCCTCGCCGGCGGCCGCAAATGGTGAGTTGACGGGCGGGCGCCAGTCGCCTGCTCCCTGCACGTGCAATCTCCAGTCCGGCGGTGCTCCCGCCGGACTTTTCGTTTGTGCCGCTGGCCTGATGATTCGCCAGCGGTGGGTTCATAAAGCGGCTTTGCCTCGGCGCCCGTTGCGCGTAACAGGCGCCGCATGACCGAGAGACTGCGCCTGCGCCGCCCCGATGACTGGCATGTTCACCTGCGCGATGGACCAATGCTCGCCGCCGTCGCCGATGCCACCGCCCGCCAGTTCGCCCGCGCCATCGTGATGCCCAATCTGAAGCCGCCGGTGACCACGGCCGCCGCAGCCGCTGCCTACCGCGAGCGTATCCGCGCCGCCGTCTCGCCGGGCATCGCCTTTGAACCGCTGATGACCTGCTATCTCGTCGATGGCATCAACCCGGACGAGTTGGTGCGGGGCCACGGCGAGGGCATCTTCACCGCCGCCAAGCTCTATCCGGCGCACGCCACAACCAACAGCGCCCACGGCGTCACCGACGTTCGCCAAATCTATCCGGCGCTCGACGCCATGCAGCGCATCGGCATGCCGCTGCTGATCCACGGCGAGGTGACCGATCACAACGTCGACATCTTCGACCGCGAAGCCGTGTTCATCGAGCGCACGTTGAAAACCATGGTCGCCGATTTCCCGGCGCTCAAGATCGTGTTCGAGCATATCACCACCAAGGATGCCGTTGATTTCGTGCGCGATGCCAGCCCCAACATCGCCGCCACCATCACGCCGCACCATCTTGCCATCAACCGCAACGCAATGTTCGACGGCGGCATGCGCCCGCATTTCTATTGCCTGCCGGTCGCCAAGCGCGAGCTTCATCGCCTGGCGCTGCGGGCCGCGGCGACCAGCGGCAACCCGAAGTTCTTCCTTGGAACCGACAGTGCGCCGCACGCGGTTGAGACGAAGGAAGCCGATTGTGGCTGCGCCGGCATCTACAACGCGCCCTTTGCCATCGAGTCCTACGCCAGGACCTTCGCGGAAGAAGGCGCGCTCGACCGACTTGAAGGCTTTGCCAGCGAGTTTGGCCCGCGTTTCTATGGCCTGCCGCTGAACCCCGATTTCATCACCCTCGAACGCGCGCCGACGCCGGTGCCGGGCCGCATTTCGGCCGCCGGCAGCGAGCTCGTGCCCTTCCACGCCGGCGAGGTGCTGGACTGGCGCTTCGTTGCCTGATCATCCCTATCAGGGGCGCCGTGTCGCGCTGGCGACGCAGCACGGCAAGGACCGCGCGCTTGCGCCGCCGCTGGCCCGCCGCTTGGGCCTGATCGTCGAGGCCGTCGCGATTGACACCGACCAGTTCGGCACCTTCACCGGCACAACGCCGCGCGCCGGCACGGCTGCCGAGGCCGCGCTGGCCAAGGCACACGCCGGCATGGCGGCGACGGGCCTTGAGCTGGGGCTGGCCAGCGAAGGCAGCTTCGGCCCGCATCCCTGGCTGCCGTTCGGCGCCGGCGGGGTTGAAACCCTCGCCTTCATCGACGCTGGCCGCGGTCTTGAACTCACCCTGTCCGCCCTCTCCCGCTGCACCAATTTCGCCCATCACGACGTGGTGGGCGGCGGCGACATCGCGGCGTTCCTGGCCCGCATCGGCTTTCCGGCACACGCGCTGGTGGTCAAAGGCCCCGATGGCGACGTGCTGGCCAGCGGCGTGCAGGACATGGCTGCCCTGTCCGCCCTGGCCTGGCCCGGCAACCGGCTGGAAACCGACATGCGCGCCCATCTCAATCCCACCCGCATGGCCGCGATCCGTGCGCTGGCTGGCAAGCTGGCAGCGCGGCTGGCCGCCCTGTGCCCGGCCTGCAGCTGCCCCGGCTGGGGTGAGGTCGATCTGCTGCGCGGCCTGCCCTGCTCGTCGTGCAACCAGCCCAGCCAGGGCGTGCTGGCCATCATCGATGGCTGCGGGGTGTGCGACCACCGCGAGCGCCGCCCGCGCCCCGATGGCGTGACGGCGGCCAGCCCGGCCAGCTGCGACTGGTGCAATCCGTAAGGCTTCAGCCCAACCCCATCTGCCGCCCGGCCAGATCGAGCATGATCTCCTCCGAGCCGCCGCCGATCGCGTTCACCCGCACTTCGCGATAGATGCGCTCTACCTTCGATCCGGTGATGAAGCTGGCCCCGCCCAGCACCTGCGCCGCCTCGCGCGCCACATGTTCCAGCATGCGGGTCGCCTGCACCTTCAGCATGGCATAATCGGCCGGCACGCCGACGCCCTGCCGGTGCTGGTGCGCGCACAGATCAACCCAGGCCTGCGTCGCCAGGATTTGCCGCGCGCAATCGGCCAGCTTGATGCGGATCGACTGGTGGGCGCCCAGCCGCTTGCCGAACGTTTCGCGTTGCTGGGCCCAGTCCATCGCCTCTTTCAGGGCCACCCGCGCCATCGCGCAGCAGCCGTGGGCCATGCCCAACCGCTCGCTGTTGAAGTTGCGCATGATGCCGATGAAGCCGCCATTTTCCGGCCCGATCAAATTCTCCGGCGGCACCTCGACATTGTCGAAATAGACCGCCGCCGTGTCCGAACAGCGCCAGCCCATCTTGTCGAGCCGCGTCCGCCCCACGCCTGGTCGGTCGGTCTCGATCAGCATCAGCGAGATGCCCTTCATGCCTGGCTCGCCGGTGCGCACCGCCACCGTCATGTAATCGGCGCGCATGCCGCTGGTGATGAACATCTTCTGGCCGTTCACCACATATTTGTTGCCCACCTTCTCGGCGCGGGTCTTCAACTGCGCCACGTCCGAACCCCCGGAGGGCTCGGTGATGGCCAGGCTGATGATCTTGTCACCCGACAAGACTTCCGGCGCGATCCGGCGCTTCATTTCCTCGCTGCCCAGCGCCAGGATCGGCGGCAGGCCGATGCCGTGGGTCATCAGGCTGGCGCCCAGCCCACCGGCCCCGGCGGCGGCCATCTCCTCGGACTGGGTGAGGCCGTGGAACACGTCGAAACCTTGGCTGTGCCCGCCATATTCCTCGGGGTAATTCAGCCCCAATATACCGGCTTGCGCCGCCTTCTTGTGCAACTCGCGCGGCAGCTCGCCGTCGGCCTCCCACTTGTCGATGTTGGGCAGCACCTCGGTGGCCATGAACCTGCGCACCGATTGCGCCACCGCCTCGTGGGTCTCGTCATAATAAGGCGAGCGCGCGCGCCACTCGTCGAAACTGATGCTCATGTCCGGTTCCTCACTGTTCAGGCCAGTGTGCCCTTGCTAGCCTGCCGGCACAGCCTTTGGAAAACGACAGGACAACCATGAAAGCCGCTCTCTTCGCGCTTGCGCTGCTCTCCACCACCGCTGCCATCGCCGCCACGCCGTTCGAGCCGGCCGACATCTACCGCATCAGCATGACCGACAATGTCGAGGTCAGCCCCGACGGCGCGCACGTGCTGCTCACCCGCATGCAGTTCGACATCCAGACCGACCGGCGCACCACCGAATGGTGGCTGGCGACCGTAGGCAAGTCGGGCCTGGAAAAACAATTGCTCATCCCCGCCCAGGCCAATGCCGGCGGCGCGGTGTGGGCACCCGATGGCAAGCGCATCGCATATGTCGCGCCCTGGCTGGGCAAGCCGCAGATCTGGGTGATGGATGTGACCGAGGGGGTCGGCAAGCCGATCACCACCGGCGGCGTCGCCCCCGGCGGCTTGGCCTGGAGCCCGGATGGCAGCCGCATCGCCTTCACCGGCCGGGTGGACGCGCCGATGCCGAAAGTGCCCGGCATGCCCGACAAGCCCGCCGGCGCGACCTGGGCGCCCGATCCGCGTGTGATCAGCGACTGGCAATATCGCACCAACGAGGGCGGCTATATCAAGGCTGGCGCCGATCAGCTGTTCGTGGTGGCCGCAACTGGCGGCACCCCCACCCAGCTGACCCAGGGCGATGTTGATCAGATCGCCGGCCAGGCCAAATGGGCCCCCGACGGCCAGAGCCTGGTCTATAGCGCCGACAGCCGGCCGGCCGCCGAGCGCCGCGGCTTTGACGGCATCGATGTCTATCGCATCAACGCCAGCGGCGGCCCGCCGGAGCGTCTGACCGCGATTGCCGGCGTCGAAGCCAATGCCAGCCTGTCGCCCGACGGCCAGTGGCTGGCGTGGATCGGCCAGCCGAAGACGACGAAATTCTACAGCCAGCCCGGCCTGTGGCTGAAGAAACTGGCTGGCGGCGAACCGGTGCAGCTGAGCGCCGGCCTCGATCGCCCGGTCGGTGATTTCGAATGGGCGAAGGACGGCAAGTCGCTCAACGTCGCCTATGGCGATGTCGGCCTCACCCGGGTGGCGACGATCCCGGTGACGGGTGGGCCGGCCAAGGTCATCGTGCCGGCCATCGGCGGCACCCGCCTCTATCTGCCGTCTTCGGGCGGCGACTGGAGCGTTGGTGGCGACGTGCACGCCTTCACCACCGTGGAGGCGGACCGTCCGGCGGCCATGGGCGTCATGAAGGCCGGCAAGCTGATCGGCAAGATCGACTTCAACGACAAGTGGCGCGCCGACAAGAGCATCGGTGCCATGGAACGCCTCACCTGGAAAGCGCCCGATGGCCTGACCATCGAAGGCTGGATCCAGTATCCGCCCAATTTCGATCGCACGAAAAAATACCCCGTCGCGCTGGAAATCCACGGCGGGCCCAATGGTGATTATGGCCCCTATTTCTCGGTCACCCACCAGCTCTATGCCGCTGCCGGCTATGTCGTGCTGTGGTCAAACCCGCGCGGATCAACCGGTTATGGCGAGAAGTTCGCCAACGGCATCACGCCCGAATATGGCGGCGAATATCCCGGCCCTGATCTGGGCGATTTGCTGGCCGGGGTGGACGAAGTGCTGAAACGCCCGTGGGCGGATGCCAGGAACCAGTTCATCGGCGGCGGCTCCGGCGGCGGTGTGCTCACCACCTTCGCCATCGGCAAGACCGATCGTTTCAACGCCGCGGCGGCGCTGCGCCCGGTCACCGACTGGTCGATCCAGGCGCTCACCTCCGACATCAGCGCGCTGACCCTGTCCAACTGGGTGGTCGGCAACCCGTGGGAGAATCGCGACCTCTACTGGCGCCGCTCCACCTTCTCCCTCATCGGCAACGTCAAGACGCCGACGCTTCTGATCACCGGCGAAGCCGATTACCGCACGCCGATCGCCCAGACCGAGGCCTATTACCAGGCGCTCAAGGTGCGCGGGGTGCCGGCGATGATGGTGCGCCTGCCCGAAGCCAACCACGGCATGGGCCGCCCGTCGCAATGGCTGCAATCCAACCTGGCGGTGATCGACTGGTATAATCGCTATCTGAAGAAGTGAGGTTGCCGATGCGCTGCGCCCTCTTCACCGTCCTGCTTGTCACTTCAGCGCCCGCGCTGGCCGACGAGGTGCTGTGGGATCGCTTTGGCGTCCCCCACATCTATGCCGACAGCGAAGCCGGCGCCTTCAAGGGCTTTGGCTGGGCGCAGGCGGCCAGCCACGGCAATATCCTGCTCCGCATGTATGGCGAGAGCCGGGCGCGGGCGGCGGAATATTGGGGGGCGGATTATGCACCGCTCGATCGTTACCTGATTGCCCATGACGCGCCGGAGCGCGCCCGCGCCTGGTACAAGGCACAAAGCCCGCAGATGCGCGCCAACCTCGATGGCTTTGCCGCCGGCATCAACGGCTGGATGGCCGCCCACCCCGATCACGTTCCCGCCGAATTGAAGCGGGTGCTGCCGATCACCGGGGTGGACGTGATGGCACACGCCCACCGGCTGATGCAGTATCTCTATGTGGCGCCGATGGGCCGCATGCTCAGCCGGCCCGAAAGGCCCGGCCCCACCGGCCTGGGCGACGATGGCGGTTCCAACGGCTGGGCGGTCGGCCCATCACGCTCGGCCAGTGGCGCCGCCATGCTGCTCGCCAACCCGCACCTGCCGTGGGTGCCCTCCCCGCTCACCTATTACGAGGCGCAGATCAGCGCGCCGGGCTATGCCGTCTATGGCGCAACACAAGTGGGCCTGCCGGTGCTGCGCTTTGCCTTCAACACTGATCTTGGCTTCACCAACACGGTCAACAACATGCTCGGCGCCACCCGCTATGCGCTGGAGCCCGTGGCCGGCGGCTATCGCCTCGGCGGCAAGGTGATGGCCTATCGCCGGGTGCCGAAATCGCTGCTCATCCGCCAGAGCGACGGCACATTGAAGCGCGAGAGCTTCATCGTCCGCCACAGCGTCCACGGCCCGGTGTTCGATGTGGAAGGCCGCCCCGTCGCCATCCGCGTTGCCGGCCTCGATCGCCCCGGCGTGCTGCAGGCCTATCTCGATATGGGCAAGGCGCATGATTTCGCCGGCTTCGAAAGCGCGCTCAAACGCCTGCAGATCCCCAGTTTCAACATCGTCTATGCGGATCGCGCCGGCCATGTCTTCCACATCTCCAACGGCATCTTGCCAGCCCACAAAACCGGCGGCAGCCATGCATTCTGGTCTGGCCTTGTCCCCGGTGACCGCTCCGATCTGATCTCGACCACGATCGAACCCTATGAGCATCTGCCCAAGGCCCTCGATCCCCCCGGTGGCTTTGTGCAGAACGCCAACGACGTGCCCTGGGTCGACACCATCCCGCGCGTGCTCAAGCCGGAAAGCTTTCCGCCGCACGTCGCGGCCACCGAGATGATGAGCCTGCGCGCCCAGATGTCAGCCCGGCTGCTGATGGGGACGGACAAGCTGGATTTCGCCGATTTCCAGCGCCGCAAGCTGACCACCACGTCGCTGATGGCCGACCGCATGAAGCCCGCCCTGCTCGCCGCCAGCGCCTGCAGCAACGATGACGAGGTGCGCGCCGCCCGCGAGCTGCTGACAGGGTGGGACAATCGCTTCGAGGCCGACAGCCGCGCCGCCTTGCTGTTTGAAGTCTGGGCGAAGCGTTTTGCCGGGCCGGGCCTTGACGACCAGACTAACTATGCCCGCGCCTGGACGCTTGACGACCCGCTGAACACCCCCGCCGGCATCCGCGACGCGGCCGCCGCCACCGCCATGCTGAAGGCTGCCGCTGCCGAGGTGAAGGCCCGCCACGGCCGGCTCGACATGCCCTATGGCGAGGTTTCCCGCTTCGCTGCCGGGGAGACGACGTCCACCCCCGGCCACGGCGGCAATGGCGGACTCGGCCTGTTCCGCACCATCAGCTGGGGCGCGTGGAAGGATGGCCAGCGTGTGCCCACCGCCGGCGAGACCTGGGTGAATTTGATCGAATTTTCGACGCCGATGAAGGCCATTGCCACCCTGAGCTATGGCAACAGCAGTCAGCCCGGCACCACGCACCGCAGCGACCAGCTTGGCCTGCTCAGCGAAAAGCGTTTCCGGCAATTGTGGCTGATGCGGGCTGAGGTGGAGGGGAATCTGGAGAAGCGGGACGCGTATTGAGGGGGCGCGGCCGGCGGCGGAGCCGCCGAGTCCGCTTCTGCGCCGAAGGAAGAAAGAAGGAAGGGCGTGGCGGAGCCACGCCGTCGGACGAATCAAAAAGGGGCGGCTGTTGGGCCGCCCCTTTTCGCTCGCCGTCCGATCTTGCCGGAGTCGGCAAATAGCTGCGCTATTTGCGCGCCCGGCTGCGATCAGAACTCCACCCGCGCGCCAATGCGGATCGCCCACACCGACGTGCGCTGAATGTTCGGGAAGCTCAGCGCCGGCGCGGTGAAGTTGGAGTAGCGATAGGAGGCGCACGGTGTGGTCAGCGAGGTGCCGCTGCCGGACGAACCGATCACCGTGCCCGCCGCGTTGAGACAGGCGACGTCGACCAGTTTCACCTGCTGGGCGCGACCGTCGATTTCGCGGAAGGCGAACTTGTCGCTGATCAGGTTCAGGAAATTCTCCATGTCGGCAAACACGGTCAGCTTGCTGCGGCCAACGAAGGTCGGCAGCTGCTGCGAGAAGTGCAGGTTGATGTTCCAGAAGTCCGGATTGCGGGCAATGCCGCGCGGCGCGATCTGGCCCTGGAAGCCGGCCAGTTCCGACGATGTGATGAAATCGCGGAACGCGGTCAGCTGGGCCGGCGTGCCCTGGAACTGCACGATCGGATCGATCTGGGTAACGACCGAGGCCGTGCCGGTCGGGATCGTCAGGTTCGAAACGGTCGGCACATAGATCAGGTAGCGGTTGGAGTTGGTGGTGCCGAACACGGTGCCACGGCCCGCACCCGGATCGCCGAAGGTGTAGCTGTAGGGACGACCCTGGCGATAGAGACCGAAGATCTGGAAGTTGGTCTCGTTGTCGCCGAAGAAGGCGTGGCGATAGTTCAGCGTCACGCGGACCTGGTTGCCGATCTGCAGGCTGGACGTCGCCAGATCAGGCCGGTTCGGGTCGCGCACGGTCACGCCATAGGAGCCGGCCGCGGTGGTGCCACCGGTATCGGTTAGATAATCGGTGATGCGGCTGCGCGTATAGGCGGCCTGGAAGCTGAGGCCATTGAGCCATTCCTTCGACACCGACGCCGCGGCGATGAAGGCACCGCCACCCTTGGCCGACGTCAGCTGCAGATCGTTGCCGGCGCTGCCCGCAATGCCCTGATAGCGCGGGCGGCCATCCGGCAGGGTGCCGTTGGCGATCGCGCGCAGGTCGATCATGATATAGCTGTTGCGGTTCCAGGTCTTGGCCAGGTCAACGCGGAACACCCAGCTGTCCCCCAGGGCGCCCAGGTCGGCCGAATATTCGGCGGTCAGGTTGGCGCGCACCACCGAGTTCATCTTGAAATTGGGATCAACCGAGTTGGTGGTGGCCTGCGCCAGCGACGTCAGGTTCTTGGCCAGATAGTCGTTGACCACGGGGTTCGTCTGCAGGCCAAAGCCATCGACGTTGTTCAGCGCTGCCGCACCGGCTGCGTTGATCTGCGCCTGCACCACGGGATCGGTGGTGGCATTGTTGCGATCGATGAAGTTGCCGGTGGCCACGCCGCCAACGAACTGGCGTTCCAGATCGATGGTGTTCAGGCGAGTGCCGTCGTTGGCCAGGCTGTTGGAGAACAGCACCATCGGCACGCCGCCGCTGAAGATGCCGACGCCGCCCGAAACGCGCGCGCGCTCGGTTGGCTTCCAGTTGAAGGCAAAGCGCGGCTGGAACACCGACAGGCCATTCAGCGAGCGCGTGTTGCGATAGCCATAACGGTTGACGAAGTTGGGGTTCAGCGTGATCTGGCTGTCATCCATCACATAGGCGTCGAAACGGCCACCGATCAGCGCGGTCAGTTCCGGCGTGATCTTCCATTCGTCCTGCAGGCCGAAGGCATAGCTGTAGACGGTGAAGCGCGCCGCGCCGCCCGAATTGGGATCGCCATCAATGGAGTTGGCGAAGGTCACGCGGTTGGCGTTGCCGGCCAGATAATCGGCCACGGAGTCGAAGTAGAAGTTGCCGCGGCTGTTGGGCAGGAAGACGTTGTTCACCTTCTGCCGCACGCCTTCGACCTGGAACTTGATGCGGTGATCACCGGCGTTGTAGCGCATGTTGAACTGGAAGTTCAGGTTGCTGGTGGCCAGCGAGTTGGAGTGGCGGAACGAGTCCGTGCCCAGGGTCACGCGGGCATTGGTGCCGCAGTTGATGTTGTTGTTGGTCGGGTTGGTGCCGGCGGCGATGCTGTTCGGGTTGGTGCAGACCTGGAACTGGGCGAAGCCGGTGTCGTTGTAACCAACCTGGCCGCGCTCGTAGTCGCGATAGCTGATGCGCAGTTCGGTCGACAGCTTGTCGGTCCACTGCGAGTTCAACTGGCCGGTGTAGATCTTGGTCGCTTCCGTGCCTTCATAGCTGTTGGACTTGAGGCCAACGTTCGGCGACGAGTTGGAGTTCGACGAACCACCGCCCGGCAGCGGCACCGAGTTGAAGTGGTTGATATAGGTGAACGACAGGCGCTGGCCATCGGTGATGTTCCAGTCGATCTTGCCCGAGATCTTGCGATCGCGCTCCGAATCCTGCGACCAGGTGTCGAGCGGGTCATATTTGTAGCGGCTGTTGGTGGTGCTGATGATGTTGTTGATGATCGAGCGGTCGTCAGCCGTGGTCGTCGAATCGCCGATGTTCGGGATGGCGTTGGCAAAGCCTTCGCCGGCCGGACCGGCGGAGATCACCTGGTTGCCTTCGGTCAGCCGTTCATAGTTCAGCGCGATGAACAGCGTGTCCTTGATGATCGGGCCCGAAACGAAGAAGCCATAATTGCGGAACGGCTTCGACTGCGGGATGATCGTGCCGCGCACTTCGCGGCCGGTCAGGCCCTTGCCGCCGATGCTGCCATAGGCAACCGCGTGATAGTCGTTGGTGCCCGACTTCAGCACGGCGTCGATGGCGCCGCCGGTGAAATTGCCCTGGGCCACGTCGAACGGCGCCGACTTCACCGACAGCTGGCCGATGGCTTCGAGGCTGACGATGCCGCGCAGCGACGGCAGGCCGCCAAGGTTGAGGCCGAAATCATCCTGCACGGCCACACCGTCGATGGTGAAGCGGTTGGCGCGGGCCGAGGAACCGGCAATCGACACGCCGCGCAGGTTGGGATCGAAGCTGGTCAGCGGATCGCGGGCGGCGGCGTCGCGGATGTCGCGGTTGACCGAGGTGATCGAGGCGATTTCCTTGGCCGACAGGACGGTGGCCGAGCCGGTGGTCACCACGCCCGAACGGCGCAGCGAGCTGGCCGACACGACGATGGTCTTCTCTTCGCTGGTGCCTTCAAGTTCGGCGGTCAGGCTGTAGTTGTCACCTGCGCCGGTGTTGATGCCTTCGATGGTCTGGCCCTGGTAGCCGTCGGCCGCGATGATGACCGAGAACGGCCCACCGACACGCAGGCCCGAGGCGGCGAATTCGCCGTTGGCGCCGGTCGTCACGGTGATCCTGGTGCCGGTCGGCACGTGCACGATGGCCACGCTGGCGCCCACGACCGGTTCGCCGGCCTTGGTCAGCACCAGACCGGAAATCGCGGAGCTGACTTCCTGGGCCTGGGCGACAACGGCCGGAACAATGAGCGCGGCAAGCGCAACACCAAGACGAAGATGACGCATGTGTGGGGCCCCTTTTGGACAATGGGATTTGGCAATGATGCGCGACGAATAGGGAATCACTTCCCTCGAGATCGACTGCGCAGGGCTGTGCCGAGGAATTGTGACGCTTCTGTTACAGCTTCATGTCCTGTTCATGACCCGACGAGATGGCAGCCGGGTGTTGCGGTGCAGCAACACCGCGGCGCGGCGAGCGGCAAACCCGCCGAGTCCGCTTCACGCGCAACAAAAGGCTGAAGAAGGAGCGTGGCGGAGCCACGCCGTCGGACGACACACGAAATAGGCGGCTTGAGAGCCGCCTTTTTTGGTCGCCGGCCGGCCTTGCCGGAGTCGGCAAATAGCTGCGCAATTTGCGCGCCCGGCGGCGGCGTGGTGGGCGGTGAGGGGCTCGAACCCCCGACCCTCTCCGTGTAAAGAAGACGCTCTACCAACTGAGCTAACCGCCCGCGCCGCCAGCCCCTAGCGGCGCACACAAGTTCGTGCAACCTTGCCCCGTAATGGGCGCCCTCGACACCACACAGACCGCCGTCTTCATCGCGCTCACCATGGCCATGGCGCTGGCCACCATCTGGCAGGTGCGGCGCATGGGCCGGGCGCAGGGCACCCGCAGCCAGGCCAACGGCAATCGCGAGTATTTCCTCGCTGGCGGCGGGCTGACCTGGCCGTTCATCGCAGGCTCGATTACGCTGACCAACCTGTCCACCGATCAGCTGGTCGGCATGAACGGCCAGCAGATGCTGCTGCTGGCGTGGTGGGAGCTGTCGGCCGTGGCCGGCCTCGCCATTCTCGCGCTAGTGTTCCTGCCGGTCTATTATCGCGAGGGCTGCACGACGACGACGGAGCTGCTGCAGAAACGCTATGACTCGCCCGCCTTGCGCGCGCTGGTCTCGGCGCTGTTTCTCGCCGGCAATCTGTTCATCTATCTGCCGATCACCCTCTACACCGGCGCCCTGTTCCTGCGCACCGTCTCGGGCGCCGATCTGCCGCTGCTGCCGCTGGCCGCCGTGCTGGGCGTCGCCGGCTCGCTCTATGCCATCCTGGGCGGCCTGCGCGCCGTCGCCGTTTATGACACGATTGCCGGGGTGGGCGTGCTCGGCTCGGCGCTCGCCATCGTCTGGTTGGCGCTTTCGGCCATCGGCTTCGATCTGTCCGGCATCCCGGCCGAACGGCTGACGCTTGTGGGCGGGCCCCAAAGCCCGATTCCCTGGCCAACGCTGTTCACCGGCATGATCTTCATCCAGACCTTCTATTGGTCCACCAACCAGAACATCACCCAGCGCGCCATGGCGGCACCGAACCTGCGCGAAGGCCAGAAGGGCGTGTTTGCTGCCGGAATGATCCGGCTGGCCATCGTGCCGGCCATCGTCGTGCTGCCCGGCATCGCCAGCTACAAATTGTTCGGGCCGTTGGGCGACAGCGCCTATGGCCGCATCGTCGCCGAAGTGATGCCCACTTGGGCGTCGGGCGCCTTCGCCGCGTTCATGGCGGCGGCCGTCCTCACCCACTACACCTCCATCCTCAATTCGACGACGACGCTATGGGTGTGCGACATCCACGAGGCCTATATCGACCGAAATCCCAATGTTGGTCGGCTCAACACCTTCATTTCATTGGGATTCATCGCCATCTCCATCGCGCTGGTGCCGCTCTACAGCGGCGCGGCCTCGATCATCAATCTCGTCCAGCAGCTGAACGGGCTCCTGTCGATGCCGATCCTCGCCGCCTTCATCTGCGGCCTGGTCTTCACCGGCATCCGCGCCGGCGCGGTGATGCTGGCGCTGGTCTTCGGTGTCGGCCTCTATGCCGTCTTCACCTGGGCATGGACGCCGGCGCATTATATCCACCTGATGCTAGTGACGCTGATCGCCACCATCGCGGTCGCGCTGGCCATCAATCGGCTGCTGGGCGGCACGGCACGGTTGCGGCGGCGCGACGCAGCGGCCAATATGCCGGCATCGATTCCCGGCTGAGAGGTTCGCATGTTCGACCGCCTGTTTCTCGAACATCCCCGCGTGGTGAATGAGACCTATACCGAGCATATGGGAGCGGCCTTTGGCGTGGGCAGCCGCATGTTCGTCGCCAGCCTGAAATGCTTCGTGCACGGCCTGGTGCCTGGCCTCTACAAGACCGCCGGTTCGGATGCGATTTGCGAGCTGCACCGCGAAGTCGCCCCGCGCAAATACGACCAGCCCACGTTCTGAAGGCCAAGCTTATGACTGACACTCTGGGGCTGTCGCCGGCCCGCCTTGCCCGGCTGGACGCGCATCTGGCGGAAAAATATCTTGGTCCCCGTCGCCTGCCCTGCACGCAGACGCTGATCGCCCGCCACGGCGAGATCGCGCATTTCCGCAGCCAGGGCCTCGCCGATGTCGAGCGCGGCTTGCCCTGTCGGGACGACACCATATTCCGCATCTATTCGATGACCAAGCCGATCACCTCGGTGGCGCTGATGATGCTCATCGAACAGGGCAAGATCGCGCTCGACGATCCGGTGGCGAAATATATCCCCGAATGGAAGAACCTCGGCGTGTTCGTCGCCGGCACCCACAGGCTGGGTTTCCAGACACGGCCCTGCACCCGGCCGATGCAGGTGGTCGATCTGTTCCGCCACACCGCCGGTCTCACCTATGGCTTCCAGCTGCGCACCAATGTCGATGAAGCCTATCGCCGCGAGAAGATCGGCGAGATCGAGAAGGCCGGCACGCTGGAGGACATGATCAAGACGCTGGCCAGGCTGCCGCTGGAATTCTCGCCCGGCGAGGCGTGGAATTATTCGGTGGCAACCGATGTGCTCGGCTGGCTGGTGCAGGTGGTTTCGGGCCGCCCGTTCGAGCAGTTTCTCGCCGAGGAAATCTTCGCCCCGCTCGGCATGGTCGATACCGGCTTTTCCGTGCGCGAGGGCCAGGGGCATCGCCTTGCCGCCTGCTATCAGCCCACCAAGGACGGCACCATCACGCTGCAGGATGATGCCACCACCTCCAGCTTCCTCAAGCCGCCCAGCTTCATCTCCGGCGGCGGCGGGCTGGTGTCGACGGCGAGCGACTACCTGCAATTCTGCCGGATGCTCTTGAATGGCGGCACGCTGGGCGGCCATCGCCTGATCAGCCGCAAGACGCTGGCACTGATGACTGCCAATCACCTGCCCGGCGGCGTTGACCTGCCGGCGATGAGCCGCAGCCTGTTTTCCGAAGCAGCTTACGATGGCGTCGGCTTCGGCCTGGGCTTTGCCACCTCCACGGCCAGCCACAAGACATTGATGCCCGGCAGCAACGGCGACTTTTTCTGGGGCGGAGCGGCCAGCACCTTCTTCTGGGTGGACCCGGAGGAAGACCTGATCGGCATCTTCATGACCCAGCTGATGCCCTCCTCCACCTGGCCGGTGCGCAAGGAAATGCGCACCATGGTCTATGCCGCGCTCGATGATTGAGGCGAATATTTTTTCCCTGCCTGTCTGAATCGGGCAGGATGGCGGCTCATCTGTTCAGGCCACCGGAATTGCCCGGCTGCCCCAACGGAGTGAACAGCATGATGTCCCGACTGAGGCATATTCTTGTCATCGGCCTCGCACTTGCCGCGGTGCCGGCCAGTGCCGCCGATTACACGCTTTTGATCCACGAAACGCCGGCCGAGCTGGCCAAGCGCAGCAACAGCGGTCCGGCCGGTCAGGCCTATTGGCAGGGCTTTGCCGCCGCGGGCCAGCAGCTGGCCAAGGCCGGCGCGCTCAAGGGCGGCGCCGCGCTGATGCCGACCAGCAAGCCCGGCCCCGGCGGCCTGGTGCTGGGCGGCTATTTCATCATCACCGCCGCCAATGACGCTGCCGCCCGCCAGCTGGCCCGCGCCCTGCCGGCCGCCCGCGGCGGCCGCATCGATGTGATCGCCCACGCCCCCACCAAGACCGGCATGTGAGCCGGAAGCAGAAGGATATGACCATGCAATATGCCCTGATCTATTATCAGACCGCCGCCGACCTGGCGCGCGAGCAATCCGAACCCGAGGCCTATTGGGGCGCCTGGAGCGCCTATATGGGCGCCATGGGTGCGGCCGGCATCATGCGCGGCGGCGCTGGGCTGAAACAGCCGCCAACCGCCACCACGCTGCGCATCAAGAATGGCGAATGGCAGGTGGAAGACGGCCCCTTTGCCGACACCAAGGAGATGCTGGGCGGCTTCGTGGTGATCGAGGTTGATGATCTTGATGCCGCCCTGGCCTGGGCCGCCCGCGCGCCCTGCGCCGTCGATGGATCAGTGGAGGTGCGGCCCACCATCGACCCCGATCAGGTGTAAGGCCTTGGCCAGCGCCACCGCTTCCCCTGCCCATGCAGCAGCCGAAGCGGCGGCGCGCACCGCCTATGGCCGGCTGGTGGCGCTGCTGGCGCGCGACACGCGCGACATCGCCGCCGCCGAAGACGCGCTCGCCACCGCGCTGGCCCGGGCGCTGGATCACTGGCCGGCCGATGGTGTGCCGACCAGCCCGGATGCCTGGCTGTTGACCGTCGCCCGCCGCGAACTCGGCCATGGCCGGGCGCGGGCTGCCACTGCGATGGCCGCGGCCCCGGCGCTGGCGCTGCTCGATGACGAGCGCGCCGACACGCCCGACACCGAATTTCCGGACGAGCGGCTGAAGCTGCTGTTTGTTTGCACCCACCCCGCCATCACGGCGCGCGTGCAGGCGCCGCTGATGCTGCAGGTGGTGCTGGGGCTGGATGCCGCCCGCATTGCGGCGGCCTTTCTCGTCTCGCCGGCGGCCATGGGCCAGGCGCTGGTGCGGGCCAAGGCGCGGATCCGCGATGCCGGCATCGCCTTCACCGTGCCGCCACAGGATCAGCGCCCGGCGCGCCTCGCCGCGATCCGCACCGCCATTTATGCTGCCTATGGCGCCGGCTGGGATCAGCTGGAGGCTGATCACCCCTCCGACTTGGCCACCGAAGCGCTGTTCCTGGCCAGGCTGGTCGCCACGCTGGCGCCCGACGACGCCGAAAATGCCGGCCTGCTTGCCCTAATCCTGCTGTGCGAGGCGCGGCGGCCGGCGCGGCGGGATGCGGATGGCGGCTTCGTGCCGCTCGACAAGCAGGATTTTCAGCTTTGGGATCGCGAGATGGTGCGCGAGGGCGAGGCCGCGCTGCGCCATGCCGCTGCCCAGGGCCAACCCGGTCGTTTCCAGCTCGAAGCCGCCATCCAGTCCCTCCACAACCAGCAGCGCTTCACCGGCGCCGACCTGTCAGCGCCATTGATCGGCCTCTACGACCGGCTGCTCGATCTTGCCCCCAGCATCGGCGCCGCCATCGCCCGCGCTGCCGCCCTCACCGCGGCTGGCGCGGCCCCGGCGGCGCTCGCCGCGCTGGA
>NZ_WNJP01000429.1 GCF_009733735.1 Sandarakinorhabdus oryzae | reverse complement strand
GCGGACTTCCGCGAGCGTGTAATTGCGATCAATCTGGAGGGCCCCATCAATATGCACCATGTGGTGCTCAAGCGCATGGCGGAGCGCAAGCGTGGCCGTGTGGTAACCGTGGCATCGGATGCTGGCCGCGTTGGGTCCTCCGGCCAGGCTGTTTATTCGGCCTGCAAGGGTGGGCTGATTGCATTCACAAAGACCATGGCACGCGAGATGCTGCGTTATAACGTGATCCTTAATTGCGTCTGCCCTGGCCCGACGGACACTCCCATGTTGCGAGCCTTTCTTGACGAAGGTGAGCGCGGAAAACGCGTTTACGAAGCACTGAAGGATGCGATCCCCATGAGGCGGCTTGGACAGCCGGAGGATATTCCGGGAGCTGTGGTGTTCTTTGCAAGCGATGACGCAAGCTTTATGACTGGACAGGTGGTCAGCGTCTCCGGCGGCCTTACGATGCACGGTTGAAACCAAGATGAATATCGCAACAATCCTGCGTGACGCCGCGCCGCATTA
>NZ_WNJP01000428.1 GCF_009733735.1 Sandarakinorhabdus oryzae | reverse complement strand
CGCATCAGCATGCAGGACACTGGCAGATCGATCATTTCGGATCGGTCCGCGTCCGGAAAGTAAGTACTCTTCTTCATACGAAGACGGCCACCGGACAGAACATGCATCTTCATGGCATCTTCTCCTTCAACGCATCCGATGCGGATCGCACGGCGCGCACGATATTTTCATATCCGGTACAGCGACAAAGGTTTCCCGATAGTCCTTCGCGGATATCGTCATCCGTTGCGAGCGGATGCTTGGCGATCAGATCTTTTGCTGTGATCAGCATCCCTGGCGTACAAAACCCGCACTGCAAGGCGTGATGCTCCCGGAAAGCCTCCTGGATTACACCCATATTGTGGATGGTCCCGAGGCCTTCGACTGTCTCGATTTCACAACCATCCATCTGTACTGCCAGCAACAGGCATGAGCGCACGCTGTCGCCGTTCACAATGATGGTACATGCGCCGCAAACTCCGTGCTCGCAGCCGATGTGAGTTCCGGTCAAACCAAGCGTATTCCGCAG
>NZ_WNJP01000427.1 GCF_009733735.1 Sandarakinorhabdus oryzae | reverse complement strand
GGCTCAGATGGCGGCCAGGCTGCGGGCGGCGGCGGTCACGGCGGCGCACTGCGGGTCGGGTTGGCCGGTGATGGCGGCCAACGCGCCAGCCAGGCTGGGATGGCGGAAGTGGAACCCGCTGGCCAGGGCGGCGGCCGGCGTAACGCGCTGGCCATTGAACAGCAGTTCGTGGGCGAAATCCCCGAGCAGCGCGGTGAGCAATGGGGCCGGCACCGGGATCAGGGTCGGGCGGCCCAGCAACTGGCCCAGGGTGCGGGTGAATTCGGCGTTGGTCACGGGGTGTGGCGCCACGGCGTTGACTGGTCCCGAAAGCCGTTCATCGCCAATCGCATGGATGATCAGGCGCACCAGATCATCACGGTGAATCCAGCTCATCCACTGCCGCCCGCTGCCCAGGCGACCGCCCAGCCCATAGTCGAACGGCGTCAGCAGCCGGCCGAGCAGGCCGCCGCTGCGGTCCAGCACGAGGCCGGTGCGCAACAGCACCGTGCGCACGCCGAGGCGGCTGGC
>NZ_WNJP01000426.1 GCF_009733735.1 Sandarakinorhabdus oryzae | reverse complement strand
GCCGGACCATGGCGGCTTCGGCGTTTCTGGCGGATTCATACAATGGCAGGAGGGTGTCATTACTTGGCGTGACTGTGGGGATTGCGGGTGTTATTGCTTGAGGTGAAAGGAAAAAGGGGCCTCCGGCGGGCAGGGACTCAGTCCCTGCACCCGTTCGCATGGGGTGGCACCCTGATGGCGCCGTTCGCGCCCCGTCCTTTCACGTCACCCCGGCGAAAGCCGGGGGCCATCACCCAAGAACCGCGACATGCGCGCCGGTGGATGATGTGGGCGATGGGCCCCGGCTTTCGCCGGGGTGACGCATTTTGCATTTAGCGCACCTGAAAACAAACGGGTGCAGGGACTGAGTCCCTGCCCGCCGGAGGCCCGCCTTAATTCACGCCACCGGCCGTCCGCCCAGTGTCTCCGACAATTTCGCCGCGATCGCTGCCCGCGCTCGGGCGGAGAGCGCCTTGCGGTCGGGCATGTCGGCCGGGCTGAAGGGTTCTAGGAAATGCACCCGCGCCTCCCA
>NZ_WNJP01000425.1 GCF_009733735.1 Sandarakinorhabdus oryzae | reverse complement strand
CGCCGGGTCCGGCGTGGCGCAGGGCGCGGGCGCGGTAAGCGGATTGGTCGACCTGTCGCTGGCCGTGGTGGACAGCGGTGGCCGGCTGCTGGCGGCGGCAGGCGGGCAGGCCGGCGAAAGCATCGGCGTCGTCGATCTGCGGCTGGGCAACAGCTGGGGCTGGATTGATGGCGGCTTTACCCGCAGCGGCGCCGTGCCGGGGCCGGCCGGGCTGGA
Organism: Sandarakinorhabdus oryzae; assembly: GCF_009733735.1. Lineage (GTDB taxonomy): Bacteria > Pseudomonadota > Alphaproteobacteria > Sphingomonadales > Sphingomonadaceae > Sandarakinorhabdus > Sandarakinorhabdus oryzae. The sequence goes on along the minus strand of NZ_WNJP01000425.1, from coordinate 296 downwards.
CGCCACCGGGCAACAGCGCTGGCATCTCGCCGGGCGCTTCCAGCATGAGTTTGGTGGGGTGCAATTGTGGGGTCGCGGCCTGTTTTCCCGTCGGACGGAAAATGGGACGCGGGCTGACTGGCACGACATCGCGCTGGGCCTTTCGGGCGGAACGCGCTGGCAGTGGCGGCTGGTGGCGGCCACCGGTGGCCAGCAGGAGTCCGCCGCCAGCAGCCAGTTGGCGCAGGCCCGGGCCGTGGTGAGCGGCGCCACCGGCCTGGTGCTGCCGGGTGCGGCCGAGCCGATCAGCCTGGCCG
>NZ_WNJP01000424.1 GCF_009733735.1 Sandarakinorhabdus oryzae | reverse complement strand
CGGTCACCGCCGGCGCGCTCGGCCAGATCGGCGATCAGCTGCAGCGCCGACGGCGGATAGCCGCGCGCGCCGGTCGGCTCGCCGCGCGCCATCGCCACTTCGCGCATGCCGTGGACAACACGGCTCAGGCTGTCGAGGATCAGCAGCACCTGGCGGCCCTGGCCGCGGAACCATTCGGCGATGGCAAAGGCACGCTGCGCCGCCCGCACCCGGCACAGCATCGCGTCTGACGCCGGCACCGCGATGGTGACGGTGCGCTGGCGTGCCGGGCCGCGCAATTCGGTGTCGATGAAATCGCTGATCTCGCGGCTGCGCTCCCCGATCAGCGCCATCACCACCACGTCGGCCTGGGCCCAGCGCGTGATCTGGCCGAGCAGGACGGACTTGCCCACACCCGTCCCGGCCATGATGCCGATGCGCTGGCCGATGCCGAAGCTGAGCAGCGCATCGATGGCGCGCACGCCGGTGGCGAGCGGCTGCGTCACCCGCGCCCGGGCGTGCGGCGGCAAGGGCGG
>NZ_WNJP01000423.1 GCF_009733735.1 Sandarakinorhabdus oryzae | reverse complement strand
GCCGGCATCGGCGCGGCGGCCCACCATGGCGGCCAGCCGCGTCAGCCGCTTGGCGTGGCCCTGGGTCAGGGCCAGGCTGGCGCGGGCGGCAATGGCTTCGTGCCAGACGCCGAGCAGGGCCACCAGCGCATCGGTGCGGGCCAGATCATAATTGGCGCGGGCACCGCTTTCAGCAGCGCGGCCGGCGCGGATGCGCGACGATGTTGCCCCCCAGTCAACCAGCAGCTGACTGATCGAGCCGATGGCATCGGTGCGGCGGCGCGGCACCAGGCTTTCGAACTGGGTGGAGGGGCGCTGGAAATCGCGGGTGATGGTGTCGGCGGTGTTCACGTCCACGCCCAGGACGGGGAACAGCCGGCTGCGTGCCTGCTGGGTCTGGGCGCCGGCGATGGTGACGCCTTCGCGGCCTTCGCCAACCGACGGCAAGGCATCGGCGGCGGCGCGCAGCCGCACCGGCAGATCCATGATCGGGCGGGCGGTGAGGCGGTCGAGCCAGGCCTGATCAGCGGCAGCCAGCGGCGGCGCCGGCGCC
>NZ_WNJP01000422.1 GCF_009733735.1 Sandarakinorhabdus oryzae | reverse complement strand
GGCGGTGAGCGCCTGGGCCATCGCTTCGGCCAGGTCATGGGCGACCGCGCCGACCCGGCCGGAGGCGCGGCCATCAGCGCCGAAGCCATCGGCACCGATCACGTCCAGCGGCCCGGCGACCGGATAGGCGGCGACCGGCGTGCCGCTGGCCAGCGCCTCGATCATCACCAGCCCGAACGTATCGGTGCGGCTGGGAAAGGCCAGCACGTCGGCGCCGGCATAGGCCGAGGCCAGCGCCGGACCGTGCAGGGCGCCGAGGAAATGCGCGGCGGGATATTTGCGTTGCAGCGCATCGAGCGCAGGGCCGTCGCCGACCACCAACTTGTCCCCCGGCCAGGGCGCGGACAGGAAGGCCTCGATATTCTTTTCCACCGCGACACGGCCGACGTGGAGGGCGACGGGGCGCTTCAGTTCGGCATAGACCGGGTGCGGCGGCGCATCGGGGCGGAACTGGCCGACGTCGGCGCCGCGCGACCACAGGCGGGTGTTGGCCAGGCCATGCGCGGCCAGCTCGGCGGCGAGGCGCGGTGTG
>NZ_WNJP01000421.1 GCF_009733735.1 Sandarakinorhabdus oryzae | reverse complement strand
CGGCTGGTGGGCTGGCGGCTCGCCAGCGTGGCCGCACTGCCGGCCCTGGAGCGGGCCGGGCTGCAGGCCGGCGACGTGCTGGTCGCCGCCAATGGCAGCGAGCTGATCTCGGAAGAGAAGATCATGGAATTGCCGCAGGAACTGGCCAGCAATGGCCAGTTGACCCTGCTCTATCGCCGAGCTGGCCAGCTGCGCACGGTGCGCGTCACGCCCTGACGGTCTCGTGCCACCCCGGGCCGCGATGTCATCAATGCGCAACCGGACAGTCATCAACATGCCATCGGCATGTAACCACGACGCCACGAATCCCCCCTATTCCCCCAAGCAGAGCGGGGGCGCCAATCGTTCGGCCACGAGCGCATCCCGGCATGCCAACCACACGGCCAAGAGGGATGCCCACATGAATATCCGTCTCCGCAGCCTGTTGATGATCGGTTCGGCGCTGGCCCTGGCGGCCTGCGACGGCGCCAGCAACATTGCCTCCCCCGGCGAGGGCACGCTGGTGACGCCGCCGCCGGCGCCCGCGCCGACCCCGACGCCG
>NZ_WNJP01000420.1 GCF_009733735.1 Sandarakinorhabdus oryzae | reverse complement strand
GCCCCGGCCTGATGATCGGCGGCAGCGGCCTGGCGCCGGCCATGGACGGGCTGACCGCCGGCTGGCTGCGCCTGGCCGGCGTGCGCCAGCTGCGCGGCGGGCAGATCAGCCTGGAGCAATTGCTGGCAGCGCCGCCGCCGATCCTGATCCGCAACATCTATCGCCGTAGCCAGGTCTCTGGCCCACAGGCGTGGAGCCAGCACCCGGCGCTGCGGCGGCTGCCATCGCGCCAGGTGGAGGCCGATGGCCGCGCCTTCCTGTGCGGCGGCGCGGCAATGCCGGCGGAAGTCGTGCGGTTGAAGAAGGCGCTGGCATCATGACCTTGCGCCTTGCCCTGCTCTGCGCCGTGCTGGCGCTGGCCGCGCTGGCGCTGGGGCCGGTCGATCTGGCGGCCCTTTGGGCCCGCGATCCCGTATTGGCGCGCACCCTGTTCCTCGAACTGCGGCTGCCGCGGGCCGGCCTCGCGCTCGCCATCGGCGCCGGACTGGGGGCGTCGGGCGCAGCGTGCCAGGCGCTGTTCCGCAACCCGCTCGCCTCGCCCG
>NZ_WNJP01000042.1 GCF_009733735.1 Sandarakinorhabdus oryzae | reverse complement strand
GAGCGCGGCGCTGGCGGGCGGGTGGGCTCGCCGAGCATGGCCGCGGCGAGCAGGGCGGGCAGGAACAGCAAGGGCGCCGCCATGTAGGCCAGCCCCCAGCCGCCGCGTGTGGCGATCAGCAGCGCGCCGGCGCCGACCAGATAGGCGCCCAGCCGCCAGCCATATTGGGTCATGCCGCTGCCGGCCCCCATCTGGTCTTCACGCAGCCATTCGATGCGGATGGCATCGATGACGATATCGAGCGTGGCGCCGGCAAAGCCGACCGTGATGGCGGCGGCGGCAAACAGGCCGATGTCGGCGGTGGGATCAAGGGCGCCAAGCCAGGCGATGGCCAGGCTGGCGAACAGGATCGAAACCAGCAGCCAGGCGCGGCGCTGACCAAGGAGGCCGGCGAGCACGGGAATCCGCACCCGGTCGATCAGCGGTGCCCACAGCGGCTTGAAGCTGTAGACCAGCAAGGCGAGCCCGAACGCCGTCACCGATTTCTTCTCGATGCCGCTTTCGGCCAGCCGGGTGGTCAGCGTGGCGGCGATCATCGTGTAGGGTGTGCCCGATGCCATGCCGAGCGCCAGCGCACCCAGCGGGCCCGCTTCGAAATAGGGTTTGATGGCGGCTGTGAGGGAGCGATTGGCGGCGACGGTCATGGCGCCACCTTGGCGGCGGCGGCCATGCTGTCAATGGCGGCAATGGCTGGCGGCAAATGGCGGCAGTGGCTCGCCAAAGTCCGGTGAACCCGCTACCGCAGCGCCATGTTGGGTGGCAGTGCATTTTTCCGGTCGGGGCGATGGCGCAGTGAAACCGTTCGGGGCCGGGTTGCGGCGGTTGCCGGCGCCGTGCTGCTCAGCCTTGTGGCCATCCTGTTTGCCCGACTGGCCGATCTGGCGCAGCAACTGTTTGTTACCGGCTGGCGCGCCCAGCCGCTGCTGATGCCGCTGCTCACGCCGATGATGTTCGTGGCTGTGGTGCATGTCACGCGGCGCTGGTTCCCGGCGGCGCGCGGATCGGGCATTCCGCAGGTGATGGCCGCTGCCGATCAGCCGGCGTTGGCGGCATCCGGCCCGCTGGTGTCGCTGCGCACTGCCGCTGCCAAGCTGGCCGGCACGCTGGCCATGCTGCTGGCCGGCGGCTCGGTCGGGCGCGAAGGGCCCACCGTCCAGGTCAGCGCCGCGGTGCTGGCGGCCATGCATCGCTGGTTGCGCGTGCCGATCAGCCGCGGCGTGTTGATCGCTGGCGGCGCGGCGGGCGTGGCGGCCGCCTTCAACACGCCGCTGGCTGGCGTGGCCTTTGCCATCGAGGAACTGGCCACGGCGTTCGAACAGCGGGTTGCGGTCTATGTCATGGCGGTGGTGATGATCGCCGGCCTGGTCAGCCTGGGGTTGACCGGAGACTATGTCTATTTCGGGCTGGTGGCGCAGAGCATCGACGTGCCGACCATGCTGCTGGTGGCGCCCCTGGCCGGGGTGGCGGGCGGCGCGGCGGGCGGGCTGTTTGCCCGGGTGCTGGTGACAATGGTCTGGTCGCGGCAACCGTGGGTGGCGGCGGTGCGCGCTCATCCCCTGCGCCTGGCGCTGGGCGGCGGCGTGGTGGTGGCGCTGTGCGGCGTGCTGTCGGACGGGCAGTCGTGGGGCACGGGCTATGACACGACCCGTGCGTTGTTGTCGGGCCAGAACGCCGATCTGCTGTTTGGCCCGGCCAAGTTCCTCGCCACGCTGGCGACCGCGCTCAGCGGCGCACCCGGCGGCATCTTTGCGCCTTCGCTTTCGGTGGGCGCCGGCCTGGGCCAGGTGCTGGCCCAACTGTTTCCGGGCAGTTCGTCGGGGGCCATCGTGCTGCTCGGCATGGCGGGGTATTTCACGGCCGTGGTCCGCGCCCCGCTCACCTCGGTGATCATCATGATGGAGATGACGGCAGATCGCAGCATGATCCTGCCGCTGTTCGCCACCGCCATCATCGCCGATTGGGTGGGCGCCCGCGTGTGCCGGCCCAAATTGTACAAGACGCTGTCGCGGCAGTTCCGTTAAGGCAAGCGCACCCGCTTGGTGCGGGATGTTTCACCGCGCACGATGGCCAGCGCCGATTTCGGCACGCCCAGTGCCCGTGCCAGCAAAGCCAGCACGGCTTCATTGGCCTTGCCGGCTTCCGGCGTCGCCGTCACCCGCACCAGCACCACGCCATCGGCGATGATCAGCGCGTCGGCGCCGGCGTTGGGGGTGACACGCAGCGCCAGGCAGCCGCGCGCATCGGCCAGCGCGCGCAGGGCGTCCGCATCGGGCAGGGCAGGTTTGCGGGCCATCGCGGCAGTTGGGCGCATCCGGGCCCAGCCTGTCAACAAAGCCCCTTCACCCGGCCGCGCCGAGACCCTAGACACGGCGCACTTTGAGGAGGGACCCCCACATGACTCGCACTTTTGCCGCCCGCACTGCCGTTCTGATCACCGCCCTGGCGTTGCCCATGCTGCCCGTCATGGCGCAGCCGGCCCCGGCTGCCGTGGCCCCGGCGCCGAGCGAGGACCAGAAGCTGACGGCGTTTCTCGATGCCGAGTTCATGGAGCTGGTGAAGACCAATCCGCAGCTCGCCACCCGCATCGGCCTGAAACTGAACGGCGACAAGTGGAACGACATCAGCGACGAGGCCGCCAAGGCGCAGCTGGCCTGGCGGCTGGCCAGCGTGGCGAAGATGAAGGCGATGTTTGACCGTGCCAAGCTGTCGCCCGAGGGCCAGGTGAATTACGACATCTATGCGCTGGAGGGCGAGCGGGCCGCCATGTCGGAGGCCAACCGCATCTATCGCCCGCCCTTCTACTCGCGGCTCTATTCGGCGCACAGCCAGCTGCCGGATTTCCTGATCAACACCCACAGCGTGTCCGACGTTACTGACCTCAAGAACTATATCGCCCGCGTGCGCGGCATGCCGGCCGTGCTCGACGTGGCGCTGGCGCGCACCAAGGCCAGCGAGGCCGCCGGCATTCGCGTGCCGAAGTTCCAGATCGAGACGATCATTGCCGGCGCCACCCAGCTGACCAGCGGCGCGCCGTTCGGTGATGGCCCGGATGCGGCGCTGTGGGCGGATGTGAAGGCCAAGACCGAGAAGCTCGTCACCGCCGGCACCCTGCCGCGCGCCGAGGCCGATGCGTTGCTGGAGGACGCCAAGGTGGCGATCCAGGGCCTCAAGCCGGCCTACCAGCGCGTGATCGACTGGGCGAAGGCTGATCTCGCCACCGCGCCGTCGGGCAAGGTGGGTGCGCTCACCCTGCCGAATGGCCTCGCCTATTATGCCAACGAGCTGAAGCTCAACACCACGACCGACCTGACCGCTGAGCAAATCCACCAGATCGGCCTCAAGGAAGTCGCCCGCATCGAGGCCGAGCAGGACGCGCTGGCGCGCAAGGCCGGCGTGAAGGACCGCAACGAATTCTATGACATGCGGGCGAAGATGTTCCCGCCCAAGCCCTATGACGATGCCGCGCGCGAGGCGTATCTGAAGGAAGCCAACCGCTTTGTCGCCTATGTGCGCTCCAAGCTGGGGCCGTGGTTCGGCGAAGTGCCGGCCTATGGCATCGAGGTGGTGCGCGAGCCGGCGTTCAGCGAGGTGCCCGGCGGGGCGGCCCATGCCAGCGCGCCCAGCCCCGATGGCAAGCGCCCGGCGCGCACCTTCGTGCACCTGGTCGGCATGCAGAAGGACCCGGCCGACATGTACACGCTGATGTGTCATGAATCGGTGCCCGGCCACAACATGCAGGGCGATATCCAGGTGCGGCAGAAGGGCGGACCCAAGTTCCGCGCGGTCACCGGTTATGTGGCGTTCGGCGAAGGCTGGGGCCTCTATGCCGAGCGCATGTGCGCCGAAATGGGCGTGTTCCCCGACATCGCCGCCGATTTCCAGCGGCTGGAGGGCGAATTGTTCCGCGCCGCCCGCCTGGTCACCGACACCGGCATCCACGCCAAGGGCTGGACCGAGGAGGAGGCGGTGGCCTATCTCCACGACAAGGGCCGCGCTCCGCCAGAAATGGCCCGTTCGGAAGTGCGCCGCTACATCACGCTGCCGGGCCAGGCCACCGGCTACAAGATCGGCATGCTGAAGATCATGGAAGTGCGCGCCAAGGCCGAGAAGGCGCTGGGGCCGAAGTTCGACATCCGCGGCTTCCACGATCTCGTCATCGCTTCAGGCTCGCAGCCGCTCTCCATCCTGGAACGGCGTGTGGACGACTGGATCGCGGCGAAGAAGGGCTGAAACATCACTCCTGCGGCCTGCTGGGCGGCGTATCGCCCAGCAGGTAGCGGGGGCCGGGGCCGGCGCGGTTGGCCTGGTCGCCCGGGTTGTAGATGGCGCAATGTTCGAGCGACAGGCAGCCGCAGCCGATGCAGCCGTCAAGCCGCGCGCGCATCGCCTCCAGCAGGGCGATCTGCGCCGTCAATTGCTGCTGCATGCGCTGGCTGAAGCCGGCCCAATCGGCGGCGCTGGGCGGCCGGCCCTGGGGCAGCGCCGCGAGCTCGGTCTTTATCTCGGCAAGCGACAGGCCGAGGCGCTGGGCAATCAGCAGGAACGACAGCCGCCTGATATCGGCGCGGGCAAAGCGGCGCTGGTTGCCCTCAGTGCGCACCGAGTCCAGCAGGCCGGCCTCCTCATAGAAGCGGATGGCGGAGACACTGGTGCCGGTGCGGCGCGCCAGTTCGCCGATGCTGATCAGGGCAGCCATGGCAGGGCTCCGCAAAAGGCTTGACCTCAACTTAGGTTGAGAAATTACGACTCGCCTTGTCCGCTGGCAAGCCCGTTGCCGGCGCGGTGACAAGGAGACACAGGATGACGCGGCTTGAACATGTGAACGTGACGGTGAGCGATCCCGACCGCACGGCCTTTCTGCTTGAATGCGTATTCGGCTGGCATGTGCGTTGGCGCGGCAAGTCGGCGTCGGGCGGCGACACCGTGCATGTCGGCAGCGACAATCATTATGTGGCGGTGTTCGCCCATCCCGCCGAGCGGCCGCCAGCCGGGGGCTTTGCCAAGAGCCGGCCGCTCAACCATATCGGCGTCGAGGTCGATGATCTCGACGCCACCGAAGCGAAGGTGGTCGCCGCCGGGCTGACGCCGTTCAACCACGGCGACTATGAACCCGGCCGGCGCTTCTATTTCTTCGATCCCGATGGCATCGAATATGAAGTGGTGAGCTATGCCGGTTGACGTTCACTTCGCAGTGAACAGCGCCTTCTTCATCACCACGTGCACGCCCTTGTTGCGGTCAACCAGCTGGGTGATCTCGACGTCGCCGGCCACGCTGACCAGCATATAGGCGTCGTCGCGGCTCATGCCCTTCGTGGTGACCAGGAAATCGATCATGTTGCGGATCGCCTTGCGGGTCGCGTTCGACAGGTCATCGTCATAGCCCATGGCAATATAGGCATCGGGCGTTTCGGCGCGGGGGTAGGGGGTGGCTTGCTTCTTGTGCAGGATGAACTCGAAGGTGCCGATCAGGCTGGTCTCCAGCGCGGTGATGTCCACCTCGCCATTGCCCTGTGCAGCGTGACCATCGCCGGCCTGAAACAGCGCGCCCGGCACGTGCACCGGCAGGAACAATGTGGTGCCGGCGACAAGATGCTTCAGGTCCATGTTGCCGCCGTGGATGGTGGGCGGCGCGCTGTCATAGCGGCCAAAGCTGGGCGGCGGCGCCACGCCCATCGAGCCGAAGAAGGGCGCCAGCGGCACCTCGATGCCGGGTCCGAATTTGCCGATCATGCGCTGCCGGTCGAGCGGGACGATCTTGACGCGGGCATAAGGGAAATCATCGGTGAGGAAGCCGGCGCCGTAGCGGAAGGCGTTGTAGCTGTAGGGGATGGCCAGATCGATCTTGCGGATGCGCACTTCCAGCGTGTCGCCGGGTTCGGCGCCGGCGATGGCGATCGGGCCGGTGAGGATATGGCCGCCAGGCCCGCGCGCCGCCAAGGGCACACCGTCGAACACGGCGCGCAGTTCGGGCTCGACATCGGCGGGGGCGACACCGGCCTTTTCAAGGCTCGTTGGGTTGTTGGTGAGCAGGGTGCGCATCACCACCGTGTCACCGGAGTTGATGGTGAGCACCGGCTTGTCCGTCGCGTCATAATGGCCCCAGGCCACGGTTTGCGGCGTGGGGTTGAGAATGTGGGTGGCAGCCAGCGCCGGAGCGGCGGCGAGCAGAGCGGCAAGCAAGGGCAGGCGGCGCATGAGGGTCTCCCGGTTGAGCCGGGCCAGATGCACGCAGGGAGGCCACCTGTGCAATGCGTCAGAACCGCCATGCTTTACGGCAGCAGGTGCGGCGGCTAGCGTTCCGGCACGTTAAATGGGGGAAATGCCATGATCCGCAAACTGCTCGCTGCCAGTCTTTTGGCGTCTGCCACGCCCGTGCTGGCCGCTGCGCCCGTGCCGATGAAGCAGGCGGCGGCCGCCATCGTCGATGCCAGGGCCGGCGAACTGGCCACCATGATCGACCAGGTGTTCAGCTTTGCCGAGCCCGGCTTTCAGGAGGTGCGGACCAGCGCCTATCTGACCGGGATCCTGGAGAAGAACGGCTTCACGGTGACGCGCGGTGTGGCCGGCATTCCCACCGCCTTCACCGCGACCTGGGGTGACAGAGGGCCGATGATTGCGTTGGGCAGCGATATCGATGGCCTGCTCGGCCTGAGCCAGACCCCGGGCGTGCCGGGCGCCAAGCCTCTGGTGGCGGGCGCGCCCGGCCATGGCGAGGGCCACAACAGTGGCCTGCCCATGATGATCGTCGCGGCGCTGGCGGCCAAGGACGTGATGCAGAAAAACGGCATCAAGGGCCGCATCATGATCTGGCCGGGCGTGGCCGAGGAACTGGTGGCGACCAAGGCCTATTATGTGCGCGCCGGCCTGTTCAAGGATGTCGACGTCAACCTGTTCGCGCACGTGGGGGACGGTCTGGAAACCACCTGGGGGCCGCTGCCCTACACCGCCTCGCTGAGTGTCGAATACAGCTTCAAGGGCCTCACTGCCCATGCGGCGGGCAACCCGTGGGACGGCAAGAGCGCATTGGATGCGGTGGAGCTGATGGACGCCGGCTGGAACATGAAGCGCGAGCATCTGCCGCCCACCCAGCGCAGCCATTATGTCATCACCGGCGGTGGCAACCAGCCCAACATCGTGCCCGACAAGGCGAGCGTGTGGTATTATTTCCGGGATGTCAGCCTGCCGGCGGTGAAGGCGATGTATGACGCCGGCAACCGCATCGCCGAAGGCGCGGCGCTGATGACGGAGACGACCGTGACCCGCCGGGTGCTCGGCCATGCCGCCACCAACTATGGCAACCGCCCGCTCGCCGAAGCCGCCTATGCCAACATGCAGGCGGTGGGCCTGCCGCAATGGAGCGCGGCCGATCAGAATTTCGCCCGCGCCGTGCTGGCCGGCTTTGGCCGCAAGGACAAGCCGCTGGCCGGCGATGGCCCGCACCTGTGGTCGCCGGAAAATCCCGATCCGGACCGCAACGCCGGGTCGGACGATATCGGCGATATCATGTGGACGGTGCCGACCATCACGCTCGTCTATCCGTCGAACGTGCCGGGCATTTCCTACCACAACATCATGGCTGCAGCGGCGATGGCGACGCCGATCGCCCACAAGGGCGCGGTGACCGGCGCCAAGGTGGCGGCGATGACCATCCTCGATCTGATGACGACGCCGGAGCTGGTGGCCAATGCCAAGGCCTGGCAGAAAGACGTCCAGTTCAAGACCGAGACCTACCAGCCGCTGATCGGCCCCAACGACACGCCGGCCATCCACCTGAACGCTGACCTGATGGCGAAAATGCGCCCGCAGATGGAAAAATATTACTTCGATTCCAAGAAGTACAAGTCCTACCTGGAGCAGCTCGGCATCGATTACGAGAAGGCCGGCGCTGCTGCGAAAAACTAGCTTTCGCCTTGGCGCGAACGGAGTCACTCTTCCGCCCATGGATATCGCCTTCAAACCGCGCCACCCGACGCCCGGCCAGCGGGCGCTGGCGGCCGGCATTCCGGCAGCCGCGGGCAAACCGGCCAGCGGTGTGATGCGGGAGATTCCGGCCAGCGCCTATATCTGCCCCGATCACTTCGCTCGCGAATGGAGCCATGTTTTCAAGCGGCTGCCTGTCGTGCTGGCGCCATCGGCGTTGCTGCCGCAGCCCAACATGGCGGTGCCGCATGACGGCTTTGGCCTGCCGCTGCTGATTGCGCGTGATGGCAAAGGCGTGGCGCGGGTGTTCATGAACGTCTGCCGGCATCGCGGCACGCGGCTGGTGGAGGGGTGCGAGTTGGTCGCGTCACCGGCGCTTGTCTGCCCTTATCACGCCTGGTCCTATGGCACCGATGGCCGGCTGAAGGGCCTGCCAAGGCCCGAGACGTTCGCCGGGCTGGACAAGGGCACGCGCGGCCTCGTCGAGATGCCGAGCCTGGAGGCCGGCGGGCTGATCTGGGTCGGCCTCGATCGCGACAATCCGCCGGATTTCGGCCTGGCGGCGGGGCCATTGGCGGCGGATTTCGATGCCATCGGCGTGGGCGATCAGTATCTTTATGCCCGGCGCACCCACAAGGTGGCGTCGAACTGGAAGCTGATCATGGATGCCTTCTCCGAAAGCTACCATGTGCTGCGCCTCCACGCGAACACCATCGCGCCTTTCTTCCAGGATGGCGTGACCACCGGCGATCGCATCGGCCCGCACTCGCGTTCCGCCGTCGCCCGGCTGGCGGCGCTGGAGGGCATGGACCTTGATGACATGCGCGACCTCAGGCGCACCATGACCTTCACCTATAATCTCACGCCCGGCACGGTGATCGTCGCCAGCCCGGATTATATCAACATCATGGTGGTGATGCCGCGCGGGGTGGACGAGACCTGGGTCGAGGATTTCATGCTGATCCCCGAACCGCCCAAGGACGAGAAGGCGGAACGGCACTGGGCGAAAAGCTGGGCGCTATTGGATGGCGCGGTGTTCGGTTCCGAGGACTTCCGGGCCGCGGCGCTGGGCCAGGAAGGGCTGCAATCCGGTGCCGTCGATCATGTGCTGATCGGTGGGCTGGAGCAGGGTATCGGCGCGCTGCATGACGTGCTGCAGGGGCTGATGGCCGAATAAGCCGCGATTTCCGGCCCTCCACCCCTTGCAAAAGCGTGTCGCAATCCTAACACAGTAGGCAGGCCGTGGCGCTGCTGTTAAGCTGCGGCCGCAACAGGATGAGAACAGGCATGTCAGACGACGTCGCGATCAAGCTGGAACCCCCGGTGGCGGTGAGCGCCATTGCGCCCGCCAAGGCCGCTGGCCTGGTGCCATTGAAAGACCAGGAAAAGGCGCAACTCGAAGCCAAGGTGGAATCGTTCATCGATGAACTGATCGCCACGGATGCCGCCAGCCCGGAATTCGGCAAGAAGGTCGATGCGCTCGCCAACTTGGGCGCCACCGAGATTGCCCGCGCCGCCGCCCAGTCCAACCGCTTCCTCGATCGGCCGACGCGCGCGCTCAACAAGGAAGCCGGCATCGGGGCGGACCTGGTGCAATTGCGCAAGATCGTCGAGGATCTCGATCCCGGCAAGTCCGGCAAGCTGACGGGGCGCAAGAAACTCTTTGGCCTGATCCCGGTCGGCGGCAACAAGCTGCGTTCCTACTTCGACAGCTACAAGAGCGCGCAGACCAACATCAACGCCATCCTGGGTGCGCTGAAGAGCGGCAAGGATGAGCTGTTGAAGGACAATATCAGCATCGAGGATGAGCGCGCCAAGCTGTGGGACGCGATGGGCAAGCTGGAACAGATGGTCCACATGTCCAAGGTGCTCGACGAGAAGCTGGAAGAGCGCGCCACCGAGCTTGATGTCGTCGATCCGGCCAAGGCCAAGGCGATCCGCGAGAATGCGCTGTTCTATGTGCGGCAGCGCACGCAGGATCTGCTGACCCAGCTGGCGGTTTCCGTGCAGGGCTATCTGGCGCTCGATCTGGTGAAGAAGAACAATGTCGAGCTGATGAAGGGCGTCGACCGCGCCAGCACGACGACGGTGAGCGCGCTGCGCACCGCCGTCACCGTGGCCGAAGCGATGACCAACCAGAAGCTGGTACTGGAACAGATCACCCAGTTGAACACCACCACGGCGGGCATCATCGATTCCACCGGCGAACTGCTGAAGAGCAACACCGCCATGATCCACGAGCAGGCGGCGGCCTCCACCATTCCGGTCGAAACGCTGCAGCGCGCCTTCCAGAATGTCTATCAGACGATGGATGCCATCGACACGTTCAAGATGAAGTCGCTGGAAGCCATGAAGACCACGGTCGACACGCTGTCGGTCGAGGTCGAGAAGAGCCGCGCCTATGTGGCGCGCGCCCAGGGCCAGGCCGAAGCGCAGATCGCCGGGCCACAATCCAGCCTGACCGCTCTCACCTGATATGGCCACAGGCGCCCCGTTCGACGAAGCTGAAGCCCGCCGCCGCCGCATGGCGCGGGCCGAAGCCATGCAGATGGCGCGCAGCCGGCGCTGGGAAAAGCGCAAGGCCAATATCGCCACGCGGGTGACGCGCGGCATGATCACCTTTGGCGTCATGCTGGCGGCACTCACCGTCTATGGCTGGATGTCCGGCGGGCTCGGCATCGGCCTGTTCCTGCTGTCGCTGATCCTGCTGCCGATGGCGGGCATTGTCGGCATGCTGCTGCCCGTTGGTGGCCCGGACGTGGACGATATCGACAAGGCGCCACCCGCCGAATTGCCGGCCATCACCGAAGCGTTCCTCGATCGCCAGCGCAAGCAGTTGCCGCGGCTGGCGGCGCCGCAGCTGGACGGCATTTCCGTGCAACTGGCGGCGCTGGAAAAGCAGCTGGCGCGCGTGCCGGCCGATCACCCGGTCGCCCAGGATGTCGGCCGTCTGCTCGGCAATCACCTGCCCGAACTGGTCGATCGCTACACCCGCATCCCGCCGCTGCAGCGCACCGGGCTGGTCGAACATGATGGCCGCACGCCGGAGGCGACGGTGGTCGACGGCCTGAAGACGGTCGAAGCCGAACTCGCCCGCGCTTCGGCCACGCTGGCCGAAAGCGACCGTGATGGCCTGCGCGTCCAGGGCAAGTTTCTGGAAGCGCGCTACAACGAAGGCCAGGGCGCCTGAGTCATTCTTCAATAAAAGCGATGTAATTCTCAGCTGCTTGCCAGAAATAATCGGCTCTGCAATAACTCTCGTCGGATCGATGGGAGCGTGTGCGTGAATAACGAGATCACCTTGGCCGGCGAGCATCGGCCGGAATTTTCAAGTGCGTGGACAAGCTGGTTCGGCCTCGTGCTCGGCAACTGGCTGCTCACCCTCATCACCTTCGGCATCTTTCGCTTCTGGGCGCGCACGCGCGAACGGCGGCACCTGTGGGCCCATACGTTTTTCGGCGGCGAGCCGCTGGAATATACCGGGCTGGGCCGCGAGCTGCTGGTTGGCGCCATCCTGGCCTTTTTCGTGCTGATCGTGCCGCTGGTCATGGCCAGCCTGATCGGCGCTGTGGCGCAGGGCATGGGGCTGCAGGCGCTGATGATCGGCGTCAACCTCGCCATCTATGCCGTCATCCTGTGGGTGGTGCAGTTCGCCATCTGGCGGGCGATGCGCTATCGCCTCAGCCGCACGCGCTGGAGCGGCATCCGGGGCGCAATGGACGGTTCGGCCGCGGCCTATGCGCTGACCGGCATGAAGATGCTCGGCCTGCAGATCATCACCCTGGGCTTTGCCTCGCCCTATGCCAGCGCGCGGCTGTTCAACGCCCGCTGGTCGGACGCGCGCTTTGGCTCGATGAAATTCGTGGCTGAGGCGCAATGGCGGCCGTTGCAGCGCGTGTTCCTGCAGAGTTGGGGCATTGCGCTCGTCGGGCTGATCGGCGTCGGCATCGTCGAATGGCAGCTGATCGGGCCCTATTTCTCGTTCACGCCGGGCGCCAAGCCGCCGCCACCGCCGGAAATCGTCTTCAAGGTCTTTGGCCTCAATCTGGTCTGGCTGACCGTCGTGGGCCTCATCATGCTGCGTTATTACGCGGCGCAGTGGCAGGTGCTGATTGCCGGCCTGTCGCTGGATGGCCTGCGCTTCCGCTTCACCGCCACCGCGGGGGACTGGCTGCGTTACTGGCTCGGCAATGTGGCGTTGGTGGTGTTCACGTTGGGCCTGGGCGCCACCATGTTGCTGTGGCGGCACTGGCGCTTCCTGGTCAGCCATGTCGCGGCCGAAGGCGCGCTCGATGTCGATCGGCTGGCGCAGACCCGCATTGATGCGCCGCTTTATGGCGAGGGCCTGGCCGACGCGCTCGACGTGGGGGCGATTTGAACCCGTTGCCGCCCGACCAGATCAAGGGCCGCCTGTTCGACGGTCAGACGGCGCGGGCGCGCGCCGTGGTGCTCGATGTCGGTGGCGACACGCTGTTGCTGATCGGGATGGAGGAAATGGTCACGCTCGACTGGCGCCGCCTGCAGCGCGGCCGCGACGGGCTCAGCCTCACCGATCCGGCGCGGCCGGACTGGCGGTTGCGCCTGGATGAACCCTTGCCGGCGCCTTGGCAGGCGCGGCTGGCCATCGAAGGCGCGGTGACCGGTGATGATCGCCGCCGGCTGTTCATGGCGGGGGCCGGCGTGGTGGCGGTCGGGCTTGTGCTGTGGTTCGGCGGTACCGCTGTCTTGAATGCCGTGGCGCACCGGCTGCCACGGGCGTGGATGGCGCCGATCGGCGTCGGCATTGTCGAAGGTCTGGGCCACCAGTGCCACACCCCGGCCGGTGACGCAGCCGCGGCGGCGCTGATGGCCCGGCTGCAGAGCGCAAACCCGGCCGAAAAGGTCCGACTGACCATCATCGATGCGCCGGTGGTCAACGCCATGGCGCTTCCGGGCGGCCAGGTGGTGATCTTTGACCAGCTGATCCGGGAGGCGCAAAGCCCCGATGAACTGGCCGGCGTGTTGGCCCACGAGCTGTCGCACATCAAGGCCCGCGATTCCGAACGCGCGCTGGTGCGGCAGCTGGGCCTGTCGCTGCTGCTGCAATCCGTGGGCGGCAATATCGCCGGCGGCGCCGACACGCTGCTGATGCTGTCGTCCAGCCGCGAGGCCGAGGCGGCGGCGGATGATGGCGCCATCGCCCTGCTGCGCGGCGCCCGCGTCGCCACTGCGCCGACGGCTGATTTCTTCGATCGTCAGCTCGGCAAGGAACGGCCGAAGGGCAAGGCACCGGCCAAGCCGTCCAGCGACCTCGACAAGGCCGCCGAGCGCCTCTCCCGCCTGGCCGACATCACCGCCAGCCACCCCGACAGCGGCAGCCGTTCGCGGCTGTTCAAGACCGCGGCCGCCGCCGGCCCAGTGACGCCGGCGCTTGCGGCCGCGCAGTGGCAGGCGCTCAAGGGCATGTGCGTCGCGGGTCGGGACAAGCCCGCCAAGGTCAGTGCTCCGCCAGATAAGCGATGATGGCAGCGCGATCCGCCGGGTCGGGCACGCGGAAATACATTTTCGCGCCCGGCACCAGCGCCTGCGGGTTGGTGAGCCAGCGGTCGAGCTGGGCCGGCGTCCAGGCGAAATCAGCCGCGGCCAGTGCCGGGGAATAGGCATAGCCTGGCATCGTTCCAGCCTTGCGCCCGACCAGCCCGGCGTGGCTCGGGCCAATGCCGTTGCGATCAAGCGCGTGGCAGCGGCTGCAGCGCTGGGCATAGAGTGCGGCGCCATCGACGGCCAGCGCCGGGGTGGCCGCCACCATAAAGGCGGCGGCCACCAGGACCAGATTGGCGCGCATCACTTGTCGATGATGTCGCGGTGCATCGGCGCCAGCGCGGCGATCAATCGGTTCTGCGCAAAGAACGGCACCTTGGCCTTGTTGAGGCTGATCTGCAGTTCCTCGACCAGCGCATAGAAGGCGCCTTCGCTCACCGCCATGCCCTTGTGCGATTCCGCCATGGTGCGGCCCGTGTAGGTGCAGGGGCCGTTCATCACCACGCAGAATTGTTCCACCAGATGCTTCTTGATGCTCGCCTGATCGGCGCCTTCAAAGAACGGCCGGGTCTTGGGGTTGGCCAGCCAGCGCACCATCACGTCATCCATGATGCGCACCAGGCCCTCGCGCCCGCCAAAGCTTTCCAGCAGCGCGGTGCCGTCGGTGGCGAGTGGCAGCGTCGGCGCCTTTGGCGTGATCGACGGGTCGTTGACCGGCGGCTCCGTCGGCGCGGCGAGCACGGCGGCCGGCAGCATGACCAGGATCAGCGTAACGGACCAGAAATGCAGGTTCATCTTCATGTGTCTTCTCCGGATGGGGGCAATCAGAAGCCGATTTGCAGCGAGGCATAGGCGCCGTTCTGGCGGGCCAGCGCGATCTGGCCGAGGCGGGCATAGGCCAGCGTGACCGAGACATTGCGGATCGGCGCATAGGCCACGAACACGTCCCAGGCATTTTCCTCGCGGAAACTGGTGCCGCCCAGTGCGCCTTCGAGGCGGTTGGACTTGGTGCGATACTCGGCCCCCACCGCCAGCTTGCGTGACAGCAGCAGTGCTGCGGAGGCTTCCAGCTGCGGCTTATAGGCCTGGTTCTGGCCGCCCAGCCCGCCAAAGCCGAGGATGCCGAACTGGTTGGCCTTGGTCAGCCGGCCGGTCACGTTGACGAGCAGGCTCTGGGCCAGGAAGATCTTGGTGGCAGCGATGTAGAAATCGGTGCCGCGGCGCTGAAGGCCGAGCGCGCCGCCGACCACGGTGACATCATCATTGATCTTGTGCTGCACGCCGATGGCGACCTGGGGCAGCAGGCTGTCCTGCTGCAGCACGGCATCGCCGAAGAGGCGCAATTTCGCCCCGATGATGGTCTGGCTGATGGTGTAGCGGTTGCCCAACGCCAGGGCGTTGCCGATCTCGCGCAGGTTGAAATTCTGTCGCGCCACCGACAGTTCCAGCCGGTTCCTGACGTTCAGCGCCGCGCCGTAGGAGGCCAGCGTGAAATCCTTGGTGTCGACCCCGGTGACATAAGAGGTGATGCCGATCTCGTTGCGGGTGCCATAGCCGCCGATCAGCGCCCACGGCACCAAGCCGCCACCGCCCGCGCCTTCGATGGTCGAGACGCCGCCGGTGAGCAGCAGGCGGCCGCCGGGATCGAGGAAGGACGGGCGATCGTTGCGCCGGCCGGCCGGCGCCGCGCCGTCAGCCTGATCGGCCGCGGCCATGGTGGCATCGGACGGTACCGCCGCCGCCATCGCGTCACTATCGGACGTGCGGGCGCCGGCAGCGGTGCCGCCCAGACATACGGCCGCGGCAAGCGCAGCCCACTTGATTTTCATGATGATATGCCTCGCGTCGCTTCAAGAGCTTGGTGTGACGTTCCCTGCCAGCAGATACGGGCGCCGCTCGCGAACCGGTTCACTTCGCACGAAAACAAGTTGTCGCAGGGCGTGGGCACCGGCGGCATGACAAGCGGGCGCTGACCTGTTAGCCTCGGGCCAGGGTCGATCCTTCCGGGGGAGGCCTTGCCATGTCTTTGCTGTCGATTGTCGTCAAAGCGCTCGATGCGCTCGATCTTGACGACGAGGTCAATCGCTTCGTCATCGATCGCGCCGTCAATGTCACCCGCAACCGGCCGCACCCATGGTCGACCAAGCATGACTATATCAGCTGGTCGGGCCTGACCGACCGCAGCTACAACGCCCGCCTGTTGCCGGCGAGGCCGGTGAGCGCAGAAGGCGTTGGCACCAGCCGGCCGCCGCTGGATGAGACGGTGAAGCTGTTTGCCCGTTTGCCGGGCGTCAACCAGCGGCTGTGCGCGAAATCCACCGGGCTGTTTCCGGCCTTCGCGCAATATCTGACTGATGGCTTCATCCGCACCATGCTGAGCAATGACGATGCACAGGAGGACCGCCGCCGCACCACGTCGAACCACGAGATCGACCTGTCACCGCTCTATGGCCGAACCCCGGCGCAGACCAGCGCGCTGCGGCTGAAATCGGAAAGCCCCGGCCAGCGCGGGCGGCTGAAGACCCAGGTGATCAACCACGAGGATTATTCGCCCTTCCTGTTCGGCGCCGATGGCGTGGTGAAGCCGGAATTCGCCGTGCTTGACCTGCCGCTGGGCCTGAAGCGGCTGACGCCGGAAGGCCGGGCGACGCTGTTTGCCGCCGGCGGTGACCGGGTGAATGCGGCGGTGCAGACAGCGATGATGAACACGCTGTTCCTGCGCGAGCACAACCGCGTCGCGGCGATGCTGGAAAAGCGCCACGGCGACTGGGACGATGAACGGGTGTTCGAGACCGCCCGCAACATCATGATCGTGATGTTCATCAAGATCGTGGTCGAGGAATATATCAACCACATCAACACCACCGAATTCCCGCTGCAGGCCGATCCCAGCGGCGCCTGGCGGGCGAAGTGGAACCGGCCGAACTGGATGACCGTGGAGTTCAGCCTGCTTTATCGCTGGCACGGGCTGGTGATGGAGAATGTGACCTGGGGCGATATGGCCCATCCCGGCAATTCGACCCTGCTCAACAACAGCCTGCTGCTGGGCAGTGGCCTGGCGCAGAGCTTCGTCAATGTCTCGGCCAACCGCACCGCCAGCCTGGGCCTCGAGAACGCGTCCAGCTTCATGCTGTTCGCCGAAAAGGGCGCGATCGCGCAGGGGCGGCTCAACAATGTCGCCAGCTACAACGAATATCGGCTCACGATGGGGCTGGAGCCAGCGCGCAATTTCGCCGCCGTGGTCGGCAGCAGCGACAAGCCCGACGAACAGGCGCGGCTGTCGGCACTCGCGGCCCGGTTGCAGGGCCTGTATGGCGAGGTCAACAATCTCGAATATTATGTCGGGCTGTTTTCCGAACGGGTGGAAAAGAACGGCCCGCTGCCGGAGCTGCTTTCGACCATGGTGGCGATGGACGCCTTTTCCCAGGCGCTGACCAACCCGCTGCTGTCGGAGCATGTGTGGGGCAACAAGAAGAACCGCCAACTGGCCTTCACCGACGAGGGCCTGGCCGTGATCGAGGGCACCAAGCGCCTGCGCGACATCGTTGATCGCAACGCGCCGGGGCTGGGCACCGGCTTTGTCGGCATGACACGACGGGAGTGGAAGCGGGCCTAAACGAGCGCCCGCGCCAGCACGGCTTCGTAGATCGCTGCCAGGCCCATTACGTCGGCGACGGCTGCTGTCTCGTCCACCTTGTGCATCGATTGGCCGGGCAGGCCGAATTCGACGACCGGGCACAGGCGGCGGATGAAGCGGGCATCGGACGTGCCGCCGGTGGTGGAGAGTTCGGGGGTGTGGCCGGTCACATCGCTGATCGCGGCGCTGACCAGGGATGACAGCGCGCCGGGTTCGGTGAGGAAGGCCTCGCCGGAGATGCGGATGTCGACCTGGTTGGCCGGGGCGTGGGCGCTGACGACGCTGCGGATCCAGTCCGAAAGGGCGGCGCCCGAATGCTCGTTGTTGAAGCGGATGTTGATGCGGGCGCGGGCCTGGGCCGGGATCAGGTTGGTGGCCGGGTTGCCGACCGAGACATCGGTGATCTCGAGGTTGGAGGCCTGGAACCAGGCGTTGCCTTCATCCAGCACCCGCGCCTTCAGTTCGGCGAGGATGGCCACCAGGCGCGTGATCGGATTGTCGGCCTGGTGCGGGTAGCCGACATGGCCCTGCGCGCCATTGACCGTGATCCAGGCGTTGAGGCTGCCGCGCCGGCCGATCTTCATCATGTCGCCCAGGCGCTGCTGCGAGGTCGGTTCGCCGACCAGGCAGAGATCGGGCACCAGGCCTTGTGCTTCCAGCCAGTCGAGCAGCGGCGCCGTGCCGAAGGTGGCGGGGCCTTCCTCGTCGCCGGTGATGATGAAGGTCAGGCGGCCCTTCAGCGGCCCCCTGGCGAGATGGCGGGCGCTGGCGGCAACCATGGCGGCAATCGCGCCCTTCATGTCGGCGGCGCCGCGGCCGACGATGAAGCCGTCCTTCACCACGCCGGCAAACGGGTCCTCGCTCCAGCCACCCAGATCACCGGCCGGCACCACGTCGCTGTGGCCGGCAAAAGCGAAATGCGGGCCTGCTTCGCCGGCGATGGTGGCGATCAGATTGTCGACCGGGCCGTCGGGCGGGTGGCCGAGCTTGAGGCGGGTGCAGGTGAAGCCCAGCGCGGCGAGCGCGCCCTGCAGCACATCGAGCGCGCCTTCATCCAGCGGGGTGACGCTGGGGCAGCGGATCAGGGCTTGCGTGAGGGCAACGGGGTCGGGCCAGGAATCAGGGGGGTGCATCAGCCAGCTTTGCGCATTTCCGTGGCCACCCGGTCAAGATAGGCGGCGATGCGCCGCGCGTTGGCGCCCAGATCGCTTTCGCCCACCCGTGACTTGGAACGCACGTCCACCCGTGTGCCCTGCGCCGTCTTGGTGAGGCGAATGACGATATCATCCTTGTAGCCCCACCACATGCTCTGCTCGATCGCCTCGATGCGGCCGGCGTTGCGATCGGCCAGCACGATCTGCCAGTCCTTGTTGCACGCCGCCATTGCCACGTCGAAGGCCTTGCCGGGTTCGAGCGGCAGATCGAGCGGGCGCACGTCGGGATAGGCGCGTTCCTGCTGCGGCGCGAAGGCCGGATTATAGGCGAGTGGGCTGGCATCGTCACCGCGCAGGGCGGAATCGATGGCGACGAAGGCCGGCGGGTTGGTGGTATCGGTGCTGATGTCGTTGATCGGCGGCTTGTCACCGGCGTTGACGATGACGGCGACCGGAATGGCGGCAGCGGCGATGCCGGCGGCGGCCGCGATCACCGTGATGGTGCCGCCACGCCGGCGCAGCAGTTGATAGAGGCACCACAGCGCGCCGATGCCGGCGAGCAGCGCCGCCATCACGAACAGGCCGAGCGAGGCCTGCCAGCCGATCACGCCGAACCGGTGCATTGGCCCGGCCGCGAGCATGAGCAGGGCGGCCACCAGCGTGGCGCGGGCGATGTTGGCGGGGTTCATCAGCGTTTCTCCAGACCGGGAACGTCATAGCGGGTGAAGGGGAAATCCTCCTTCATCGCTTCGGCACGCCATTCGGCCATGAACGGGTGGGCAAGGCACAGATCGACATAGGCGCGGGCTGCGTCACTGACCGGCAGGTGATAGGTGTCGATGCGGGTGCACACCGGCGCGAACATGATGTCGGCGGCGCCGAAGCGGCCGAACAGCCAGGGCTCCCCGGTTTCGGCGCCAAAGCGGGTGAGGGCGGTTTCCCACAATTGTTCGATGCGGCGCACATCGGCCATTATCTCGGGCGTGGGCTGGAAGCGCGGGGCGTGGCGCTGCAGGTCCATCGGGCAGCCGGCGCGCAGCGGGGCAAAGCCTGAGTGCATTTCGGCGCACATCGCATAGGCGAGGCCGCGGGCCTTGGTGTCGCGCGGCCAGAAGCGGTCATGCCCGGCCTTGTCGGCCAGATAGAGCAGGATTGCCATCGAATCCCAGATCGCCTCGCCATGATCCCACAGCACCGGCACCTTGCCCGAAGGCATGTCGGTCTTGGCGGCGCCGCTGATCCATTCCGGCGAATCCATCACGCGCAATTCGGTTTCGAACGGCAGCAATGACTGTTTGGCCGCCAGCCAGCCGCGCAATGACCAGCTGGAATAGGTGCGATTGCCGATGATGATCTTCATGAACAGGCCCGACCCATCTGCTCTTGTTTGGGCCAGACCATCGCGCAAACGGCGGGCCGGAGCAAGCCGCACCGGATATCCCATGCTTGGCAAGCGCCGCGGTTCATGCTTTGCCTTGGCACATGAGCGACCAACCTCTCGTGATGGTGCTGAACGGCCCCAACCTCAACCTGCTGGGCAGCCGCGAACCGCACATCTATGGCCACGACACGCTGGACGACATCGCGCAGCGCCTTGAAGTGCAGGCAGCCGGGCTGGGACTGGAGGTCGATATCCGCCAGTCCAACCACGAAGGCCATCTGGTCGATTGGTTGCACGAGGCCGGCGCGCGTGGCGCACTGGCGGTGCTGCTCAACGCCGGCGCGCTCACCCACACATCGATCGCCATCCATGATGCGATCAAGGGCATCACCGTGCCGGTGATCGAGGTGCATCTCTCCAACCCGCACGCGCGGGAGGACTTCCGGCACACGAGTTTCGTGGCGCGTGCGGCGAAAGGCACGATTTCCGGCTTTGGCGCGCGCTCCTACACGCTGGCGCTGGACGCGGCGGCTGCTTTGCGGCAGTAAGCCGGGCTTCATTGGGGGCAAAAGACAGGATCATCATGCCTGACAATAAAATCGCAGTGGCTGGGGGAATCGTGGTCGACACCGGCCTGGTGCGTGAACTGGCCGAGCTGCTGGATGCCAGCAACCTCACCGAAATCGAGGTGAAGGATGGCGAGCGCACCATCCGCGTGGCGCGCACCGCGGCCACCGTCACCATGGCCGCTGGCCCCGCCAGCTATGCCCCGGCCCCACCGGCGGGCGGCTGGCCCG
>NZ_WNJP01000419.1 GCF_009733735.1 Sandarakinorhabdus oryzae | reverse complement strand
CCTGAATGGTCTCGTAGGCATTGCCGATGCAATGGTTGGACGTGGCGCAGGCCGACGAGATCGAATAGTTGACGCCCTTGATCTTGAACCAGGTCGCCAGTGTCGCGGACGCTGTCGACGACATGGCCTTGGGGACGGCAAACGGGCCGACGCGTTTCGGTCCCTTGGTGCGGGTGATGTCGGCGGCGTCGACGATGGCGCGCGCGGACGGGCCGCCCGAACCCATGATGATGCCGGTGCGCGGATTGACGATATCGGACTCTTCGAGGCCCGCATCGCGGATCGCCTGCTCCATCGCAACGTGATTCCACGCAGCGCCCTCGCCGAGAAAACGCATTGCACGACGATCGACCACATCCGCAGGGTTCAGAGACGGCCTGCCGAAAACCTGCGACCGGAAACCAAGCTTGGCATAATCTTCCGAATGAGTGATGCCCGGCTTGGCTTCATACAGACTCGCAAGCACTTCCTGAGTGTTGTTTCCGATGGAAGAGACAATGCCCATCCCCGTGACCACAACCCGCCTCATGATACCTCGCCTTT
>NZ_WNJP01000418.1 GCF_009733735.1 Sandarakinorhabdus oryzae | reverse complement strand
GCCTTTGCCGCCACCGCGCCGGCCGCCGGCACGCTGACGTGGAAATTGGCGGCGAGCGGCGGCGGCGCGGCCGATGCCGTGCAGGTGGAGCAGATCGTCGAGCCCGCCATGCCGCCGGCCGTGATCACTGCCGCCCTCACCCGCGCCGGCCTGCCAATTGCAATGCCGGCAGGCGCCCTGCCCGGATCGGCCTTTGTCACCGTTGCGCTGTCGCCGTCGCTGGGCGGCAATCTGGCTGGCATGCGCGCCTATATGGCGGCCTATCCCTATGATTGCATTGAACAACGCCTGTCCAAAGCGGTGGCGCTGGGTGACAAGGCCATGTGGGACAGCAACGCGGCAAGCCTGTCGACCTGGATCGACGAGAAGGGCCTGCTGCGCTTCTTCCCCAACGCCGGCATGCGCGGCGATGCTGACCTGACCGCCTATGTGCTGCGCCTCTCCCGCCTGTCCGGCTGGCCACTGCCGGCACCGGAGCGGGCGCGGCTGGTGGCGGGCCTGCGCCCGATTGCCGAAGGCCGGGTGGCCGGTGACCGGCTCGCCGCGCTGG
>NZ_WNJP01000417.1 GCF_009733735.1 Sandarakinorhabdus oryzae | reverse complement strand
CCACGGCGCGCCTGCCGGTGCCGGGGGCGACGGCGATATGGGGATCGCTGTCGGCCAGCCAGTCCGCCAGGGCGAGCCGGGCAGCCGCGGCGGCCTGGGCCGGCGCCAGTTCCGGCAGGTCGAGCCAGTGCAGGGTGACGTCTTCGCCGGGTACGGCCAGGACCAGCGGCGTCGCCGTATCAGGCACGGGCCAGCCGTCGCCGGCGGCGATCACCCGCGCGCCATCAAGGCGCTGCCAGCGCAAGCGCGGCGCCAGGCTGACCAGCATCATGTCTCGTCGCCCCAGCGGCGCACCAGCAGCCGGGCGGGGCGGGCGGCGGCATCCACCAGTCCGGTTTCGGCCAGGCTGATGCCGTCAATCGCGGCCGTGAGGCGGAAGCCGACGAAGCGATCGCGCACGTCGGGCTGGCGCAGAACATCGGCCGCGACCGTGCGGCCGGCGAGCAGCGGCTGGGCCCAGAAGTCGCTGACGTCGCGCCAGCCGCCGGCGGGGCGGGAAGCGATGATATCGCGGGCGGTGGCCAGCGGCACGCTGGCGATGGCGGCCAGCA
>NZ_WNJP01000416.1 GCF_009733735.1 Sandarakinorhabdus oryzae | reverse complement strand
GCAAGCTGGCAGCGGCTGGAGGGCTATGGCGAGGCCGGCGTGCTCGACAGCGGCACGCTCTATGCCGGCGGTCAGGCCCGAGCGCGGCTGGTCCGGGTCGGCCCGGCCACGCTCCACGCCGCTGGCTGGGCCAGCGTGCAAACCGGCACGCCTGACGTGTGGCGGGCCGACGTGGGGCCGGCCATCACCATGCAGATCAAGGGTTTGCGCCTGGAAGCGGACTGGCGGCAAAAGGTTGGCGGCAATGCTGCGCCGGGCAGCGGGCCGGTGCTCACTGTCTCCGCCGGCTTCTAGGCGTCAGCGCGGCCCGGTAGCCGATTGGTCAAACAACGCCTGCAACTCGGCCCGCGTGCGCGGCTGCTGCAGGGCCAGCATCAACAGGATCCGGGCCTTGGCCGGCGTCAGCTCGCGGCCGGCAAGGGTGCCGGCGGCTGCGTCGCCGCCGCGATCGGTGTTGGAATCCGTTGGCCAGATGTCGCCGCTGCCCTGGCGCGGGGTGCGCACCACGGCAACGCCGCGGGCCACCAGGTCACGCACGGCGTCGCGGGCAG
>NZ_WNJP01000415.1 GCF_009733735.1 Sandarakinorhabdus oryzae | reverse complement strand
CCGCGAGGGGGCACCGGCCGGCACGGCTCCGCGCCAGCGCGCCTGCTGCCAGCCCAGGCTGGCGGCCAGTTCCAGCTGCGCCAGCGGCCGCGCTTCGGCAACGACGTCGATGCCATGATTGCGCATGACGAGCCGCGGGTTGCTGGCCAGCGCCAGCGGATCGATGCCGAACAGCGGCGACACCAGTGCCCGCGTGGTGGCCACGAAGCCGCTGGCATCAAGGCGCAGGCGCCCGTCCCACAGGTCGGCCTTCAGGCCGGCGCTGTGCTGCCAGCCGCTTTCTTCCGGCAACAGCTGCAGTTCCGCGTTGCTCCGCGCCAGCAGGTTCCAGCCCGGCAACCGGGCGCTGCGCGCGCTACGGGCAAAGACCAGCAACTGCGGGCTGGCCCGCCACGACAGCGCCACTTCGGGCGTCACCAGCGTGGCCGCCTGCTGTGCCGGGCCGGCGTTGGCCAGGCAGGGATCGCAACCGGGGCGGCGGTCTTCCACCTCCAGCCGCAGCGTCTGGCGCAGCACGCGCACCCCGGCCTCCAGCGCCAGGCCGCCACCGGGTTCCA
>NZ_WNJP01000414.1 GCF_009733735.1 Sandarakinorhabdus oryzae | reverse complement strand
CAACCGGCGAAGCGCTGATGGAGCGGCGGCTCGCCGAGATTCCGACCGAGGACTGGGGCGACGTGCAGGTCGACATCACGCCGCGCGAGTACATCTAATGTTGAGCTCAACATTAGACATATTCTTTGCAGTCGCAGTTTATGTCGAGCGTGGCGGCGGGAGGCGCAGGTTTTCTTCGGTTTTCCATGATTTCACTCCAGATAATTACAGTTCCTTCGACCTCAACAAGTCGAAGGAAGCTACATGCGAACAAGATCATCATTGCCGTTTCGAGCGGCCCCGCTCCGGGTCGAAGACCCGCCCAGTCACGGCACCCTACTCACCGCATTCCTCTCCTCTCTGTCGCTCGACGAGAGGTCAGCCTGTGCGGTTCTGTTTGGCGCTGCTGCCCGCCATTTCCTGCATTGGCTGGAGCTGCATGGGATCGCAGTCCGCACGATCGACGATCGGGCTGTTCGGCGGTTCGAGAAGCACCGGTGCCGGTGCCACCGGTATTCGGCGCAGCAGCCAGTATATAAGGCGGACATTGCAGCGCGGGTCAGACGCTTCGTCCGCTTC
>NZ_WNJP01000413.1 GCF_009733735.1 Sandarakinorhabdus oryzae | reverse complement strand
AAAACCCAGCGCTTCCAGCGGCCGACATAGAAGCGATCCATGAAGGTCGAATAGCGCTCCCAGAGTTCGCGCAGGCCGACAGCCGAATTAAACAGCGAGGAATCAATTCGCGCGTCGAGGTCCAGCAGGAAGTGCCGGAACCATTTCTTCCACTCGCTGGGTACGATCTGGCGCACCGGAACCCTTGATAATGACGCGGCGAAACGGGATCACGAGTCGCCGGATGAAAAGCGCTGGTTAAACGATGCTGATCAATTTGCGGCATCCCCAAGGCGATCGGAGGGCCGATTTTGCCAGCGGGAATCCGCCATCTTCTAGCCGACCATGAACCATAAACCAATGGCCGCGTTGGTTTTTTAATGATGACGGTGAATGCTGCCCACGCTTTTCAGCGCCGGCAACATCGACCGGCATCTTGCCGCTTGCGCAACAGCCGCCAAGGCTCATAAAGCACCATATTAGCGTAAGGACGCTTCAGGATCCCAGCAGGTTCAAAGCCATGACAGCCCGGCCTCGGCCGCCCTCGACCCAAAGCGAATCTTTCTGGAAAACCAAGACGTT
>NZ_WNJP01000412.1 GCF_009733735.1 Sandarakinorhabdus oryzae | reverse complement strand
GCCCGCCGGCTCGGCGAGGACCTGCGCGCCCGGCGCGATGCCGGCCAGCGGCTGCAGCCCCATCAACAGCGCGCGGCCATCGCGAAAGCCGATGATTTCAGCGGCAAGCTGCGCCGATCCCAGCGCCACCCGGTCACCGATGGCACCGCTGATGCCCACCGCCTCGATGATGTTGCCATCAGCCGCCACCACGCAGCCGCCGCGGCGGATCGGCAGCGGCGGCACCGTCATGGTGCTAATATGATCAGCAAGGCGCGCGGTCAGGCTCATGCCAGCGCCTTCATGATGCGGGCCAGCCGCTCATCGAGCCCGGCTTCGATGCGGAAATCCGGGCCGGCCAGCACCACGTGCGCCGCCGGCAGCGAAGGATCGGCAGCGGTGGCGAGGCCCGGCGGCAGTTCCGGGCCCAGCAGCGCCAGCGTTTCAGGATGGGCGATCAACGTCGGCAGCGCGCCATCGGCGACCTCGGCCAGCGCCGCCTCCACCAGCGGCGCCAGCACGCTGCGGCCGGCGCCGAGTTCGGCCATCAGCACGGCTTTCGCCACAGCCGCCACCAGTTGCACC
>NZ_WNJP01000411.1 GCF_009733735.1 Sandarakinorhabdus oryzae | reverse complement strand
CCGCCGGGCTGGCCGCCGGCCTGCCCGGGCGGCAGCACGTGCTGGTCACCGGCGGCACGGGCTTCATCGGTCGCCGGCTGGTGGCGGCGCTGGCGACGGCCGGCCATGATGTCACCGTGCTGAGCCGCACCACCAGCGCCCGGCCCTGGGTCGGCAACGGCCAGGTCAGGATGGTCAGCCGCCTGACCGAAATTGCCAGCGATTGCCCCATCGATGCCATCGTCAACCTTGCCGGTGAGCCGATTTCGGACCGGCCCTGGACCAGGGCCAAGCGCATCCGCATCATCCGGTCGCGCCTGGCCGTGACCCGCGACGTCATCGCGCTCATCGCCCGTCTGGACCACAGGCCGGCGGTGCTGGTGTCGGGTTCGGCCATCGGCATCTACGGCCTGCGCGGTGATGAACTGCTGGACGAAACCGCCACCGGCCGGCCCTGTTTCTCGGCGCGGGTCTGCCGCACCTGGGAAGCCGCCGCCCTGCGCGCCAGCCGCCTCGGCGTGCGCACGGTGCTGTTGCGCACCGGCCTCGTGCTGGACCGCAGCGGCGGCCTGCTCGGCCGGCTGCTG
>NZ_WNJP01000410.1 GCF_009733735.1 Sandarakinorhabdus oryzae | reverse complement strand
GTCGCCGGCGCTGAGCTGGGCCCGCGCCGACGTGGTGCGCGCCGACTGCGCCAACCCGGCCTGGACGCTCTATGTGCCGATCGATCAGCCGGTGGGCCCGGCCAGCCCAGCCGCCAGCCGCCCCAGCATCAGAAGGGGTGACCGCGTGCTGGTCGAAGCCGGCGGGCCGGGCTGGGCGGTGAGTATCGAGGCCGAAGCCGAACGCGATGCCGACGGCAACCGCATTGCGCTCAAGGGCCCCGCCGGCCGCCGCTTCACCGGGCGGATCGAGGAGGGCGGACGGGTCGTGCTCGCGCGCTGAAACGCGCGGCAACGAGGAGGGTGAGGTGATTAAAGCGGCATGGTGAATGGCCGTTAACGGCGTTGGCCCCGACAGGCGCGACGGAAAGGACAAGATGATGATCGATGGCATTTCAGGCGGTGGCGGCCCGATCCGGGGCCCGATCGGCCAGCGCAGCCCGCCCGTGGAAACCGCTGGGGCCGACAGCGCGCGCAGCCTGCGCCACGTCGCGCCGGGCAATGATATTTCCACCGCCAGGGGCGGCCGCGCCGCGCTGGTGGCGGAACTCGCCGCC
>NZ_WNJP01000041.1 GCF_009733735.1 Sandarakinorhabdus oryzae | reverse complement strand
GGCCGGCGCGCGATCACTGCCAGCGCGGCGACCGCGGCGGCCACGACGGCGACGCTTGCGGCGGCCGCCATTTTCGCCAGCCTCGGTCGCGCTGTCGCCCGACTCGTCGCCCTGGTCATCGCCCTCATCGCCGGCGTCGTCAGCCGCATTGGCCGCCGCATCCGCGGTGTCGTCGCTCGCTTCTTCGCGGTCATCACCCTTGTCGCGGCCACGGCCATCGCGGCTGCGACGGCGGCGGCGACGGCCATTGCGGCGGCCATCCTCGCCGCGCTCTTCGCGGCCCTCGTCGCCCTCGCCCTCAGCATCGTCACCGTCG
Source organism: Sandarakinorhabdus oryzae (assembly GCF_009733735.1). GTDB lineage: Bacteria > Pseudomonadota > Alphaproteobacteria > Sphingomonadales > Sphingomonadaceae > Sandarakinorhabdus > Sandarakinorhabdus oryzae. The sequence continues at coordinate 20,108 of NZ_WNJP01000041.1, read as the reverse complement.
TCGGCTTCGGCATCGCTGTCTTCGCTGATCTTCACGATCGGCGGCAGCGCCACCATCTCGACCTTCTTCGACGGCGGCGGGCCGCCTGCATCAATCTCGAAGTTCGGGCCGATCAGGGCGTCATCCGGGCGGGTGACAATGGTCACGCCATAGAGTTCTTCCAGCTCGGCCAGCTCGATGCGCTTGCGGTTGAGCAGATAGACGGCGACTTCCTCGCCGGCGCGCAGCACCAGGTCGCTGTGGCGACCGCGCAGCGCTTCGGCTTCCAGCGCGCGCAGGGCGGCCAGCGCCGCCGACGCGACCGAGCGCACCATACCGGTGCCTTCGCACATCGGGCAGACGTGGGTGGAGGCTTCCAGGATGCCGGTGCGCAGGCGCTGCCGGCTCATTTCCATCAGGCCAAAGCTGGAGATGCGGCCGATCTGCACGCGGGCACGATCGTTCTTCAGCGCCTCCTTCATGGCCTTTTCGACCTTGCGGACGTTGGAGCCATTTTCCATGTCGATGAAATCGATCACCACCAGGCCGGCCATGTCGCGCAGGCGCAGCTGGCGGGCGATCTCGTCGGCGGCTTCCAGATTGGTCTTGGTCGCGGTTTCCTCGATGCCATATTCACGCGTCGAGCGGCCGGAGTTGATGTCGATGGAGACCAGGGCTTCGGTCGGGTTGATGACCAGATAGCCGCCGGACTTCAGCTGCACGACCGGCTGGTACATGGCTTCCAGCTGGTCCTCGACGCCAAAGCGCTGGAACAGCGGCACGCTGCCTTCATATTCCACCACCTTGGGGGCATGGGTCGGCATCAGCATCGACATGAAGCGGTGCGCGGCCTCGAAGCCGGCGCGGCCTTCAACCAGCACCTGGTCGATCTCGCGATTGTAGATGTCGCGGATGGCGCGCTTGATCAGGCCACTGTCTTCATGGATCAGCGCCGGGGCCTGGCTGGCCAGGGTCTTCTCGCGAATTTCGTCCCACAGACGGGTGAGATAATCGAAATCGCGGCGGATATCGGCGGCGCTGCGCTTCAGGCCAGCGGTGCGCACGATGGCGCCCATGCCGTTGGGCAGGTGCAGATCGGCCATCACCTGCTTCAGGCGCTTGCGATCGGCCGGGTTGGAAATCTTGCGCGAAATGCCGCCGCCGTGCGCGGTGTTGGGCATCAGCACGCAATAACGGCCGGCCAGCGACAGATAGGTGGTGAGCGCCGCGCCCTTGGAGCCGCGCTCTTCCTTCACCACCTGGATCAGCATCACCTGGCGGCGGCGGATGACTTCCTGGATCTTGTAACGGCGGCGAAGCGCCATGCGCTTGCGGCGCAGCGCGTCGGTCGGCTCATCATGATGGCCGCCGGTTTCCTGCACCTCGTCATCGCCGTCGCCATCGCCATCTTCGTGGGCATGCTCTTCGGCGGCCAGTTCGGCCTCCTCGCGCAGCAGGGCGTCGCGGTCTTCCTTGGGGATCTGGTAATAGTCGGGGTGGATTTCGCTGAAGGCCAGGAAGCCGTGGCGGTTGCCGCCATATTCAACAAAGGCGGCCTGCAGCGAGGGTTCAACCCGCGTGACCTTGGCCAGATAAATGTTGCCCTTCAGCTGACGCTTGTCAGCCGATTCGAAATCAAATTCCTCGATGCGTTGGCCATTGACCACGGCCACCCGCGTTTCTTCCGGGTGGCGGGCGTCGATGAGCATGCGGTTGGACATGTGAAGTCTCCGTGGCGCTGGTCCCTGTCTCGGCACCCGACAGGCGGGCGGCAACAGGGCGGCGCGGTATGAAAAGGCCGGCAGCATCGGGATGATGGCGCCGGCGGATGCGGGAAATATGGGTGAATTCAGCAGGCGCGGCGGCGTGACCGCTGGCCAGACGGCGCTTGCAGCGCTGCCCTTCCGCCAGTTCGATCAATCCGGTCATCCGCGTCCTTACATGGCTTTTCAGCGGTCGCCCCGGCTTGCATCATGCAAGGCGGCGACCTTGATTTCCCATCCCCGTTCGCGAAACACCGGCCAGCATGTGCGGCGGCAGTGCGAAACAGCGCGGGAAATGACAGTGGGCAAACCACTGCTAACCTCTTGCTAGCAGCCACTTGGCGCAGGAGCAAGGGTGCGGCATTGACGCACGATTGTCATGATGGCCCGGCCAGCGGAAAGGCCAGCGGGCCGGGTCGAACAGGGGGAACAAGGAATGAAGTGCGTGTTGCTGGCCACGGCCCTGCTGGTCGCGGCCCCGGCGCTGGCTCAGACGGCGTCACAGATTGCTCCCCAGCCGCTGACGCTGGAGCGGGTCTTTGCCTCCCCCGCGCTCACCGGCCCACGCCCGCGCGTGCTGAATCTCTCCCCCGATGGCCGGCTGGCGACGCTGCTGAAGAGCCGGGCCAGCGACAAGGACCGGTTTGACCTGTGGGCGGTGGACACCGCCACCGGGCAAAGCCGCATGCTGGTCGATTCGGAGAAACTCGCGAGCGGCGGCGCCCTATCAGAAGCCGAGCGCATGAACCGCGAGCGCCGGCGCATCGCCGACGTGAAGGGCATCACCGATTATGCCTGGGCACCCGATGCCAAACACCTGCTGGTGCCGGTGGAGGGCGATCTGTGGGTGGCGGCGCTGGATGGCAGCGTGACGCGGCTGACCAGCACGCCGGAGACCGAGACCGATGCGCAACTGAGCCCCAAAGGCGGCTTTGCCAGCTTCGTGCGCGACGGCCATCTGTTTGTGCAATCGCTGGCGGGCGGTGCGGCGCGCGAGGTGGCGGGGGAAAACACACCCAAGGTCAGCTGGGGCGTCGCCGAGTTCATCGCGCAGGAAGAGCTCGACCGCTTTGATGGCCATTGGTGGTCGCCGGACGACCGCCGCATCGCCGTGGCGCGGGTCGATGAAAGTCCGGTCAAGCAAGTGACCCGCGCCGCCATCGGCGCCGACGGCACCCGCCTGTTCACCCAGGCCTATCCCGCCGTCGGCACCGCCAATGCCGATGTGTCGCTGTGGCTGGTGAACCCGGACGGGTCGGGCAAGGTGAAGGTCGATCTGGGCCCCAGCAGCGACATCTATATCGCCCGCGTGGCCTGGGCGGTGGACGGCAAGACACTCTATGTCCAGCGCCTGGCGCGCGATCAGCAGCGGCTCGACATCCTGGCCGTCGATCCAGCCACCGGCGCCTCGCGGGTGCTGGCGAGCGAGACAGCGAAGACCTGGATCAATGTCCACGACAGTTTCCGCCCGCTGAAGGACGACAGCATATTGTGGGCGAGCGAGCGTGACGGCTATCGCCACCTCTATCGGCTGGTCGGTGGCAGGGCAGCGCAACTCACCCGCGGCCGCTGGGTGGTGGATGAACTGGTCGGCGTCGATCAGAAGCGCGGCCGGCTGTGGTTCACCGGGTTTGCTGACTCCACGCTGGAAAAGCAGGTCTATGCGCTCGATTACCGCAAGGCGGGCGCGAAGCCGCAGCGCTTGACCGCAACAGGCGGCTGGCATGAAGCGGTGATGGATGATGCCGGCCAGCGTCTGCTGGTCACCAGCACCACCCCCAGCCAACCGCCACAGGTGTGGCTGAGTGACGGGGCTGGCAAGCGCCTCGCCTGGATCGAGGAGAATCGCCTCGACGCCAGCCACCCCTATGCGCCCTATCTCGCCACCCACACGGTGCCGCAGTTCGGCACGCTCACCGCGTCCGATGGCCAGGCGATGGACTGGCGCCTGTTGAAGCCCGCCGGCCCCGGCCCCTTCCCGGTGCTGATGCAAGTCTATGGCGGCCCGCACGCCCATTATGTGACCCGCAAGTTCACTGCGCCGATCGAGCAATATCTGGTGTCGAAGGGCTGGGCGGTGTTCCAGCTCGACAACCGCGGCAGCAATGATCGCGGCATGGCGTTCGAGGCGCCGATCTTCCGCGCCATGGGCGGGGTCGAGGTCCAGGACCAGTTGCAGGCGCTGGCCTGGATCAAGGCGCAACCCTGGGCCGGCAAGGTCGCCGTCAATGGCTGGTCCTATGGCGGCTACATGGTGCTGAAACTGCTGGAAGCCGCGCCGGGCGCCTTTGCCGCCGGCATCGCCGGCGCGCCGGTGACCCGCTGGGAGCTGTATGACACCGCCTATACCGAGCGTTATCTCGGTAATCCCATCACCAACCCGGAGGTCTATGCGAAATCCGGCGCGCTCGGCGAAGCCGCGAAGATCAGCGACCCGCTGCTGCTGATGCACGGCATGGCCGACGACAATGTGGTGTTCGAGAATTCGACCGCGCTGATGACGGCGCTGCAACGGGCGAAGCGGCCGTTTGACCTGATGGTCTATCCCGGTGCCACCCATGCGACGCCGGGCCTCGAAGTCCACACGTGGATCACGCGGCTGAAATTCCTGGGCCGGACGGTGGCGCCGACGGGATTTTAGGCAAGCGCCAGGCACAAATGAAAAGGGCGGCCCTGAGAGCCGCCCTTTCGCATTCCAATCGGCTGAGAGATCAGCGCGAGTAAAACTCGACGACCAGGTTCGGTTCCATCTTCACCGGGTACGGCACTTCGTCCAGCGTCGGCACGCGGACATAGGTGGCCTTGTTGCCATCGACCGAGACATATTCCGGCACGTCACGCTCGGACAGGCCCTGGGCTTCCAGCACCAGCGCCATTTCGCGGGCCTTCGAGCCCAGTTCGACGACGTCGCCCGGCTTCACGCGGGCCGAACCGATGTTGCAGCGCACGCCGTTCAGCCAGATGTGACCATGGTTGACGATCTGGCGGGCGGCGAACACGGTCGGCGCCCACTTGGCGCGATAGATCACCATGTCCAGGCGCTGTTCGAGCAGACCGATGAGGTTCTGCGAGGTATCGCCCTTCATGCGCACCGCTTCGGCATAGACCTTGCGGAACTGCTTCTCGGTGACGTCACCATAATAGCCCTTCAGCTTCTGCTTGGCGCGCAGCTGCAGGCCGAAATCGCTCATCTTGCCCTTGCGGCGCTGTCCGTGCTGGCCGGGGCCGTATTCGCGCTTGTTGACCGGGCTCTTCGGACGACCCCAGATATTCTCGCCCATGCGGCGATCAAGCTTGTACTTCGCGTTCGAACGCTTCGACATGTTTCACCTTGCTTGTCACGGACCGCCGGGATTGGCGGGCCTTCCCGGTCTCGCCAAACCGACCTGTTGCCGGAGTGGGCCGCCGCTTCACCGGGGTGCGGGGCCAGATGCGAAGCGGGTCCGTTAGGGGGGCGGGCCGGCAGAGTCAAGCCGCTCCACGATGGTGAAAGGCCAATTTCCTTGACTTTGCGGCCCCGAATCGTCAGGGGGAGCCATTCCCACACCATCATTGCTGGAGCCATTTCATGGCACGCGTCACTGTCGAAGATTGCGTTGACAAGGTCCCCAACCGGTTTGACCTGGTGCTGCTGGCCGCCCATCGCGCCCGCAACATCTCGTCTGGTTCCGAACTGACCATCGACCGCGACCGCGACAAGAATCCGGTCGTGGCGCTGCGCGAGATCGCCGAAGAGACGATCCGCCCGGCCGACCTCAAGGAAACCATGGTGCAGGGCATGCAGCGCGTGCAGGCCGAGGATGACGACACGCCGGACGTGATCGGCTCGCTGTCGGCCTCCGCTGAAGCCTTGCGCATCACGGCTGCGCAGCCGCCGCGGAACCAGAACATGGGTGGTGATTACGAGTAAGGCGGCCCAAAGTAGCGGAGCTATTTTGAGACTCGCCGCACTCCGGCCGGCGACCAAAAAAGGCGACCTTCGGGTCGCCTTTTTCGTGTGTCGTCCGACAGCGTGCCTCCGCCACGCACTTTCTTCCTTCTGCCTTTACCTCAGAAGCGGACTCGGCGGCTCCGCCGCCGGCCGCGTAAATTGCGCTCACCCAGGGTTGTACTAACCTCCAATCCCCCCCAAGATAGTCGGCTATGCTGCGCCAGTATGAATTGGTGGAACGGGTCAAGGCCTATGATCCGGATGCGGATGAGGATCTGCTCAACCGCGCGTACGTGTTTTCGGTGAAGGCCCACGGCAGCCAGCTGCGCGCCAGTGGTGACCCTTATTTCAGCCACCCGATCGAGGTGGCCGGCATCCTCACCGACCTGCAACTCGACGACAAGACCATCGCGACGGCCATCCTGCACGACACCATCGAGGACACGGTGGCGACGCAGGAACAGATCGACCGGCTGTTCGGGCCTGATGTGGGCCGGCTGGTCGATGGCGTCACCAAGCTGTCAAAGATCGAGACGCAGACCGAGAGCGAGCGCCAGGCGGAGAATCTGCGCAAGTTCCTGCTGGCGATGTCCACCGATATCCGCGTGTTGCTGGTCAAGCTGGCGGACCGGCTGCACAACATGCGCACGCTCTATCATATCCCCAAGGAGGAAAAGCGCCGCCGCATCGCCCGCGAGACCATGGACATCTATGCCCCGCTGGCTGAGCGGATCGGCATGTATGGCTTCATGGAGGAGATGCAGGAGCTGGCGTTCAGCCACCTGGAGCCTGAAGCCTGCGAGATGATCAGCCAGCGCATGGCGCGGCTGCGCGACACGACCGGCGCAAACGTCCACCGCATCACCGGTGCGCTGGAAAGCCTGCTGGCCTCCAAGGGTATTGCCGCCAGCGTCACCGGCCGCGAAAAGCGCCCCTACTCAATCTGGCGCAAGATGGCGGCGCGGCAGATGAGTTTCGAGCAATTGTCGGACGTGATGGCATTCAGGGTGATCGTTGACGACGTCAATGACTGTTACCGGGCACTCGGTATCGTGCATGGCCGCTGGCCGATGGTGCCGGGCCGTTTCAAGGATTTCATCTCCACGCCCAAGTCCAACGGCTATCGCTCGCTGCACACGTCGGTGTTGCTCAGCGGTGAGGCCGCGCGCATCGAAGTGCAGATCCGCACCAGGCTGATGCACGAGGAGGCCGAGTATGGCGTCGCCGCGCACTGGGCCTACAAGCTGGGCAGCGACGGCGCCCCGGCGCGCGAGGCCTATCCCTGGATCGAGGACCTGCTCGACGTGCTGCAGGACGCGGCCAGCCCGGAGGAACTGCTCGAGAATGCCCGGCTGGCGATGTTCCAGGATCAGGTGTTCGTCTTCACCCCCAAGGGCGAACTCTACCAGCTGCCGCGCGATGCGACGCCGGTGGACTTTGCCTATGCCGTGCACAGCGACCTGGGGGACAGTTGCGTGGGCGCCAAGGTCAACGGCCGCGCCGTGCCGCTGCGCACCCGGCTGGTCAACGGCGATCAGGTCGAAATATTGAAGGGCAAGGTGAAATCGCCGGATCCGGCCTGGGAGGCGTTCGTCGCCAGCGCCAAGGCCCGTGCCGCCATCCGCCGCCATGTTCGCCACAAGCGCCGCGAGGAACTGCTGGCGATGGGCGCCAAGTTGCTCGACGCCGTGGCGGGCCGGCTGAAGGTGCCGCTGGACGACGAGATCATGGGCCCGGCGCTGGGCCGGCTGAAGCTGCACGATCGCGCCGCCCTGATGCTGGCGATGGCCGAGAACCGCCTGTCGGATGATCAGGTGACCGAAGCGCTGGTGCCGGGCGCTTCGACCCGGCCAGCGCGGCCGCGCGGCGCAAAGGCCAAGGCAGCGGCGAGCATCTCGATCGAAGGGCTGACGCCCGGCGTCGGCTTCCTGCTCTGCGATCATTGCCGGCCGGTGCCGGGCGATCGCATCGTCGGCATCCGCCACCCGGATGGGCCGATTTCGGTGCATGTCATCGATTGCGACCATCTGGCCGATGAAAGCGGCGAGTGGCTGGACGTGAAATGGGGCGCCGAAACAGCTGGTGCTGCCGCTCGCATCGCGGTCGTCGTCCACAACCAGCCTGGTGCGCTGGCCAGCCTGGCCGCCAGCATCGCCGCCCACAATGCCAATATCGTCGGCCTGGCGCTGAAGCACCGCGATCGCGAGTTCCACACCGACATCATCGACATCGAGGTGGAAAGCGTGGCGCATCTCGCCACCATCCTGGGCGGACTGCGCCAGGTAAAGGCCGTGGTGTCGGCCGACAGGGTGCGGTTGTAAGGCCGCTTGCGCGCGCGACATGGCGCTGCCAAGGCGTGCGCGCGATCTGGAGAGACAAGGATGACCGACGACGACGTGCTGGCCGAATTCCGCGCTGCCGAGGCGCTGCTGGAGGGCCATTTCATCCTGTCGTCAGGCCTGCGGTCCCCGCGTTACCTGCAATGCGCGCGCGTGCTGATGAGCCCGGCCCGCGCCGAACGGCTGGCCGTGGCGCTGGCAGCCAAGATTCCGGCCGCGGTGAAGGCCAAGGTGACCGCGGTGATCGCGCCGGCCATGGGCGGGCTGATCTGCGGTTATGAACTGGCCCGCGCCCTGGCTGTTGATTCGATGTTCGTCGAACGCCCCACCGGCACCTTCGAACTGCGCCGCGGCTTCCGGTTGAGCGCCGGCCAGCCGGTGCTGTTGATGGAAGACGTCGTCACCACCGGGCTGTCGAGCCGCGAAGCCATCGCCGCGGTGGAAGCGGCTGGCGGCCGGGTGATCCATGCGGCGTCGCTGGTCGATCGCTCCAATGGCAAGGCCGATCTCGGCGTGCCCTTCACCCCGCTGATCCGACTCGACGTGCCGACCTATCAGCCCGATGCCCTGCCGCCCGAACTGGAAGCGATTCCGGCGGTGAAGCCGGGGAGCCGCGCGGCGTGAGCCAGCGCCCCAGCCATCTCAGATTGGGCGTCAACATCGATCATGTCGCCACCATCCGCAATGCGCGCGGCGGGGTGCATCCCTGCCCGCTGCGGGCCGCCGAAATGGCGGCGGCGGCCGGCGCCGATGGCATCACCATCCACCTGCGCGAAGACCGCCGCCACATCACCGACGATGATCTGACCCGGCTGTCAGGCGCCATCGCCCTGCCGATCAACCTCGAAATGGCGGCGACCGACGAGATGCTGGCCATTGCGCTGGCGCACAAGCCGCACGCCGCCTGCATCGTGCCGGAACGCCGGGCCGAGCGCACCACCGAAGGCGGGCTGGACGCTGCTGGCCAGCACAACAGCCTGCAGCCGATCATCGCCCGCCTGAAGGACGTCGGCATCCGCGTATCGCTGTTCATCGCGCCGGAGGAACGCCAGCTGGAGGCCGCCGCCCGGCTTGGCGCGCCGGTGGTCGAACTGCACACTGGCCCCTATGCCCATGCCTTCGATGATGGCGATGCCGCGGCCGAGCTGGCGCGGCTGGCCCGCGCGGCCGAATTTGGCGCGGCGCTGGGCCTCGAACTCCACGCCGGCCACGGCCTAACTTATGCCAATGTCGGCCCGGTCGCCGCCCTGCCGCAGCTGGCCGAGCTCAACATCGGCCATTTCCTGATCGGCGAGGCGGTGTTCGTCGGCCTCGATGCCGCCATCCGCCGCATGCGCGCCTGCATGGATGAGGCCAGGTCTTGAGCGTGCTGGTGCCACCCGGCCTGGCGCTGATCGGCCTGGGATCAGACCTGTGCAACATCGAGCGCATCGCCAGCAGCATCGAGCGCTTTGGCGACCGCTTCATCAATCGCATCTTCACCGATATCGAACAGGCCAAGGCCAACCGCCGCGAGCTGACCCGCGCCGCCACCTTCGCCAAGCGTTTTGCCGCCAAGGAGGCTTGCGCCAAGGCGCTGGGCACCGGTTTTCGCCACGGCGTGTTCTGGCGCGACATGGGCGTCGTCAACCTGCCGTCAGGCCAGCCGACGCTGCAGCTTTCCGGTGGTGCTGCAGCAAGGCTGGCGCAAATCACGCCTGCGGGGCATAAGGCCGCGATTCATCTGACGATGACCGACGACCATCCCTGGGCGCAGGCCATCGTGCTGATCACCGTGAGTATCGCATGACCGAAGGAAGCAGCGCCGCCGTGGCCAAGAAGAAGATCAACTGGGCCGAAGAGGCCTGGCAGCTGTTCCTGCTGGCGCTGGCGGTGCTGGCCGTCCACACCGCGGTGGCCAAGCCCTTCTATATCCCGTCGGCCTCGATGCTGCCGGGCCTGCTCATCGGTGACCGGCTGATCGTGTCGAAATATCCCTATGGCTATTCCTATCTGTCGCCATCGCTGAACGTGCTGCCCAAGATGCAGGGCCGGCTGTTCGGCAGCCTGCCGGAGCGCGGGGACATCGTCGTGCTGAAGTCACCGATCGCCCAGGATGACTGGATCAAGCGCGTCATCGGCCTGCCCGGCGACACGGTGCAGATGAAGGATGGCCAGCTGTGGCTGAACGGCCAACCGGTGCCCAAGGTGAAGGTGGCCGATACGGTGCTGAAAGTGTCGCCCAACAGCGACTGCAACACCATGTATGACGTGCAATATCGGGTGGTGACCCCGGAGGGCGCGGCCGAGTGCCATCTGCCCACCTATCGCGAGACGCTGCCCGGCGGCCGCACCTATCTCACGCTCGATCTCGCCACGGTGCCGCAGGACAACACCGAGCCGGTGATCGTGCCCGAAGGCCATGTTTTCCTGATGGGCGACAACCGCGACAATTCGGAAGACAGCCGCTTTGCTCCGGAAATCGGCGGCCTCGGCCTGTTGCCGGTCGAAAATCTCGTCGGCCGCGCCGAATTCACCACCTTCAGCCTGGATGGTTCGACCAGCTTCAACCCGGTGACCTGGGTGACCGCGCTGCGCGACCGCTGGTTCCTGTCCCTGCGCAGCAACTGAAGCTGAAACCGGTGCTTACTGCGCCGGCTTCACCGCCAGCAGTTCGATATCGAATTCCAGCACCGCACCCGGCGGGATCACGCCGCCGGCGCCCTGCGCGCCATAGGCAAGCTGCGGCGGCACAACGAAATGATATTTGGAGCCGACCGGCATCAGCTGCACGCCTTCGGTCCAGCCGGGGATGACCTGATCAAGCGGGAAAGCGGCGGGCTGGCCGCGCTGGTAGCTGGAATCAAACACCGTGCCGTCGACCAGCCGGCCCTCATAATGCACCAGCACCGTGTCCTTCGCCGCCGGCTTCGGGCCCTGGCCAGCACGGATCACATTATATTGCAGGCCCGACGCGGTGGTGACGACGCCCGGCTTGTCCTTGTTCTGGGCCAGATATTTCATGTCAGCCGTGCGCACCGCGGCGACTTGGCTCTGGGTGCCGGTATAGACCAGCAGGCCAACCACGCCGATCACCACGGCGCCCGCCGCCAGCCACTTGCCGATGCCGACGCCGCCCGCGCTGTTCATTGCCTGACCTGACATATCTGCCTCGAAACCGGAAAAAACTGCGGCCTAAATGGCGGGGGCCGGGCAGAGGGTCAACCCTGCCCGGCCCCCGGCCTCGATCACGGTGCAGACGGCTTACTTGACGCCGTCACGTTCCATGCGCTTGCGCTCCATCTTGCGGGCGCGGCGCACGGCGGCGGCCTTTTCACGGGCACGCTTTTCGCTCGGCTTCTCGTAATGACGGCGCAGCTTCATTTCGCGGTAGACGCCTTCACGCTGCAGCTTCTTCTTCAGGGCGCGAAGGGCCTGATCGACGTTGTTGTCGCGAACCACGATTTGCATGGGCTGCCGTCACTCCATTTCGTTCGGGGGCGCTGGCCCCATTTGTTGGGTTGTCTTCAAGAAATACGGATGCTCACCGAGTCGCCCCGGTGACAGAGGCGTGGCCGATAGCAGAAGCCCTTCAGCGCGGCAAGGGCTACACCGGCAGGGACTAGCCCCGCGACGCAATATCGGCTGTGAACCGGGGCCGGCGCACGCTATGAGAGCGATCATGACGCAGGATATCCCGCTCGCCGAACTGGCCCCCCGCCTGGTGGAGGCCATGCTGCCGCACGTGCCGTTTGACGGCTGGAGCAGCCGCGCCCTGGCCGCTGCCGCGCGGGACAGCGGCATTGATCCCGATATCGCCGCCCTCGCCCTGCCCGACGTCGAGGCGATGCTGACGGTCTGGACGACGGCCGTGAACGCAAAAATGGCCGAAGCCATGGCCAACAGCCACAATATGAAGATCCGCGACCGCATCCGCATGGCACTGGTGACCCGGCTGGAACAGGGCGACCGTGAAGTCACCCGCCGCGCACTCAATCTGTTGGCGCAGCCGCAACACGCCGCGCTGTCGACAAAGCTGCTGTGGCAGGCCGCCGATGCGATGTGGCGCGCTGCCGGCGACACCGCCACCGACTATAATCACTATACCAAGCGGCTGATCCTCTCCGGCATCTATTCCGCCACGCTGCTGCATTGGACGCAGGATGATTCGGACGATTTCGCCGCCACCCGTGCCTTCATCGATCGCCGCATCGACGGCGTGATGCGCTTTGAAAAGGCCAAGGCGAAGCTGACCGGCATGATGGGCAAGCTGCCCGATCCGGCCCGCTTCCTCGGCCGCCTGCGCTACCCGGCAGTCTAGGGTCAGGACCTATTGATTTCATGTCCCGTCATTGCCCGTTCCAGCCAAATGGCTAGGCGCGGGCACGCAGGCGGGGCTTCGCCCCCCGGCAAGTGACCGCAACGACGCCATTTGGCTGCAACGGGCAACCCGAAGGGCGACCCGGAGAAGCCCGGCACAGTGCTCGCTTCGCTTGGACGCACCCTTCGGGGTGCGCCACTGCGCTCCCTCACTCGTGCCGGGCTTCTCCGGGCCGTGCCGGGACAGGAAATCAATAGGTCCTGACCCTGAGGACATTTGCCGGTAGCATCGCCCGGCAATAGTTGATAACGGTTCGCAACATCATTGCGACCGGACCCCCCGCTTGACCTTTTTCGCCTCTCACCGCCCGATCGACGCGCTGGCCGTGGGCGAGATCGCCCTGATTGCCGCCATCGATCGCGCCGGGCTGGATCCGGCCACGGCGCAGCGCCTTTGCGAGCTGGGCTTTGACGAAGGCGTGGACGTGGAGATCGTCCACCGCGCGCCGTTCGGCGGCGATCCGCTGGCGGTGCGTGTGGGCAACATGGTGGTGGCGCTGCGCCGCGAGATGGCCCGGCTGATCGAGGTGGAAGCGGCGTGAACGCCCCCGCCGCCAATCTGCCCCCGGTCAGCGCCCGCCAGCCGGTGGTGGCGCTCGTCGGCAATCCCAATGCCGGCAAGACCAGCCTGTTCAATGCCTTGACAGGCAGCCGACAGAAGGTCGGCAACTATCCTGGCGTCACCGTGGAGCGCAAGGCCGGCCGCCTCGCCCTGCCCGATGGCCGGGTGGCGGAACTGGTCGATCTGCCCGGCACCTACAGCCTCACCCCGCGCTCGCCCGACGAGGCGGTGACCCGTGATGCCATCTTCGGGCGCATGGTGGGCGAAAAGCGCCTGGATGCGATCGTGGCGGTGGTGGATGCCACCAATCTGCGCAATCACCTGCGCTTCGTGCTGGAACTGAAGGCGCTCGGCCTGCCGCTGATTGTCGCGCTGAACATGGTTGATCTGGCGGCGCGCGACGGCATCCAGATCGATTCGGCTCGGCTGGCCGATCTGCTTGGCTTGCCCGTGGTCGAAACGGTTGCGGTGCGCCGCAAGGGCCTTGATGCGTTGGGCGCCGCGCTTTCGGCCCGCATCGGCGACGCGCCGCTGACGCCGCCCGAAGAGCGCGGCAGCGATGTGCGCGCCTTGCAGAAACAGGCGCGCCAGTTGGCGGCAACGGTGGAAACCAGCGTCGGCAGCGCCAAGGCCTGGTCCCAGCGCATCGACCGCGTCGCGCTGCACCCGGTCGTCGGGCCGCTGTTGCTGGCCCTGGTGCTGTTCTTCATGTTCCAGGCGGTGTTCAGCTGGGCGGAAGCGCCGATGGGCTGGATCGAATCCGGTGTGGCGGCGCTGCAGGCCGAACTGGCAGCGACCTTGCCGCAAGGCTGGTTCCTGTCGCTGCTCAATGATGGCGTGCTCGCCGGCGTCGGCGCGGTGGTGGTGTTCCTGCCGCAGATCCTGATCCTGTTCCTGTTCATCCTCACGCTGGAGCAGACCGGTTACATGACCCGCGCCGCCTTCCTGATGGACCGGCTGATGGCGCGTGTCGGCCTCAACGGCCGCGCCTTCATTCCGCTGCTCTCCAGCTTTGCCTGCGCCGTGCCCGGCATCATGGCGACGCGAACCATCGACAGCCCACGCGACCGCCTGACCACCATCCTGATCGCCCCGTTGATGACCTGTTCGGCGCGGCTGCCGGTCTATGCCGTGGTGATCGGCGCCTTCATCCCGGCCCGCGATGTCGGCCCGTTCGGCTTGCAGGGCCTGGTGCTGTTCGCGCTCTATCTCGCCGGTATCCTGGGCGCGCTGGTGGCGGCCTTTGCCCTGCGCCGCACGGTGACCAAGGGCGCCGCGCCGCCGTTCCTGATGGAAATGCCCAAATATCAGCTGCCGGCGCTGCGTGACGTGATGCTCGGCCTCTATGGCCGGGTGACAGCCTTCCTGCAGCGGGCCGGCACCATCATCCTGGCTTCCACCATCGTGCTGTGGGCCATGGCCAGCTGGCCGCAACCGCCCGTTGGCGGCACCAAGCCCCCGATCGAGTACAGCCTTGCCGGCAAGATCGGCGCCGCGCTGGAACCGATCTTCGCGCCCATCGGCTTCAACAAGGAAATCGCCATCGCGCTGGTGCCCGGCATGGCGGCGCGCGAAGTCGCCGTTTCGGCGCTGGGCACCGTCTATGCCCTCAACGATGTCTCTGAAGACAATGCCGGCAGCCTGATCGAACGGCTGCGCGGCGCCTGGCCGCTGCCCACGGCGCTGGCCTTCCTGGCCTGGTTTGTGTTCGCGCCGCAATGCATCTCGACGCTGGCCATCACCCGCCGCGAAACCGCCAGCTGGCGCTGGCCGATCTTCATGTTCAGCTATCTGTTTGCCGCCGCCTATGTGGCCGCCGGCCTCACCTTCCACATCGCCAGCGCGTTGCTCTGAAAGAAAACTGGCCGGCAGCCCACGGGGGGCGGCTGCTGCCGGCCAGACGAACCGCGGCAGGGAACTTAGGCCGCGGCGCGTTCGGGTTGACGACGGTGACGGCGCTGGGCCGCACCCACTAGGCCAAAGCCGGCAATCAGCAGCGCCCAGCTCTGCGGTTCCGGCACGGCGCCGGCGGCGAGGCCGACCAGCCCACCGGCGCCGATGCCGCCCAGCAGGGTCGGCGCGCCGGTCTCCAGGTTGATGCGATACAGGTCGCTGCCAAAGTTGAAATAACCCAGCCCGGTGTTGGCCGAGATGTCGAAGCCCAACGCCTGGGCGTTGTCGAGCGCCAGACCAAGCGACTGATAGGCCGTGCCGGTCAACCCGAAGTTGACATAGGTGCCGGCGTTGGCGTTGGTCGACCGCACCAGGGCGCCCGTGCGGGCATCGATGCCGTACAGCCGGGTGGTGGTCGCACCGGCAACGCTGTTGGTATAGGCGACACCGAGCAGATCGATCTGCGGCGCGCCGTTCAGGGTCAACGAACCATCGACGATGGTGCCGAGCGGCGCGGCATTGGGATTGAGCCGCAGATTCTGGTTGGCATCGCTCACCACCCGGATGCGATCGACCGTCGGGTTGAAATCAAAGCCATAGCTGGAGCCGGTGAGCGACGTGGAAACCGCGCCCAGATTGGTGGCGACATAGCTGGTTGGCGTCTGCGTGAGGCGATAGACATTGCCGCTGCTGCCAATGGCATAGAGCAGCTTGTCGACCGGCCGGCGATCGATGCCGAGCAGGCGGTCGCCTGCGGCCAGCCCGGTGATGGCGCGATCGGAGATGGTGGTGCCCGGCGCCGCCGAGGTGAAGGTGACAATGCGGTTGCTGGCGGTGAGGCCATAGATGGTATCGGCTTGCGCCATGGCCGGCGCCAGCATGGCAGCCGCCAGCAAGGCCGCGCGCAAGCGGCCAGCGTGAAATATTGGCATATGTGTCCCTCTCTGGTCCGCCCGGTTGGACCCCGGACGGGTCGCGTTCCCGAGAAAGGTTACGCAACCAGATCGCCCGCCGATGCAGGCCGTCAAAAGAATCGTAAACTCAGGCCATTATGTCGCAGTGCGGCGGCTGAGCAGCACCCGCACGCCAAGGCCCAGCGCCAGCATGCCGAAACTGATGGCGCAGCCCTTCAGGCCCACATAGCGCACCGAGCTTTGCAGCACGAACAGGCAGCCGGCGGAGAAGGCCAGTGGCACCAGCGGATAAAGCGGCACCTTGAACGGTCGTTCAACATCTGGGTGGCGGCGGCGCAGGATGATCAGCGCCGGACCGGTTAGGGACAGGAACAGCCAGAACACCGGCGACAGGAAGTCCACCATCTGGGCAAAGCCGGTGGAGAGCGAGCCCCAGGCCACCAGGCACAGCGAGACGGCGCACTGCACCCAGATCGCCCGACGCGGCACGCCGGCCACTTCGTCCCACGCCGCCAGCCGGCCGAGCGCCGGTTCATCGCCGGCCACGGCATAAAGCGTGCGGCCGCCGACGATGACCAGCGCATTGACGATGGCGAGCGCCGCGATGGCGACGAAGATCACCATGGCCAATTGACCGACCGGGCCAAAGGCGATGGCCATCAATTGCGCGGCGGGCGCGGCGCTTGCTGCCAGACCGGCGCCGCCAAGGCCGGTGAGATAGGCCCAGTTGGCCAGCAGGTAGAGTGCGGTGACCAGCCCCATGCCGCCGACCAGCGCCAGGGTCATGTCGCGTGGGCGGCGCACTTCGGCGGACAGGGTGGCGGCATCGTTGAAGCCGCCAAAGGCCAGCATGACGAACACCATCGCCTGCCCGAACGCCGCCGCCCCAAAGGACTGCGGCGCCGGTGTTGGCGTCAGTGGTGGGGTGCCGGCCGCGATCAGGCTGGCTGCGGCCAGGCCCAGCACCAGCAGCGCCAGCACATCGGCCGTCACCAGCACGATCTGCCCGCCGGTGGAGCGCTTCACCCCGGCCAGGTTCAGCCCGGTGAGCACGATGATCGCCAGCGCCGCCACCCCGCCGCGCGCCAGGCCCGACAGGGGCAGCAATTCGGCCAGATAGTCGGCCGCCACGAAGGCCAGCATCGCCGCCGAGGCCGAAAAGATCACCGCAAAGCGCGACCAGGCAAACAGGAAACCGACCAGGGGCCCATAGGCGAGGCGCAGGAAGCGATAATCGCCGCCGGGATGCGGGAAGGCGTTGGACAATTCGGCATAGACCAGCGCCCCGCACAGCGCGAACAGCCCGCCCAGCGCCCAGGCCAGCAGCACCAGCGCATCATTGCCCAGGTTAGCCGCGACCAGGCTGGCCGACCGGAAGATGCCAGCCCCCACCACCATGCCCACCACGACAGACGCCGCCGCGAACGGCCCAAGCACACGGCGGGGAGCAGAATTGGTCATGGCTGCACCGTGGCCGACTGCGCCGTGGGCGACAAGTGGGCGGGCTCAGCGCTTGCTGGCAAAAAACGCCTTCAGCAGCACTGCCGCCTGCGGCTCGGCCACGCCGGCAATCACCTCCGGCCGGTGGTGCGCCTGGGGGTGGCTGAACACCCGGGCGCCATGCTCGACGCCGCCCGATTTGGGATCGGACGCACCATAGACCAGCCGTTCCACCCGTGCCGCCGAAATGGCAGCGGCGCACATGGCGCAGGGCTCCAGCGTCACGGTCAGCGTGCAGCCGATCAGCCGTTCGGCTTGCAACGCTTCGCAGGCGGCGCGGATGGCGAGCATTTCGGCATGGGCGGTGGGATCGGTCTGTTCACGGGTGCGATTGCCGGCGCGGGCAAGCAGCTGGCCTGCCGCATCGGTGATCACCGCGCCCACCGGCACCTCGCCGCGCGCCGCCGCCGCGCGGGCTTCGTCGAGCGCCCATGCCATCGCTTTGGAGGGGGGAAAGGCCATCTGCACCCTCTAGCGGCAAGCGGCGCTGCGGCCTAGTCTTGGCGCCATGAGCGACACCATGCACCCCGTCACCGCCGAGGCCCTCGCCATCACCCGCACCACGGCCGAGCAATATCACGCGCTTTATGCCCAGAGCCTGGCTGATCCCGATGATTTCTGGCGCAGCCAGATTGGTCGGCTGGGCTGGTACACGGCACCCACGGTGATGGGCAACTGGTCGTGGGACCCGGTCGCCATCAAATGGTTCGAGGACGGGATCATCAACGCCAGCTGGAACTGCCTCGACCGCTGGGCCGACAAGGACCCGAAACGCATCGCCATCATCTGGGAGGCCGATGATCCCAAGGCCAAGGGGCGCCGCATCAGCTATGGCGAACTGCGGGACGAGGTGGCGCGCATGGCCAATGCGCTGGTGGCGCTTGGTGTCGACAAGGGCGACCGAGTCACCATCTACATGCCGATGATCCCGGAAGCCGCAATGGCCATGCTGGCCTGCGCCCGCATCGGCGCCGTCCATTCCGTGGTGTTCGGCGGCTTTTCCGCTGAGAGCCTCGCCGGCCGCATCGAGGACGCACAGAGCAAGTTCATCATCACCACCGACGAAGGCCGCCGCGGCGGCAAGCCGATCCCGCTGAAGGCCATTGCCGACGAGGCGTGCGACAAGGCCGAAGCGGCTGGCGTGAATGTCGAAGCGATGTTGGTGATCCGCCACACCGGCGGCGCCGTCTCCATGGTCGAAGACCGCGACCACTGGTGGCACGACATCCGCGAAGAGGTGCCGGCCACTTGCACACCGGAACCGATGAACGCCGAAGACCCGCTGTTCATCCTCTACACCAGCGGCTCCACCGGCAAGCCCAAGGGCGTGCTGCATTCGACCGCCGGCTACCTGCTGTGGGCCAATCTGACCTTTGAAACCGTGTTCGATTACCGGGCCGGCGAGATCTTCTGGTGCACCGCCGATGTCGGCTGGGTCACCGGCCACAGCTACATTGTCTACGGCCCGCTCTCGGCCGGAGCGACGGTGTTGATGTTCGAAGGCATCCCCAGCTACCCGGCCAACGACCGCTTCTGGCAGGTGATCGACAAGCACAAGGTCAACATCTTCTACACCGCGCCCACCGCCCTGCGGGCCATCATGCGCGACGGCGACGAGCCGGTGAACCGGCACGATCTCTCCTCGCTGCGACTGCTCGGCACGGTGGGTGAACCGATCAACCCGGAAGCCTGGAACTGGTATCACCGCGTCGTCGGCAAGGGCCGCCTGCCCATCGTCGACACCTGGTGGCAGACCGAAACCGGCGGCGCCCTGATCACGCCGCTGCCCGGCGCCACCCCGCTCAAGGCCGGCAGCGCCAGCTGGCCGTTCTTCGGCATCGAGCCGGCGCTGGTCGAAGCCGATGGCACCATCATCCCGTGGGAAGCGGGCACCGAAATCAGCGGCAACCTCGTGCTGCTCCGTTCCTGGCCCGGCCAGGCCCGCACCGTGTTTGGCGATCACGAACGCTTCACACAGACCTATTTCACCACCTACCGCGGCCGCTATTTCACCGGCGACGGCGCCCGCCGCGATGCTGACGGCTATTGGTGGATCACCGGCCGGGTGGACGATGTCATCAACGTCTCCGGCCACCGCATGGGCACCGCCGAAGTCGAATCCGCCCTCGTCGCCCACCCCGATGTCGCCGAAGCCGCCGTCGTCGGCTTCCCGCACGACGTCAAGGGCCAGGGCATCTATGCCTATGTCACCCTCAACGCCGGCGTCGCCGCTTCACCCGAACTCGTCGCCGCGCTGAAAGCCACCGTGCGCAGCGAGATCGGCGGCATCGCCATCCCCGATCACATCCACCTCACCCCCGCCCTGCCCAAGACCCGCAGCGGCAAGATCATGCGCCGCATCCTCAGGAAGATCGCGGAGAACGAGTTCGGCGCGCTGGGCGACACATCGACCTTGGCCGATCCATCGGTGGTCGATGCGCTGATCGGGGGGCGGTTGAATCGGTAAAGCAAGGGGGCCTCCGGCGGGCAGGGACGCAGTCCCTGCACCCGTTCAATTTTGTGCGCGCTGGTAAATCAACTAGAGCCTGCGGCGCTGCCACTTGAATTTGAGGGCAGACCAAAAACGAAAGTGGATGCAGGGCCTCAGGCCCTGCCCGCCGGAGGCCACTTCCTTGGATCTATAACACCTACAACGCCCCCCACCCCGCCAACAGCGCCGCGGCGCCATCGGCGGCGAGCACATCTGGGGTGGTGAGATAATTGTCGACGGCCAGCGTGCCGATTCCGTGGACGAGGGCCCAGATGATCTGGCCAGCGTCGCCTGCGCTCACGCCGTGCAGGCGGCCGGCGGCGGCCAGTTCGGCGAGCATGGCGGCGAGGCTGGTGGTGGGCCGGGCGGCGGCGGCG
>NZ_WNJP01000409.1 GCF_009733735.1 Sandarakinorhabdus oryzae | reverse complement strand
GCCGCGCACCCGCGCCTCGAGCTTCTCGCCTGACGGCACCAGCTTGATTTCCGTACCCGGGATCGGGACACCGATATTGCCGGAGCGCTGCGCCTGAAAGTGGCAATCGGTGGCCAGCGGCGCGGTCTCGGTCGAACCCCATGCCGACACCATCGGCACCGCGTGGCCGACGGTCGCGACCGACAGCGCCTCCAGCGCATCCCACAGATTCTGCGGCAACGCCGCCGCCGCATAGAAGAGCAGCTTTACCTGCGAGAAGAAGCGCTGGCGCAGCTCGTCGTCTTCGCGCAATGCCGCGATCAGCATGTCGTAGCCGCGCGGCACGTTGAAGTACACCGTCGGTATCACGTCGCGCAGATTGGCCAGCGACAATGCGAACAGGCCGGGCGCCGGCTTACCGCTGTCGATGTACAGCGTGCCGCCGTTGCGCAGCACGCAGTTAAAATTGTGATTGGCGCCGAAGGTATGGCTCCACGGCAGCCAGTCGAGCGTGGTGAGACCGGGTTCGCCGAGAAACGGCCAGGTCTGAGCTTTCGCAGCCTGATTGGATGTCAGCATACGCTGGGTGTTGATCAC
>NZ_WNJP01000408.1 GCF_009733735.1 Sandarakinorhabdus oryzae | reverse complement strand
ACATGCGACATGGCGTGAATGCGGCCGATCAGGAGCTCGCGTGCAACGTCGATGTCGGCGCCGTGACGCATCGTGCGGGTCACGATCGACTGAATTACCGCAAGGATGTTCTTCACGCGATGATTGAGCTCATCGATGACGGCCGTGAGCCGCCGCTCGAAGTCGATGCGGGTCTGGATCTCCCGGCTGAGCCGGATGTTGTTGTAAGACACGTATCCGAACAGGCCGCAGAAAATGAGGGTCAGCGCTGCGCCGATCAGCATGACAATGCCTGCCAGCTCCTGGGCACGCGTCGCTGCGTTCGTTTTCGCGTAATAGATCAGCGTCCAGTCCCGCGCGCCGAACGAAACGACCCGCAGCAACGGCGGATTGTCCGCATCAAGTTTCAGCGGAACCGATTTGACGTTTCCTTCCGCATCGGCGGTCAGATTGTCCGAGGCATTTCGTGGATCACGCAGCGCCACCGAGAACAGCGACAGTTCCTCATTGGTGAGCATCAGCGGCGCCAGCCGATAGGATATGGTCAGAAAGCCTGCAACGGTGGGGCTCGTATCCGCCCGCACCGGCGAGGCCAGCA
>NZ_WNJP01000407.1 GCF_009733735.1 Sandarakinorhabdus oryzae | reverse complement strand
CTGGTATCAACGCAACTGCTTCTATGGCAAGCTCTATTCGTTTACTCGGCTCAAGCCGAGAGACCACCGCGATCGAAAACGGACTGTTCCTTCTCGCAGGCAAAACATGAAAACGACGCGTATCTACACCGTTATGGATCACGCGGATCTTCGGTGCCGACGCCGGAGAAATGCCTTCGACAAAGCGGCCGACAAAATGACTGACGGCAGCAATCACTGTGGTTTGATCGAGCGCCCAGTGCCGAAACAGTGCACAGGATGGGTCTTGATAGTGCCGGACGCCGTGCTCGGTCCGCAGCACCGGCAACTGACTGCGTGCGCCCGCCCTCACACCCAAAATGTGCGAGGCGAACGTATGAACGTGAATGACGTCTGCCCTCTCTGTCTTTATTAGATCAACGAGCCAGGCGAAGTCTGCGGGACCGAAGGCCCTCCACAAATAGCTCAGAGCGTTTTCATGAACCGGACCGCGGTCCCGGACATGAAGCCCGGAGCCCTGCAGCAGCTTGCGGAGTTCAGGATTAGGCGTCATGAGCGCAACCGTATGGTCCGCACCGGTGACATCCGGCCGGGAAGCC
>NZ_WNJP01000406.1 GCF_009733735.1 Sandarakinorhabdus oryzae | reverse complement strand
CTATGCGGCGGTGCGCGGCACCTCGTTCGCCGCGCCACTGGTGACCGCGCGACTGGCGGCCTACCCGGCCAGCCCGCTGGCAGCCGTCGCCGCCGAAGCGCGCGCCACCGGCAACGGGAAATTGGGCAGGGGCATCGTCTGCGCTGCCTGCCGCAATCCGGTGCGGCCACTGGTGCAGAAAAAATAATCGCGGGTCGGGAAGAAAGCCCAATGCAGCATCGTTTGCCTGATGTGGACCGACGAGGGTCCCGCAAATTGGGAGACAGACAATGAAGCGCATGATGATTTCGACTGCGGTCCTGGCCCTGATGGCCACCGCTCCGGCCTCCGCCCAGCTGCTCGGCGGCGCCGGCAACGTGACCGGTGCCGTGAGTGGCGCACTGAATGGCGCCGGCCAGATTGGCGGCACGCTGGGTGGCATCGGCAACAGCGCCCGTTCGGTGACCGGTTCGGTGACGGGCACCGCCAGCGGCACCGGCAGCGCCAGCGCCACCCGCAGCATTGATACGCGCAGCGGCAATGCCAGCGCCTCGGGCGCGCTCGCCGGCACGGTGAGCGGCGCCGTTGATGGCGCCGTTGCGGCC
>NZ_WNJP01000405.1 GCF_009733735.1 Sandarakinorhabdus oryzae | reverse complement strand
CCAATATCGTTGTCGGGCATAATCAGCTATTGCATGCGGGATAAATGACCATCGTTACCAGCACACATCTCGTTGTCGCCGACGATCATCCGCTCTTTCGCGACGCCCTGCGACAAGCCGTCGCGACCGTCGTCGCGTCGGCGCGGGTCGATGAGGCGGGGTCGTTTGAGGAGTTAACGGCGCTGCTCGATCGCGAATCCGACGTCGATCTGATCCTGCTCGATCTGTCGATGCCGGGAATCAGCGGTTTCTCCGGGCTGATTTATCTGCGCGCACAATTCCCGGCGATCCCGGTCGTCATTGTGTCGGCCAGCGACGACGCCAGTACCATCCGCCGGTCGATGGACTTCGGCGCGTCCGGCTTCATACCCAAGCGCTTTGGCGTCGAGACCTTGCGCGAGGCGATCGGCAAGGTGATGAACGGCGACGTCTGGATTCCGGCCGATGTCGATCTCTCCGCCGCGGCTGATCCTGACATGACCAAATTGCGCGACCGGCTGGTGACGCTGACGCCGCAGCAGGTGCGGGTGCTGATGATGCTGTCGGAAGGCCTGCTCAACAAGCAGATCGCCTACGAGCTTGGGGTGTCGGAA
>NZ_WNJP01000404.1 GCF_009733735.1 Sandarakinorhabdus oryzae | reverse complement strand
TACCGGCGCCGCGGCCGGCGGCGATGGGGCCTCGGGCGTGCTGCCGCACGCGGCCAGCACCAGCACGGTCGCCAGCGCAGCCCATTGGTGGCCCATTATCATCGTTCCCCGCTCCCCAGACGCCCGCATGCTGCCACGCGCCGGCGCAATGCGCGACGGAAATCGCGTCAGAACAGGAAGGCCAGCGGCAGCCGGCCCAGCAGCCGCAGCGCCAGCCGCTGCAGGGCATTGCTGCCGGGCTCGGGCTGGAGCAGCTGGCCGTCATCCTGCCAGGCCAGCCGGCCGTCCTGCAGCGCCAGCTGCCAGGCAAAGCGCGGCAGGCCCTCGGAGAGCGCGGCCTCCATCCGGCTGGCCAGTTTCGGCGACTCGATCACGAAGCCCATTTCGGTGTTCAGCCGCCACGAGCGTGGATCGAAGTTCATCGAGCCGATGAACAGCCAGCGGCCATCGGCGATGACGCTCTTGGCATGAAGTTCGGACGCACTGGCGCGAAAGAAGCTGGTGGCGGGCCGGCGGCGGCGCAGGCGGCGCGGGATCAGGCCCAGGCTGGCGCGATCGCCGTCCCGCCCGCGCATTTCCCACAGCCGCACCCCGGC
>NZ_WNJP01000403.1 GCF_009733735.1 Sandarakinorhabdus oryzae | reverse complement strand
ACCAGCGCGCCGGCGCCCAGCAGCGCCGCCCCGAGCAGCAGCGGCGGCGCCAGCGCCGCGCTGCCCGGCAACTGGCCGCCGCGGCCCAGGGCCCAGGCCAACGGCAGACAGACGAGGGTTGCTGCGCCACTGGCCACCGCAAAGCCGACCAGCAGCCGTGCGTCGCGCTGGTCCAGCCAGCGCCGGACCGCCACCACGCCGCAGGTGCCGCCCTGGTGGGCGGCAAAGCCGACGATGGCGGCTGCCATCACACCGGCCAGCATAAGCATCATGACAGGTCGTCGCCATGCTGGGTGATCAGCCGCGCCGACGATTCAAAGGTGAGATAGCGCCACAGCCAGTTGGCGCCCACCACCAGCCGATTGCGAAAGCCGGCCAGGAACCAGAGATGCACGGTGCACCACAGCAGCCAGGCCGCGTGGCCCGACAGGCGCAGCCGGCCCAGATCTGCCACGGCATGGCTGCGGCCGATGGTGGCCATGCTGCCGGGATGGCGATAGCGGAAGGGCGGCGCGCTGCGGCCCTGGCGGCAAGCCAGGATGGCCCGCGCGGCGTGGACGCCCATCTGCTTGGCGGCGGTGGCGACGCCCGGCACC
>NZ_WNJP01000402.1 GCF_009733735.1 Sandarakinorhabdus oryzae | reverse complement strand
CGGCAAAAGCCCGATGCCAGCCCCGGCCTGCGTGGCGGTGAGCAGCGCCCGCGTCGATCCGGTCGCCAGCCGCACCGCGCCGGCCAGGCCCAGCCCGGCCAGCCAGGCCATTTCCGGGATGCGCCCGAAGCTGTCGTCATAGGCGAGGATCGGGCCCTGGGCCGGGTCAATCGCGGCCGGATCGCGCCCAGCCAGCCAGTGGGGGCTGACAAACAGTGCCACCTGCTCGGCCGGCAGCGCCTTGACGATCAGGGCATTGCCTTCGGGGCGGCTCATGCGCACCGCCACGTCCGCCTCGCGCCCCGCCAGGCTGACGACCGCGCCCTGGCTTTGCAGGGTGATGGCAATGTCGGGATGGGTGGCCCACAGCAGGGGCAGGGCGGGGGCGAGGCGATCGGCGATGATTGTTTCGGTGGCGCTGATGCGCACGCTCGCCGGGCCGCCATCTCGCAGCGCCGCTGCCGCCCGTTCGATGCTGGCGATTTGGGCTTCGAGCGGCTCCGCAAGCACGGCGAGGCGCTGGCCGGCAGGCGTCAGCCGGGCGCCATCGGCGCGGCGATCGACCAGACGCAGCTTCAGCGCCGCCTCCAGCCCGTCGAGCCGGCG
>NZ_WNJP01000401.1 GCF_009733735.1 Sandarakinorhabdus oryzae | reverse complement strand
CCGCCGCCGGTGAAGCTGCGCCAGACCACGCCCGACAGGCGGCCGCTGGCCTGCCAGCGCAGGCGCCCGGTCAACAGCGCGCCGGGCTGCACGGCCAGCACCAGGTCGCCAAGCGGCAGCTGGCCGAGCATGGCATTGCTGAGCGTTGCCCGCCAAAGGCTGCCGGTCACGGCCGTTGCGGCCAAGGGGGGCGCTGGCAGCAACAGCCGTGCCGGGGCCAGCGCCACCAGCCCGATGGCGAGGCCGATGGACAGCCCCCAGATCATCCGTCGCCTCATGCCGCGCGCCGCACCAGCAGCCGCGCCCTGACTGACTGGTCGGGGTTGCGGGTGGCTTCCAGCTGCTCGATCACCAGGCCGTCGCGCTGTTCGAGCGCGCTGGCCCAGCCGATCAGCAACCGGCCATTGATGGCCGCGATTTCCAGCAACGCCTGGCCCGGACCTTGCGCTTCCAGCCGTGCCGGCTGCAGCCCGGCTTCGCCCAAGCGGCGGTTCAGTAGGTCGATCACCGGCCCTGGGCTGGCGACGGGGCGGGCCGCCATGGCTGCCACAAGCGCCTCACCTTCCGCGAGCCGGGCGGCTGCCGCGCCAGCCTCCGCCTGCGCCGCCGTGCGG
>NZ_WNJP01000400.1 GCF_009733735.1 Sandarakinorhabdus oryzae | reverse complement strand
AAGATGATGACGTATCCGATCACGACGCCGATGTCGCCCAGGATGATCAGCGCTGCCGGGACATCCGACCAGTGCGAGCGAAAATCGAAACCGGGCACCAGAAACGCAACGACGCCGGACACCGCGGTCAGAGTCTGAATGATCTTCTGACTCTTCTCTTTCTCGGCGACCGGCCCAGCCTTGAGCCGCCGTCCGATCAACGCGTCGTCGTATTTCGCGAGATACAGGATGATGGCGGCGGAGGCGGCGCCCATGATCGCGAGATAGACCCAGCCCTGCCAGAATCTCAGCGACCAGGCCGGGATGAAAAACAGCGCTGCGATGACGAGCAGCGAACGCAGCAATCCGGCGAATGCCTTTCCGGCGTTGGGACTCATTTGTGTGTCTCCGGATTCTTCTGCGCGTGAGGTAACTTGCAGCAACGCGCTTCCAAGGCGGGGAATTGGGGCTGGGCGTCACGCTTTTGTGAAACGGTAGACCGGCTTTTCGGCGGCGGCCTTGGTCTTTGGCCGCAGCTTTGCATGTGGGTACGCAGGACTGAAGCCATGCCTCATTGCCGCCGCTGTGCTAGGCTGCACTGAGTTGACTCTGGAGAGCCTGTTGAACGGACCGACCCC
>NZ_WNJP01000040.1 GCF_009733735.1 Sandarakinorhabdus oryzae | reverse complement strand
TGCCACGCTGCTGGGCGCGATGCCGGCCGCCGCGCAGGAATCGCCGCCGGCGCCGCTGACCGCCGCCGGCAACCGCGCCGGTGAGAATGCCGTCCGCCAGGCCGGCGATGCCTTCGGCACCGTCATTGGCCGCGAGGAAATCGGCCTGTACGACGACGACAATGTGCGCGGCTTTTCACCCCGCGTTGCCGGCAATGTCCGCATCGCCGGGCTCTATTTCGATCCGGTCTTCTTCCCGTCCGACCGGATCAGCGGCTCCACCGTCATCCGCGTTGGCCCGACGGTGTTCGGCTCGCCCTTCCCCAGCCCCACTGGCGTCGTTGACTTGGGCCTGCGCGTGCCCGGCGACACGGCCGGCGCCAGTGTGCAATTGTTCGTGGACAGTTTCGGCACGCGCACGCTGGAAGCCGATGTGGCGCTGCCGCTGTCCGACCGTCTCAGCCTGGGCATCGGCGGCACCATCGACCATGATCATGCCGGCGACGGCACCCGCGACTATTATTATGAAGGCGCATTGATCGCGCGCTGGCGGCCGGCACCGGGTATCGAGTTCGTGCCCTTCGTCAGCCTCGCCACCACGCCGTTCCACGAAGCCGCGACCATCTATCTCCCGGCCGGCGAAACCCTGCCACCGCGGCTGCCGCGCGCGTTCTGGAACGGCCCGCGCTGGCAGCGGACCCGCGAGACCGAGCTCAACGCTGGCGGCGTGCTGAGCGCGGAATTGGCGCCGGGCTGGGGGCTGAAGGCCGGGCTGTTTCGCTCCTCGGTGGCCTATTTCGAGGATTTCACCAACCTGCTGACCGACGTGCAGCCTGATGGCAGCGCCCGGTCCGAGGCCATCGTCGATCCGCCGTTGCTGTTTGCCTCCACCAGCGGCGAGGTGCGGCTGACGCGCAGTTGGCGCGACGGCAAGCGCAGCCACCAGTTTCACCTGGCCGTGCGGGGCCGCGACGCCCGGCGGCGCTTCGGCGGGGCGCAGACGGTCGATCTTGGCCCGACCACGCTCACCACGCCGATCACCGCCCCGCAACCCGCCCCCGCCTTCAGCGAACAGGAACGCGACCGTTTCCGGCAATGGACGCTGGCCGCCGGCTATGAAGGCCGCTGGGACGGCGTGGGCGAGCTCTCCCTGGGCCTGCAGCGGACGGACTATGCCAAGCGCATCGGCCTGCCCGGCGAGGCCCCGCTTGCAACCAGCACGAGGCCGCTGCTGTTCAATGCCAATGTCGCCATCAGCGTGACGCCGCGGCTGGCCCTCTACGGCGGCCATGTCACCGGGCTGGAGGAATCGGGCGTCGCGCCCGAAAACGCCGCCAACCGCAACGAGGCGCTGCCGGCCATCCGCACCCGGCAATGGGATGCCGGCCTGCGCTGGAACCCGGTGGGCGATCTGCGGCTGGTCGTCGGCCTGTTCGAGGTGGCCAAGCCCTATTTCAACCTCGATCCCGCCAACAATTTCCGCCAGCTGGGCGAAGTGCGCAACCGCGGGCTGGAAGCCTCGTTCAGCGGCGCCGTGACACCCAGCCTCAACGTCGTGGCCGGCGCCGTGCTGCTGTCGCCGCGGGTGACGGCCAACTTGCCCGGTGTCGGCCGTCGGCCGGTTGGCGCGATCAACGCGACCTACACGCTGAACGCTGACTGGCGGCCGCCCTGGCTGCCCGGCGTGTCATTCGACATCAGTGCCTGGCACGTCAGCAGCCAGACCGCGACCGTGTCGAACCTGGTCGCCATTCCGGCCAACATGTTCGTGGAAATCGGCGGCCGCTATCGCTTCAAACTCGCCGGCGCCTCTGCCACGCTGCGCGTCGAGGTGGAGAATCTGTTCAACCGCCAGGGTTATGAGCTTTATGGCGCCGGCGCCTATCGCCCGATCTGGGGCCGCGTTGGCGTCGCTTATCTGACTGTCGACCTCTAGGCCTGCTCCCCTACGCATTTTGTTGCTGGACTTGGGCTGGCACGCTGGCCAAGAGCGGAGGATGACAGGGGGAAAGAATGCGGGCCGGGCTGCGGCCATGGCCGGCGTATGGCTGCTTGGCGTGCCGGCATGGGCCGTGCAGCCAGCCCCGCAGCCCAACGACAGCTTGCCGGCGCCCGTCGAACCACCGGTGGCCGATGAGCCCGACACCACGCCGCCCGTCGTCGCTGCCACCGGCAGCCGTTCCGCCGAAAATGCCGTGCGCCAAGCCGGGGACGCTTTTGGCACCAGCATCGGCCGCGAGGTTTCGGGCCTGTACAACCGCGACCGGGTGCGCGGCTTTTCGCCCGTCGTCGCCGGCAATGTCCGCATCGACGGTCTCTATTTCGATCCGATCGTCACGCCATCAAGCCGGCTGGTGCGCGCCACCACCATCCGGGTTGGCCCCTCAGCGCTGGGCAGCCCGTTTCCAGCGCCCACCGGCATCGTCGATCTCGGCCTGCGCCGGCCCGGACGCGAAGCCGCGGCCAGCCTGCTGATCGGTTACAACACGTGGAACACACCGACCGCCGAGTTCGATGCCAGCCTGCCACTCACCTCGACGCTCAGTGTCGGCGTGGGCGCTGGCCTGCTGCTGGAAAACGGCTTCAACAAGACCCGCGATCACAGCTACGAAGGCGCGTTCATCGCGCAATGGCAGCCCTCGGCCCGCTTCAGCTTGCTGCCTTTCATCAACGTCAAGGAAACGCCGCTCGACGATCACGGCCCGATGTCGGTGCCGACCGGCAATTTCCTGCCGCCACGCCTGCCCCGCCGGCAGTTCTTCGGGCCCTGGTGGTCGCGCGGCGGCGATACCGAAATCAACGCCGGCCTGTTGTCGGACTGGACTCTGGCGGATGGCTGGCAGCTGCGGGCGGGCCTGTTCCGCTCGCAACGGGTGGTCAGGGGCCAGTTTGCCAACGTGGTGCGCATCGCATCGCCCGATGGCACCGGCACCCAGCGCATCACTGGCGATCCCGCGCTGTATAATGGCTCCACCAGTGGTGAAATCCGGCTGACCCGCTACTTCAGCGACGGGCCGCGCCTGCACCAGGTGCATGTCACCGTGCGCGGCCGCCAGTCCTATCGCCGTTTTGGCGGGTCCGACGCGGTTGATCTGGGCATCGTCAACATCCTCACCGCTGCCCCCGACGTGCCGCCGCCGCTGCTGACTTTCGGGCCGCAGCAGGATGACAATGTGCGGCAATGGACTGGCGGCATCGCCTATGAAGGCCGCTGGGCCGGGATCGGCGAACTGTCGGTGGGCGTGCAGAAGACCGATTACAGCAAGCGCATCGGCCTGCCCGGTGCCATCACCACCACCGCTGCCTCGCCCCTGCTCTACAACATCACCGCGGCCGTGCACGTGACGCCCGGTCTCTCGCTCTATGGCGGGGCCGTCACCGGCCTGGAGGAATCGGGCGTCGCTCCCGGCGTCGCCGCCAACCGCAACGAGGCGCTGCCGGCGATCCAGACCCGCCAGATCGATGCCGGCCTGCGCCTGTCGCTGGGCGGCGAGATGCGGATGATTGCTGGCCTGTTCCAGGTATCGAAGCCCTATTTCAACCTGGACGTGAACAACCGCTTCGACGTGCTGGGCGAGGTGATCAACCGCGGCTTTGAGGCCAGCATCGCCGGGCCGCTGACCCCGGAGCTGTCGCTGGTGGCCGGGGCCAGCCTGCTCTGGCCGCGGGTGACCGGCGATGCCGTGGCGCGCGGGCTGGTCGGTCACAAGCCGGTGGGGGCGATCGGCGAGCGTTTCGAGCTCTCCGCCGACTGGCAGCCCGGCTTTGCCCCCGGCCTGTCGCTGGACCTGAAGCTCTCCTACCGCTCACCGGAAATTGCCACGGTCAACAATCTCGTCTCGGTTCCCACCCGCACGCTCATCGATCTGGGCGGGCGTTACCGGTTCAAGCTGGCGGGCAACAACGCCGTGCTGCGCGTGCAGGCCACCAATTTGCTCAGCGCCCAAGGCTTTGAACTGCGCAGCGCCGGCGCCTACACGGTGCTGCCGGGCCGGGTGACCCAGGCCTATCTCACCGTCGATTTCTAGCGCTGTGCCCGCCAATTTGGCTTGCAGTTGGCCGGCAAAGCGGCAAACGCAGGGACAATGAGGGCCGCCGCCATCCTGACCACCAGCGCCGTGATGGCGGCCGCGTCGCAGGCACAGCAGGTGCCGCCCGCAGACGCCGTGGTGGCCGCCACCGGCAGCCGCGCCGCCGAAAATGCCGTGCGCCAGGTCGGCGATGCCTTTGGCAGCACCATCGGCCGCGAGGTGATCGGCATCTACAACCAGACGAACGTGCGCGGCTTTTCGCCGATCGCTGCCGGCAACGTGCGCATCGACGGCCTTTATTTCGATCCAGTCGTGCCGCCCAACACCCGCCTCAGCCGCACCACCACCATCCGGGTTGGCCTGTCCGCACTCGGCAGCCCGTTCCCGGCGCCGACCGGCCTGGTGGACTTCGGCTTCCGCCGCCCCGGCGACAAGGCGGCGGCCAGCCTGCTGCTGGCGACCGACGAATGGGGCACCGTCAACGCCGAGATCGATGCGGTGCTGCCGGTCAATGCCACGCTCAGCTTCGGGCTTGGCGCGTCGTCGCGTCTGGAAAATGGCCTTGATCAGACCCGGGAAGACAGTGTGGGCGGCACGCTGACCGCACGCTGGAACCCGGCGCCTGGCCTGACGCTTGTCCCCTTCGTCAGCGTGCTGCGCCAGTGGCTCGACGACCACCGCCTCACCTTCCAGACGGCCACGGAATTCCTGCCGCCGCTGCTGCCGCGCCGCCAGCGCTTCGGCCCGGACTGGGTGAACGGCCAGGGCCTCGACATCAACGCCGGCCTGCTTGCCGACTGGCAGGTGGCGCCCAACTGGCAGCTGCGCGCCGGCCTGTTCCGCTCCTCCCGGGTGCGCGACCGGCAGATGACCAATCTGGTGCGCAACCTGCAGACCGATCGCACCGGCACGCAACGGGTGATCGTCGATCCGCGTCTGAACTTTGCAGCCGTCTCTGGCGAGGTCCGCCTCACCCGCCAGATCGACGAAGGCCCGCGCCGTCACCTGATCCACTTCGCGGTGCGCGGCCGCAGCGGTGACCGGCGCTTTGGCGGATCGGACGCGCTGGAACTGGGCCCGGTGCAGATCGACACGCCAAGCCGGGTGCCGGAGCCGCCGTTCAATTTCAGCCCGCAGCAGTTTGACGATGTGAAGCAGGTGACCGGCGGCATCGGCTATGAAGGCCGCTGGCTCGGGGTCGGCGAACTCGCCGCTGGCCTGCAGTGGACGGACTATCGGAAACGCATCGACCTGCCGGGGGGCGGCGTACAGGCCACCAACGACCATCTGCTGCTCTACAACATCACCATCGCCGCCAACATCACGCCAGCGCTGGTGGTCTATGCCGGGGCGGTCAATGGCCTGGAGGAAAGCGGCGTCGCGCCGGGCAATGCCGCCAACCGCAACGAGGCGCTGCCGGCCATCCGCACCCGCCAGATCGATGCCGGCCTGCGGCTGGCGATTACCGACCAGATCAAGCTGGTTGCGGGCGTGTTCGACATCACCAAGCCCTATTTCAACCTCGATGCCAACAATCGCTTCGATGTGCTGGGCGACGTGGTCAACCGCGGCGTCGAAGCCAGCATCGCCGGGCCATTGACGCCCACGCTGAGCATCGTGGCCGGTGGCGTGTGGCTGTGGCCGAAGGTGAGCGCCCCCGGCGCCGTGCCCGGCCGCATCGGCGAGCGGCCGGTGGGCGCCATCAGCCAGCGCGTCGAATTCAGCGCCGATTGGCGCCCGCCCTTCGCGCCCGGCCTGTCGTTCGACACCCGTATCGCCTATCGCAGCAGCGAGACCGCGACGGTCAGCAACAGCGTCGCCGTCCCGGCGCGCACCATCGTGGATCTGGGCGGCCGCTATCGCTTCACGCTTGCCGGCAACGCCGTGCTGCTGCGCATCATCGTCGCCAACCTGTTCGACAAACAGGGCTATGATCTGCGCGGCGCCGGCGCCTATGGCCCCATCCCCGGCCGCCAGGCCCAGGCCTATGTCACCATCGATTTCTGAGCGGACCCTGGCCAGCGAGGCCGACACGCGCGCTGTTGCGGCCGCGTTGGCCGCCGTGCTGCGCCCCGGTGATGTGGTGGCGCTGTCAGGCGATCTTGGCGCCGGCAAATCGACGTTCGCCCGTGCTGTCCTGCGCGCGCTGGGCTGGACCGGCGATGTGCCGTCGCCCACTTTCACCTTGGTGCAGCCTTATGAGGATCTGCCGGTGCCGGTGTGGCATTGCGATCTTTACCGGCTCGAGCACCCGGCCGAAGCCGATGCGCTGGGCCTGTTCGAAACCGATGCGGCGCTGCTGATCGAATGGCCGGAGCGGCTGGGCCATCGCCTGCCTGCCGATGCGCTGCACCTCGCCCTCTCCGGCAGCGGCGATGCACCGCGCCGCTTGACTTGGCGCGCGCCGCCGGCTTGGGGAAACCGGTGGCCAGCAAACTTGCCGAAATGATCCCGCCGCCCGGCACCGGCGCCTTCCTCAATGCCCATGGCTGGGGTGGTGCCGCCGTGCGCCCATTGGCCGGCGATGCCAGTTTCCGCCGCTATTTCCGGGTGGTGCTGCAAGGCCGCACCGCCGTGCTGATGGACGCGCCGCCCGACAAGGAAGACAGCCGTCCCTTCCTCGCCATCGGCAGGCATCTCGATGCGCTGGGCTTTTCCGCACCGCAGGCCCTGGCCACCGATCTCGATCAGGGCCTGGTGCTGCTGGAGGATTTTGGCGATGGCCGGGTGAACCCGGTGCTGGCCGCCGACGCCAGCAACGAGCGGGCGATCTACGAAACCGCCGTCGATATCCTCGCCGAACTGCACCGCCACCCGCCGGCTGACGTGCCGCCCTACAACGAGGCCGAACTGCTGCGCGAAGCCCGGCTGTTTCCGGATTGGTATCTGCCCGCCGTCGGCCTGGCCGAAGCGCCGGGCTACAACGAGGCGTGGGCGCCGCTGTGGCCAGCCCTGTTCACCCATCCGCCGGTGCTGGTGCTGCGCGACTATCATGCCGACAATCTGATGCTGCTCGACCGGCCGGGCCTCAAACGCCTCGGCCTGCTCGATTACCAGGACGCGCTGGCCGGCCACCCGGCCTATGATCTGGCCAGCCTGTTGCAGGATATCCGCCGCGTCGTTTTGCCGGACCTCGAAGCCGCGATGATCGCCCGCTATATCAGGGCGCGGCCGGGTCTGGATGAAGCGGCCTTCCGCACTGCCTACGCCATCCTGGCGGCACAGCGGAACATCAAGATCCTCGGAGTCTTCACCCGCCTCTATGTCCGTGATGGCAAGCCCAGCTATCCGGCCTTCCACCCGCGGCTGTGGGAACTGGTCAACGCCAATCTCGCGCACCCGGCGCTGTCCGGCGTGCAGGCCTGGTTTGATGCCAACGTGCCGGCCAGCGCCCGCCATGGTGTGGAGGTGAAGTGATGGGCAAGGCCAGTCCGCCACTCAGCCTGAAGCCGCACATCGACTGCGACCTGCCCACCAGCGCCATGGTGATGGCCGCCGGCCTGGGCAAGCGCATGCGCCCCCTCACCGCCACCCGCCCCAAGCCGCTGATCGAGGTGGCCGGCAAGAGCCTGCTCGACCGCGCGCTGGATGGCGTCGCCGCCGCCGGCGTGGAGCACGCCGTGGTGAACGCGCACTATTTCGCCGACCAGATCGAAGCCGCCGTTCGCGCCCGCAAGGCCCCGGCCCGCATCGACATCTCGGATGAACGCGGGCTGCTCTTGGAGACCGGCGGCGGCATCACCAAGGCACTGCCGCTGCTGCAGGGCCCGGAATTCTACACCATCAACGCCGACAATATGTGGATCGACGGCCCCGTCGACACGCTGCGCCTGCTCGCCCAGCGCTGGGACGCCACCGCGATGGATGCGCTCCTCTTGCTCGTCCCGCTCTCTCGCGCCCATGGCTATGAAGGCCGCGGCGATTTCCACATGGATGGCCTCGGCCGCCTCACGCCGCGCGCCGGCATCCGCATGGCCCCCTTCGTCTATTCAGGCCTGCAGATCATCAGCCGCGCCCTGTTCGATGGCGAACCGGTCGAGCCCTTCACCATGTGGCGCGCCTGGAACAAGGCGCTGGAAAATGGCCGCATGTTTGGCATCAGCCACCCCGGCCTCTGGTTCCACGTCGGCACCCCGGCCAGCATCGGCGAGACCGAAGCGCTGTTGCAGGAGGTCTGAGGCTCAGGGCCGGCCACGCACATAATCGATAACCAGGGTCGAAACGGCGCCGGCCCGCACCGCGTCCGGCGCCATCTCGATCTTCTTCAGCTCGTTGCTTTCATGCATCATGGTCTGGTCGGTCAGGTGCGGATTGCCCTTGCCCTGCGGGTCGATGAACAGGCTTTGCCCGCCGGCATCGACCACCGAGTAGAGCGCCGGATGATCAGGATCGATCTCCATCAGCCCCACCCAGCCTTCGCCGCCGTTGTGCGGCGCCATCACCGGCCCCAGTTTCAGCACGGCTGACAGGCGGGGCGGATCGGGATCGTCCGGCAGCACGGGCCGGTCCGGGCGCTGGGCCGCCGGATCATAATATTTCCAGAAGATCGGCCACTTCCACTCGGCCATGGCCTTGCCGGGAAATTCGGTGCGCAGTTGTTCCACCGTCGCCTTGATCGAGGCTGCCAGCAGCTGGTTGCGATCCCGCCTGTGGAACCAGTCGAACGCCAGCGGCGCGCCCGCCTTCTCACCCTGCAAGGCGCGCAGCAGCAGGCTGGTCTGATAGCGCAGGTAGCGGTCGTCATCGACGCGCCGCCACCAGTCGCCAATGCTGTCGCCAAAGATCATCGCCGGCGCCACGGTCAGCCACTGGCGAAACAGCGTCAAGCCGGCATTGTCATAGCGCTGATCGGCATCGCGATCCGCGTAATAGCCGTCGAACGACAGCATCAGCGCGCCCGCCTCACGCACCTCCGCATCGTTGCTGGCAGCCATCGCCGCCCTTATATAGGGCGCAAAGAAGGCCGGCTGCGTCTGCGTCCGGTCGCTGGCCCCCATCGCGCTGAAGATCGCCGCGTTAAACGCCCGCATGTCGAGCAGGGTGATCGCCCGGGCCGATGCCGCAAGGCTGTTGCCCGCCCAGGTACGGAACGCCGCGCCATTGCGCGCTTCGGTGCCTTCCGGGCTCCAGGTCGTCGCCTTGCTGTTCCAGGCGTGGAGATAGGCCTGCTTCGGATTGCGCACATGCGGCTGCTCGGCCGGCGTCAGATACCCTTGCAGCTCATGATCACCAGTGCCTGGAATCGGCAAGCGCGGATCAACGCCCGCCGGCAATTTGGGCAGATTGCCGGCCTCCCAGAAGCCGATCTGGCCATCGGCGCCACCGTAGCAAATGCCCAGGTTCCAGCCCATGCGGTTGACGCCCTTGGCCTCGAACTCGTCGATGCTGCGGGCCCGGCCCATCTCGACAATGCCGACCCAGTTGTCGATCTCCCGGCCGCGCATGGCAAAGCTGTGGGAGAAGGCGATGTTGTTGGCGCTGTCCCACTGGATGACCGGGCCATGCACGGTGCGCGCCACCTCGTGGGTTACCGGCGCCGCGCCTTTCACCAGGATGATTTCGGTGCGGTGCTCCATGTCGCGCCAGCTGCCCTTGAACCAATATTGCAAGCGATTTTTCGGGTTCAGCTTTTCGGCAAACACCGAATTGGCCTGCGCCACGCCGGATGTGAGCAGCCAGCCATGCTGCACGCCGCGGCCCATGAACGGCGGGCCATAGGCGTTGAAACTGAAACCGGCCTGATCAAAGCCGCCGCCGCGCAGATGGATTTCCGGGCCATCGGCGGTCGCCTCCAGCATCAGCACGCGGCCGCTGGCGGATTTTTGCGGGCCGATCACCAGGCAGCGGCTGGCACCTTGCGGCGGTTCAGCCGGTGCGGGTGCCGCTGGTGATGCGCTGAGATCAACCCCGCCCGCCTTGAGTGACACCGGCCGGTCCACCGGCACCAGCCGCGCTGGCGCCCGATCCTCGCCGGGCGCAATGACGGTGGGTGAATCCGGATCGGACACCGGCACGACATCGTTGAAGATCTGCCAGCCAGCCCGTTCGCCATGGCGTTTGATCATCGCGTTCAGAAACGCCAGATTGGCGATCTCATGGGCATCGCGGCCGCCAGGCACCGAGGCGATGTAGCCAAGATAATCCAGCAACGTCCACGGCGTCGGCCTTATGCCCCAGCGGATGAATTCCAGCGGCGTCTTGCGCTCCGGATCGGCCATCACCTCGGCCACGGCGCGATTGATGCCATCGACATAGGCCAACATCATCGCCTGATGCTCGGCCGGGATGGCGTGATACATGCGCAGCAATTCGGCATCGGGCAGCCGCCGATCCCGCGCCGTCCGGTCCCCCGCCAGCGCCGACGCCCCCACAATCTCCGCCCGCCGCCCCGCCGCCCCGCGCCGCTGCAACTCCATCGCCGCCAGCCGATCCTGCGCCAGCGCATAGCCGGCCCCAAACATCACCGCCGCCGACGTTTGGGCAAACACATGCGGCACACCCATGGCATCGCGGTGGATGGTGACCGGCTCGGCAAGCGCCGACGGGGCAAACAGCGCCAGACCCGCCACGCCAAGCATCACCCTGACCGATCTGCCCGAACCCATGCCGCCCCCCGCCATCACCCCAAGCCCGAACGCCGGGCCGGGTCATGATGACAGGCTTTGCCGACACAGGACAGCGGGTGGCCGGCAGCAGAAAGTTGGCCTCCGGCGGGCAGGGTCGCAGACCCTGCACCCGTTTGTTTTTGAAGGGAAAACCTAGTGGAGTTGGGTGCCAGTTCCCTTCCCGGGATAATTCACGCAATTCGCGCAAAACAAAAAAGGGCAATTGCCTATCCAAGCTAATCTAAACCAAGAATGGGCTGCATTGATCAGTGGTCGATCGCCGAGGCCAAGGGGTGACACTCACCAATTTTCTGGCATTTTGATCAGAGCCATGATTAGCTTCCCATACAAGATTGGAGCTTCTGATGGGGGCGGCTTTAGTTTTTATCGGCGTCGGCTGCATGATCGCCGCGATCGTGGGAGGCGGCGTTAAACTTCAACAGCTTGAGGTAGGCCAAGTCACTTCTCTTTGGCGCCAAAGTGTGCTCGGCATTTTTGGCTTATTGGTGTCGCTGGCTGGGTTTGCAATCAATCAGAACTATTTTCACGATTTGAGTATCGGCGTGCCTGCCACGCTCCCCAAAGATGTGGATTCTGGCGCACAATCAAAACAAGACACCAATCAAGCCACCTCTCGCGCAGAAAAGTCAGCGGCTAAGAGCGTTTCGGGAATTACCGCTAATTCTGCAAAGCCAAAAGGCTCAAAGACGGAATTGATCCCAGTTGAAAACTCTCCTTTACCTACGGAGATTGGACCTTCGAGCAATAACGATACAGAATCTACACGCGCGCCACTCACAATGAGAGACCAAAACGGATTGCCAGTGGTCGACGTTTCCGGGCTGTGGGCCGACAAAGGCGGACATAGAATGAATTTTACTCAGGAAGGCGCGATTGTAAAAATTAATGGCGGAGACGAGCCTAGCTCTGCAGAGCTTTGGACAGGCATCGGTAATCTCTACAGGGAAACACGTATCCAGTTTAGCCTCAACATGGGACCGTCAAAGTCCGACTTTTGCCGCGGCCCAACGTACCAAACCACAATGAAACTAGTTTGCACGCCGGACGCCGGCATCACGTGGCGCAACATGACCCTACGGAGGCTGAGCCCACCTTAAGTGTTGTCTTCCAGCATGGCGCGCCCCCCAGGGCGCGTTGAACATGTGCAATAAGAGGGGGCTAATCTCGGCCCTTGGTTGATCTGAGCGCCTCGCTCATTGCAAACGGGTGCAGGGACTGCGTCCCTGCCCGCCGGAGGCCTCTCTTTCTCTTCCGAAACAAAAGGGCCGCCGCTTCAGCGAGCGACGGCCCTTCTGTTTCGCAGCGATCGCTGATTACAGCTTGCCGGTCAGTTCTGGCACCAGCGTGAAGAGGTCGCCGACCAGGCCGACGTCGGCCACCTGGAAGATCGGGGCTTCTTCGTCCTTGTTGATGGCGACGATGATCTTGGAATCCTTCATGCCGGCCAGGTGCTGGATCGCGCCGGAGATGCCGACGGCGACATAGAGTTCGGGGGCGACGATCTTGCCGGTCTGGCCGACCTGGTAGTCGTTCGGCGCGTAGCCAGCATCGACCGCGGCGCGGCTGGCACCGACGGCGGCGCCGAGCTTGTCGGCGAGCGGATCGATATATTCGTGGAACTTCTCGCTCGAACCCAGCGCGCGGCCGCCCGACACGATGATCTTGGCGGCGGTGAGTTCGGGGCGGGCGGACTTGGTGAGTTCGGCGCCGACGAAGCTCGACGTGCCGGCCGAACCGGCGCCGCTGACGGCTTCAACGCTGGCGCTGCCGCCCGACGTCGCCGCCTTGGCGAAGGCGGTGCCGCGCACGGTGATCACCTTCTTGGCGTCCGACGACTTCACGGTGGCGATGGCGTTGCCGGCGTAGATCGGGCGGGTGAAGGTATCGGGGCCTTCCACCGACAGGATCTCGCTGATCTGCGCCACATCGAGCGCGGCGGCGACCCGCGGGGCGATGTTCTTGCCGCGGCTGGTGGCCGGCGCCACGAATGCGTCGTAACCGGCCATCAGGCCCGCAACCAGCGGGGCGACGTTTTCCGGCAGGGCGGCGCCATAGGCGGCATCATCGGCGACCAGCACCTTCGACACACCAGCGATCTTGGCGGCTGCATCGGCCACCGCGCCGCAACCGGCGCCGGCCACAAGAATGTGCACGTCGCCGCCCAGCTGGCCGGCGGCGGTGACGGCCGCCAGCGTGGCGTCCTTCAGTTCGCTGTTGTCGTGTTCAGCCAGAACAAGCGCGCTCATGCCACCGCTCCCATTTCCTTCAGCTTCGCCACCAGTTCATCCACCGATTTCACCTTGATGCCGGCCTGGCGCTTGGCCGGTTCGGTCACTTTCAGTGTGGTGAGGCGCGGGGTCATGTCCACGCCGTAATCGGCCGGCGTCTTGTTGGCGATCGGCTTGGACTTCGCCTTCATGATGTTGGGCAGCGAGGCATAGCGCGGTTCGTTGAGACGCAGATCGGTCGTCACGATCGCCGGCAGCTTCAGCGCCACGGTTTCAAGGCCGCCATCGATTTCGCGCGTCACGTTCACTGTGTCGCCCTGCGGATCGACCTTGGAGGCGAACGTGCCCTGCGCCCAGCCGAGCAGGCCGGCGAGCATCTGGCCGGTCTGGTTGGCGTCGTCGTCGATGGCCTGCTTGCCCAGGATGACCAGGCCCGGCGCTTCTTCAGCGACGATGCCGGCCAGCACCTTGGCGACGGCCAGCGATTCGGTTGCAACATCGGTCAGCACCAGGATGCCGCGATCGGCGCCCATGGCGAGCGCGGTGCGCAGCGTTTCGGTGCACTGCTGCACGCCGACGGAGACGACCACGACCTCGGTGGCGATGCCCTTTTCCTTCAGGCGGATCGCCTCTTCAACGGCGATTTCGTCGAAGGGGTTCATGCTCATCTTGATGTTGGCGAGTTCGACGCCGGTCTGATCCGACTTCACCCGCACCTTGACGTTATAGTCGACCACCCGTTTGACGGGGACAAGCACCTTCATGGCCAGCCTTCCCAAGCTTCGCTGCTGTGAACCCTGCCCTTGGCCGATGCCGTCACCATGGTCAAGGCCCAAGTTTACGTTAACGTCAACCTGTCGCCCTACAGGGCGCAAACCCTAGCGATTTGCACCGGGAACCCAGAGCACATCACCTGTCGCCGCGTTCTCCACGCGGGCCAGCACGAACAGCAGATCGGACAGCCGGTTGAGATAGTGGCGGGCGGCGGCGCTGATCTCGTCGCCCGCCGCCACGGCGTCGCGCTCGGCGCGGCGCACGATGGTGCGGGCGAGGTGGAGGTGGGTGGCGCTGGCAGTGCCGGCGGGGAGGATGAAGCTCTTCAGCGGCTCCAGCGTCTCGTTGGCAGCGTCGATCTGCGCCTCCAGCCAATCGACCTGCGCCGGAACGATGCGCAGTGCGCCCTCAACGCCGTCGGGCGTGGCGACATCGGCGCCGAGGTCAAACAGGTCGTTCTGGATGCGCGACAACAGGCGATCGGTGGTGGCGCTGGCAGTCAGGCGGGCCAGGCCGATGGCAGCGTTGGCTTCGTCCACGCTGCCCATCAGCACCGGGCGAAGGCTGGCCTTGGAGACACGGCTGCCGTCCACCAGCCCAGTGGAGCCATCATCGCCGGTGCGGGTGTAGATGCGGTTCAGCCGAACCATCGCAACCTCGAAAGCGGGCTTCAGCCCGGCCGGTTGATCAGGAACAGGATGACGATGAAGAAAATCGCCAGCGCCTGCAGGGCGACGCGCAGGCTCATCATCCGGTTGGATTGTTCGCCGGTCACATCCTGGCCGCGCGCCATGATGATGATGCCGCGGGCCAGCACCGCCAGCGTGGCGACGGCCGAGGCGACCATGAAGAAGACGAGAGTCGATTGCATGGGGGAAGGTCTATCACCCTTTCCCCGGCTGAACAGCCGCGATCTGGGGGGTGCGGCGGTTGGCCCCTGCGACAGGGGCCAACCCCTGCCCGATCAGGCCGCGACGGCGCTGCGGCGGCGGCGCAGGGCGGCGCCGGTGAGGCCAAAGCCGATGATCAGCATCGCCCAGCTCGCCGGCTCCGGCACGGCGGTGATTTCCTGCACTTGGACAGTGAGGTTTGCAAAGCCCAGGGTCTGCACCGGCAAAGCGCCAATCTGCGTCGGCGAGGTCGGGTTGCCGCGGCGGAACTGCAGGCTCATGAACGGGTTGGTGCCACCGGGGTTGAACAGGAAGGACGGGAAATCCGGGCGCTGGGTCACATCGGTGACCAGCGTGGGCAGATTGTTGATGTCGCCCACCCGGGTGCGGCCGAAGGCCAGGCTGTTGAGGAAGATGTCGCCCGGCAAGCCGAAGATGTCATAGCTGCGGGTCAAGACGCCGCCGGGAAAGCGGGCGCCGCTGCTGATCGTGGCCTGGTCCAGCCGGCCGTTCGGGTTGGCCGGGCCGGCACCGCCGTTATCGACCAGGAAGATGTTGCCGAGATCATTGCCGTTTCGCACCAGCGCCACGCCGCCGATGCCGATAGCCCCCTGCTGCACCGAGCCAGACCACAGCCCACTGGTGCCGAAGCCGCCCGCCGGTGCGCCCTGGGTGAAGGTGGCCAGCGAAGTATCGACTTCAAAGGCGGCGAACATTGCGGCACCCGCGAGTGCAGCGACTTCCGCGATACCGGTGCCGCCAGGTGGGACGGGCGCGGCAATGGCCGTGCCCTGCACGGTGATCAGATATTTGGCGGCGCTGGCCGGCGCCGAAATCGAAATGGCAGCCGCACAAATGGCAGCGCAAGCAACGGCAACACGCATGAATATACTCCCCCGGTTGGGCCTGGACCTGCCCATTTGCCCTGAATAATCAGGCCGGAATGGCATTTCAATACATAAATTGTTAAGGATATCTGACCGGGTCAATCAGGGCCGCACGCAGCACTGCGGGATCGGTGCCGGCGGCCCGCAAGGCGGCAAGCGTTTCGCCGCGGTCGCGCTTGGCCAGCCGTTTGCCATCGGCGCCCAGCACCAGCTTGTGGTGGTGATAGCGCGGCGCGGGCAGGCCGAGCAGGGCCTGCAGCAGGCGCTGGCCGTGGGTCGCTTCGAACAGGTCCACCCCGCGCACCACGTCGGTCACGCCCTGCGCGGCATCATCCACCACCACGGCCAGCGCATAGGCGGTGCCGATATCGCGCCGCGCCACGACGAAATCGCCCTGTGCGGCCGGATCGGCCGCCTGCAGCCCGGCGAAGCTGTCGTGCCACGCCAAGGGCCCGGTGATGGCCAGCGCCGCGGCAACGTCCAGCCGCCAGGCCGGCGTTTCCTGGGGCAGCCGGCGGGCACGTTCATCGGGCGCAAGATGGCGACAGGTGCCGGGATAGATCGCCGCTTCCGGGCCATGCGGCGCGCTGGCGGCGGCCGCGATGTCCGCCCGCGTGCAGAAACAGGGATAGGCGACGCCCATCGCCACCAGCCGGTCAAGCGCTTCCGCGTAGACCGGCCCGCGCGCGCTCTGTCGCCAGACCGGGCCATCCCAGTCCAGCCCGAGCCAGGCCAGGTCTTCCAGGATCGCGGCTTCATATTCGGGCCGGCAGCGGGTGGTGTCGATATCCTCGATGCGCAGGATGAAGCGGCCGCCGGCCGCCCTCGCCAGCCGCCAGGCCAGCAGCGTCGACAGCGCGTGGCCGCGGTGCAACAGTCCGGTGGGCGACGGCGCGAAGCGGGTGGTGAGGGGCAACTTATCCACGTTATCCACAACGAAATCCGGTATTGTCATTGGCCTGACATACAATCTGTTGTAAAGACTGGGGTTACATGGTGTGGCCGCGCAGCGCGGCCCTGGAGCCACTTTCGGCTCTTGTGCGACTGGGCCCGTGTCAGCGTTGGCCGCCCCGCAGTTGGGGAGGCTTTGATATGCTGACGGCGGAATTGCTCGAACAGAAATTCGTGACCGAGCGCAGCCTGATTTCGCCCGAAGCCTGCCCGGCGCTGGTGCTCAACGCCGATTACACCCCCCTGTCCTACTACCCGCTGTCGCTGTGGCCGTGGCAGACGGCGATCAAGGCCGCCTTCCTGGAACGGGTGGACATCATCGCCGAATATGACCGCGAGATCCGCTCGCCCAGCCTGCGCATGAAATTGCCATCGGTGATCGCGCTGCGCCAATATGTGCGCCCGGCCAGCCACCCGGCCTTCACCCGCTTCAACCTGTTCCTGCGCGACCGTTTCACCTGCCAATATTGCGGCGTGCCCGGCGGCGAACTCACCTTCGATCACGTTATCCCGCGCGCCTATGGCGGCCGCACGACGTGGGAGAATGTCACCACTGCCTGCGCGCCGTGCAACCTGAAAAAGGGCGGCCGCACCCCGGCCGAAGCGCACATGCACCTGCTGTCGCGTCCGGGCCAGCCGACGACCCACGAACTCCAGTCCAACGGCCGCGCCTTCCCTCCGCATTATTGCCACACCACCTGGCGCGACTATCTCTATTGGGACGTGGAACTGCTGGCCTGAACGGGTTCGACTGTTTTCTGCTTGACCGCACGGCGGCGCTGCGCATGCTGACGGCTGATCGTGCAAGGAAACAGCGTCATGGCCGCCCTGCTGAAACTGGTGGACGAAGACTTCGGCCGCCCGCTCGAAGAGCGTCGCCCGGCCGGCGAGCTGAGGCTCGCCAGCCAGCGCACCAGCGCCCGCGCCATCATCGCCGCCCGCGTTGCGCAGGAAGTGGTCCTGATCGCGGAACGGTCCCAACAGTCCTCGGGCACGCGCTCCTTCCTGATTGCCGCGGGACCGGAAGAACAGGCGCTCAATCCGCAGGCCCCACGCCGGCCGGTGCGCCGGCTTGATGCGGCAGCCGAAACCGAACGCGCCTGCGCCGCCTTTGCCAAGCGCCGCTTCATCCTGCTGGTCGACGATGTCCAGCTCGATGGCCTGGATGACGAGGTTGGTTTCGGCGAGGCCAGCGAGGTGATCTTCCTGCACCTGTCGCCGCTGAAGGGTGGTTGATGTCGTTGCTCGGCAGACTTAGCGCGATGCTGCGCGGCCCGGCGTCGCTGCCCGACGCGTCTGAAGTCCGCGATGCCCACGCCCTCGTCAGGACCATCTGCAGCGAGGCGATCGCCGCCAGCGATCATTGGCAGAAGAAATTGTCGGACTCGCCGGCCTGGTTGGCGCTGAAGGATGCCGCGCCAGACGTGCAGGTTGCCGTCACGATGGCGGCAGCGGGCGGATACCAGGACGCAACCGGATCCCGCAGCGGCAACAACTATCATGCCGAGGCTCTCTGCACAGCCATGTTGACCCAGTTGCTGCGCCGCAATCTGCCGTTCAGCGCCAGCGTGTTGGCCCGGCTGCTCTCCATGTGGACGCAGCAGCGCTATGGGTTGGAGTTCGGCTTCCCAGGCCGATCGGTACTGAGTGCCGTGGAGCGGTTTGCCGAGCAGCAGCCGCTGGATGGCGAACTGCGCAGCGTTCTCACCACGCTGCGCAAGATGGCCAACCGGGGCAATTACGGCGGGGCGCCCACCAAGGCCATTCGCGAAATCGCCGATCGGATTGACCGTCTGCTGGACGGTACAGCCAATGTGCCGGCGCTGCCGGCTGGGGCCTTTGCCACCGGCTGGCAGGCGTTCGTCGTCACCCGGCCCGCCGCCGAACAGCCGCACTGGCAGGCACTGGCCGTCCAGTGTGCCAGCAGCGCCGGCAAGACCCAACCCAGTGGAAAGTGGCAGGCGGC
Source organism: Sandarakinorhabdus oryzae (assembly GCF_009733735.1). GTDB lineage: Bacteria > Pseudomonadota > Alphaproteobacteria > Sphingomonadales > Sphingomonadaceae > Sandarakinorhabdus > Sandarakinorhabdus oryzae. The sequence continues at coordinate 2,196 of NZ_WNJP01000040.1, read as the reverse complement.
CGGCACCACTGCAATGGTCGCGCTGGATCAGGGCGTGCTGACCCAGACGCTCATCCATCTGTTGGCCAGCACCATTCCCGATCCGGCGCGGGTGGACGACAGCCTCGACCTGCTGAAAGGCCTGGTCTGGCTCGCCCCGCAGCTCGATCACGCCGCGCTCGCCGGGCCGGTAGGCCGCTTTGCCGAATTCTGTTTCCGAAAGGTGCCCAATCACGGCGCGCGCTCGATCAGTCTGGGCAATGCCGCCTTGTGGGCGCTGTCGGCCATGGCCGAGGGCCCGCATGCCGCTGCCGAACTGTTCCGCCTTGCCGAGAAGATCAAATATCCCTCCGCCCGCGCGCAGATCGCCAAGCGGCTGGCGGCGCTGGCCCGGAACAGCGGACAGAGCCTGGCCGCGCTGGAAGACGTTGGCCTGCCCGATCATGGCATCGATGCCGCCGGCATGCGGGTGGAACAGATCGGTGAGGCCAGCGCCCGCATCCGGCTGACCGCGACCGCAACCGATCTGGCCTGGCATGATGCCGCCGGCAAGCCGCTGAAATCCGTGCCCGCCGCCGTGCGCAACCAGCACAAGCCGGAACTGGCCGCCGTGCGCAAGACCGTGGCCGATATCGAGGCAGCGCGCGCCGGCCAGGTCGCCCGGCTCGAGGCCAGCTGGATCGAGCGGCGGGACTGGGCCTTCGCCGACTGGCAGGCGCATTATCTTGGCCATCCCGTGCGGCGGCCGATCGTTGCGGCGCTGATCTGGGATGTGGGCAGCACGGCGGTGTTGCCGGTGGATGGCCGCCTGGAAACGCTGGACGGCACCGCCCTCATCCCGGCACCCGATGCCCGGGTGCGCCTGTGGCACCCGCTGCTGGCTGATCCCGCCACCGTGCTGGCCTGGCGGCAGCGCATCATCGCTGCCGGCCTCACCCAGCCGATCCGCCAGGCGCATCGCGAAATCTATGTGCTCACCGATGCCGAGCGGCAGACGGCGATCTATTCCAACCGGTTTGCCGCGCACATATTGCGCCAGCACCAGTTCCGCGCGCTGTGCCTGTCGCGGGGCTGGGATTATCAGCTGATGGGCCAGTTCGACAGCTGGAGCCTGCCGAGCCGGCCGCTGCCGGCCCATGGCCTGACCGCACAGTATCAGGTGGAACCTGTTGGCGATGGCGCCGCCAGCGCGAGCGGCATCCTGCTGCACTTGGCCAGCGACCAGCTGCGCTTCGTTGGAGCCGATGGCGCGCCGGTGCCGTTGGAACGGATCGATCCGTTGCTGTTGTCTGAAGTGATGCGCGATTGCGATCTGTTTGTCGCCGTGACCAGCGTTGCCAATGATCCCGGCTGGACCGATGGCGGGCCGGGCGGCCGTTTCGGCCAATATTGGCTGGACCATGCCTTTGGCGAACTCGGCCAGTCAGCCACAATGCGGCGCGAACTGATCGCCCGCATCGCGCCACGCCTCTCGATCGCGGCGCAACTGGAGATCGGCGAGCGCACGCTGATCGTGACCGGCAAGCGCCATCGTTACGCCATCCACTTCGGGTCTTCGAATATCCAGATCCTGCCCGCCAATCGCTATTTGTGCATCGTCCCCGATGGGGCGCCGGCCGAAAGCCGCAATTTGGCGCTGCCCTTTGCGGGCGACAATCTGGTTTCGATCATCCTGGCCAAGGCCTTCCTGCTGGCCGATGAAAGCCGCATCACCGACAGGACCATCCTCTCCCAGCTCTGAGAGCTGGCCAGCGGGATTGCATTGGCAAGTCAGGCGATTATCCTGATCCGGGCAAGCGGGGGCGCTTTCGATATGACTCATGTCATCGACCATGGCGGGCAGTTCTGGCGCAATTACCATGGCAGCGTTGCGCATGATGTGGCGCAGCTGTGCGAGGTCCGGTTTGATGCGCCGCCGGGCGGCATGATCGACATATTGGCGGCGACAGCGCGGGCGCTGGCGCAGCATCTGGGCCAGGCGCGGGTGACCGGCGAGACGGTCAACCCGGCCGGATCGGCGTGGTCGTTCACCGATCTGGTCGCCGGCAGCGATTGCCTGCTGGGGCTGCGGGTGGGCGATGGCGGGCCCATTGGCGACCACGGGCTGGTGTGGCCGGTGGCGCCGGGCCAGTGCCGCATCGCCGATCCGGAACGGCTGGCGCTGGTTTGGGGCGGCACCCGCATCGGCCAGCTGAACCGCGCACTCGCCGCGCGCGG
>NZ_WNJP01000004.1 GCF_009733735.1 Sandarakinorhabdus oryzae | reverse complement strand
CACCGACCTTGCCCGGCCCGCCGCCGCCCAGCGGCACGATCGCGGCGGTGCCGATCCCCAGCAACCGCAGCGCGCGGTCCACGCTCGAATGGCGGTGGGCGTTGGCCAGCACGCAGATCGGCGGCGCGCCAAACAGGCCGTCCACCTCCACGTCCCAACCCGCACGCGCCAGCACATGATGGCGGGCGGCGGCCAGCGCGGTGGCGTGGCTCATCTGGCAGCCGGTGGTGAAGCTGTAGGCGCAGTCGGCGGGCAGGTGCAGCGCATCGAGCAGCAGCCGGCCCGCCACCTCCTCCAGCACCGCCCCGGCCGGGCTGGTGGCGGCGAGCACGACATTCTGATCCCACAAGGTCGCCAGCACATCGGTGGCGTGCGCGGCGGGCAGGGCGCCGCCCTTCACCCAGGCAAAGAAGCGTCCGCCCAGATTGCCCATCAGGCCCGGCTCGGCAGCGCGGGCGATCAGGCGCACCACCTCGGCCGGGTCCATGCCGGTGGCGGGCATGGCCGCCGGCATCGGCGCCACTATGTCGGCGCGGCGGCCGGTGGGGGCAACGCTGCGGGTGGATTGGCTGTCGATGAAGCGACGGCCTTCGGTGATGGCGATATCAAGTGGGCTCATGCCCGCCAGATAGCGGAGAGCTGCGGCTCCGTCCCGCGAAAATCGGACCGGGTGATGCGCTGTCCTACACACAGGCGGCAATGATAGGCTTCGCCAATGAGCGACCCCCCGCACCCCCCGCCCGCCGTGCTGCGGCCCCGTCACGATGGCTGGACGCCCGCCCGCCAGCAACTCTTCCTCCAGGCCCTGGCCGATACCGGCTCGGTCAGCGTTGCTGCCCGCCGCGCCGGCCTGAATCGCGCCTCGGCCTATCGCCTGCGTCGCCATCCCGATGCCGTCGATTTTCGCGCCTTGTGGGATCTGGCGCTGGCCGACGCCTTTGCGCAGGTGCCGCAGGTCGCGCTGGAACGCGTGCTGCATGGCGAGGAGGAGGTGCTTGAACGCGAGGGCCTGATTGTCGCCGTGCGCCGCAGGCCAGCGCATGTGCGCCTGCTGCTGCACATGCTGAAACGCGCCGAAGATCGTGAGCGCAGCGCGAAGGCGGAACTGGCCGCCCTGCAGGCGTTCCGCGATGCCATCGAAACGCTGCCCGATCGCGCCGATTGGGTGCCGTCGGCCGATGCCGAGCACGAGGCGCGCGATGCCCCCTATCTGCCCCTGACCCTGCGCCTGATCGCGCCCGACGACGCTGTGAACGATCTGCGTCAGACAAGGCCGGCTCGGGTGCAGACGAAAAACCTGCAAAATCAACGATGATTCCGGCTGAAACTGTCGCCTTTGTCGCCTTTCGGCCGGTGGCGATGCGGCGGAATCAGGCTGGCGCGGTTGCGACAATCTGGTTATCTCGCAGATGCAACATGAAAGGGAGGCCCAGGTGGCCAACAAGCTCTATCCCGATGCGAAGGCCGCGCTTGATGGCCTGCTGTTCGACGGGATGACGATCATGTCCGGCGGGTTCGGCCTGTGCGGCATCCCCGAAAAGCTGATCGCAGCGCTGCGCGACAGCGGCGTGACGGGCCTGACCTGCATTTCCAACAATGCCGGCGTCGATGGCTTCGGGCTCGGCCTGCTGCTCGAAACGCGCCAGATCGCTCGCATGATCTCCAGTTATGTCGGTGAAAACAAGGAGTTCGAGCGGCAATATCTGTCGGGCGAGCTTAGCCTCGAGTTCAACCCGCAGGGCACGCTGGCCGAGCGCATCCGCGCCGGCGGAGCCGGCATTCCGGGCTTCTACACCAAGACCGGCGTCGGCACGCTGGTGGCGGAAGGCAAGGAGCACAAGGAGTTCGGCGGCGAGACCTATATCCTTGAAACCGGGCTGGTGGCCGACCTGAGCATCGTCAAGGCGTGGAAGGCCGACCCGTACGGCAATCTCGTCTTCCGCAAGACGGCGCGCAACTTCAACCCGATGATGGCGACGGCCGGCAAGGTGACGGTGGTCGAGGTGGAGGAACTGGTGCCCGCCGGCAGCCTCGATCCCGATCATGTCCACACGCCGGGCGTGTTCGTGCAGCGGCTGTTTGTTGGGCAGGATTACGAGAAGCGGATCGAGCAGCGGACTGTGCGGGAAAGGGAGTCGGCGTAATGTGGACGCGTGATCAACAGGCCGCCCGCGCCGCGCAGGAACTGAAGGACGGGTTCTATGTGAACCTCGGCATCGGCATGCCGACCCTGGTGGCCAATTTCATCCCCGACGGTGTGGATGTGACGCTGCAGAGCGAAAACGGCATGCTCGGCATGGGGCCGTTTCCCTTTGCCGGCGAGGAAGACCCGGATCTGATCAATGCCGGCAAGCAGACCATCACCGAGCTTGACCGCACCAGTTACTTCAGCAGCGCCGACAGCTTTGCCATGATCCGCGGCGGCCATATCGACCTGAGCATTTTGGGCGCCATGGAAGTCGCCGACAATGGCGACATCGCCAACTGGATGATTCCCGGCAAGATGGTGAAGGGCATGGGCGGCGCCATGGACCTGGTCGCGGGCGTCAAGAAGATCATCGTGCTGATGGAGCACAATGCCAAGGATGGCAGCGCCAAGTTCAAGACCGCCTGCACCCTGCCGCTCACCGGCAAGGGTGTGGTGGACATGGTGATCTCCGATCTCGCCGTGCTGGCCCGGCCGGCCAAGGGGGCGCCGTTCCGGCTGGTTGAACTGGCGCCGGGCGTCGATCTCGACACGCTGCGGGCGCGCACCGAAGGCCATTTCGAGGCCTGAAATCACGGTCTGAATCCCGCCAGACCAGTACCGCAGATCAGGATTAAGGCAGGCTCCAGACCAGGAGCCCGCAATGACCGATTTCCGCGCCATCGGCATGGATCATGCCACCGCCACCCGCCTGCGCGCCGCCAGCCACGATGTGGCCGGCAACCGGATGATCATCAGGGACAGTGGCGGGCCCTGCCGCTTCACGCTGACCGACCATCCGGCCGGCAGCCACATGCGATTGTTCAGTTGGGCCGTGCCGGAACCGGCCGGCGTCTATGCACTACAGTCACCGATCTTTCTCAGCGTTGATGGTGAGCAGGCGTGGGATGCACCCGGCGTGGTGCCGCCCGTGGTCGCCGCCCGCAAGGTGGCGCTGCGCGCCTATGATGCAGATGGCCTGATGGTCTATCCGGCCAACACGCTGGTGCTGGACGGCGGTCACGACCAGGTGATCCGTGATCTGCTCGCCCGGCCAGACGTGGCCTTTCTCAACTGCCACACGGCGCTGGCCGGCTGCTATCTCTGCCGGTTCGAACGGGCATGAAAAAGGGGCCGGCGGCAGCTGCCACCGGCCCCTCGTTCAGGTCAGCCGATCAGAAGCGGAAGTTGACGCCAGTCATCACCGCGTGGCGGTGGTAGTTCAGCGTCGCCGGCCCGCCAGCGCCCGGCAGCGTGTCGTTGCCGTAATCGCTGTAGTTGTACTCGACGCGGGCCGAGACATTGCGGGTCAGCATCTTCTCGAAGCCTGCACCCACGGTGTAGCCGTCACGATTTTCCGACGGGCCGGTGGGGTTGGTGATCGAGAAGCGGGCGTTGGAGTAACCGCCGCGGGCATAAAGCAGCGAGTCGGGCGCCACCAAGATGCCGGCACGCGCCGTCACGTTGACGGTGCGGCCCGCGTCCAGGTCGAAGGTCGGGAAGCGGTTGCTGCCGGTGCGGCCGGTCAGCGAGGTTTCGAGGCCAACCACGGCCTTGCCGAGATTGAGATCATAACCGATCTGGCCGCCATAGGCGAAACCATCACCCTTGGCGCGGGTGGTGACCGGCGGCACGCTGCTGTCGGTCAGCGACTGGCGGTCCTGCTGCCAGCCGATCTGGCCACCGATGAAGGGGCCGTTGAAGTTCTTGTCAGCCGTCTGCGCCGCGGCCGGGCCAGCAATGGCAGCGGCGGCGAGCAGGGCGAGAGCGAAACGCGACATGGTGTTTTCCTTGTGTGTGGCCGGCGATGGGGGGTGCCGGCTGCACAAGGATCTAGGCCATGGTCTCTGGCTCGGGACTGAACCAACTTGGGCAATTTCAGGACATTAGGGCAGAACTGCCCCAGCATTGCCGCCTTTGGTTCATCCCTTCTTCAGATGCCGGCGCCCCAGCAGCTCGGCGATTTGCACGGCGTTCAGCGCGGCGCCCTTGCGCAGATTGTCCGACACGCACCACAGCGCCAGGCCATGCTCCACGGTCGGATCCTTGCGCACGCGGGAAACAAAGGTGGCATAATCGCCGACGCATTCGATGGGGGTGACGTAACCACCGTCCTCACGCTTGTCGACGAGCATGATGCCCGGCGCCTCGCGCAGCAGGCTCTGCGCCTTGGCGACGGACAGCGGCATTTCGAACTCGACATTGATGGCTTCCGAATGGCCAACGAACACCGGCACCCGCACGCAGGTCGCCGTCACCTCGATCTCGGGATCGAGGATCTTGCGGGTCTCCGCCGTCATCTTCCACTCTTCCTTGGTGTAGCCGTCCATGCCGCTGTCGGCGCCCATGAACACGTCGATATGCGGGATGACGTTGAAGGCGATGCGCTTGGTGAACTTCTCGTTCACGGGCTCGTCACCCACGAAGATGGCGCGGCTCTGCGTGAACAGCTCGTCCATGCCCTGCTTGCCGGCGCCCGACACCGATTGGTAGGTGCTCACCACCACGCGCTTGATGATGGCGGCGTCGTGCAGCGGCTTCAGCGCCACCACCATCTGCGCCGTCGAGCAGTTGGGGTTGGCGATGATCATGCGCTTTTTATAACCGTCGATCGCCTCCGGGTTCACCTCCGGCACGATCAGCGGCACGTCCGGCTCCATGCGGAACAGGCTGCTGTTGTCGATCACCACACAGCCCTGCGACGCGGCCTTGGGGGCATAGATCTTTGCCGGGCCGGAACCGGCGGCGAACAGCGCGATGTCCCAGCCGGTGAAATCGAAATGCTCGATATTCTGCACCTTGATCATGCGGTCGGTCTCGCCGAACTCGACCATGTCGCCGGTGGAGCGTGACGAGGCGACCGCCGCGATATCGTCCAGCGGGAACTGGCGTTCCGCCAGAATGTTCATCATTTCGCGCCCGACACTGCCGGTGGCGCCGACGACAACGACCTTGTAACCCATGTTCAGCTCCTTGGGCTGCGGCTGTTACCGCATCAGGCCGCAGAGTCCAGAGCCAAGCACATCAAAGCAGGGCCACGAACCGTTCCAGCGCCGCGTCAAAGCCGGTCGCCTGGTGGGCTATGCCGATCCGCATGTGCGCCTTGTGGCCGAAACAGTCGCCGGGCGCGACCAGCACGCCGGCCGCGGCCAGCGCCGCGCAGAAGGGCCGGCTGTCACGGCCGTCGCTGAACCAGGGGAAGCAGGTGGTGCCGCCAGCGGGCGGGGTCCATGCCAGTTGCCCACCCGACTGGTCGATCAGGGCGGCCAGCTGCGCCCGGTTTCGGTCGGCCACCTGCCGCAGCCGCGCCAGAATGGCGTGCCGGTTGATGAGGGCGTGGGTGGCCAGCCGCTCCAGCACCGGCGAGCCGCTGATGGTGAAGTGGCTGCGGGCATTGATCATGGCGCGGCGGCGCTGCGGGTCGGGCTCGATGATCCAGCCGGTGCGCAGGCCGGGCAGCGACATCGCCTTCGACAGGTCGCTGATTACCACGACATTGGGAATGCCGGCGGCCGAAGCCTGCGGTGCGCCGAAATAGAGCGGGTGATAGACTTCATCGATCAGCAGCGGGATCGACCGTTCCGCCAGCGCCGCCGCCAAAGTCGCGATTACCGGCCGCGGCATCACCACGCCGGTCGGATTGTGCGGCGTGTTGAGCAGGACCAGCCGGGTTGCGTCGTTCACGGCCGCCAGTATGGCCTCGGGATCCAGGCTGAAACCGGTGGCGCCCTGCATGGCGTAGGACCGCGTCGCCAAGCCTGACGCCTGCGCCATGCCTTCATAAGCCGGATAGGCGGGATCGGGGATGACGATATTGGCGCCGGGTTCGCTGGCCAGGCACAGGATGATCGCCAGCGCTTCGGACGCGCCGGTGGCCATCACCACCCAGTCCGGATCGGCGTCGTGCAGGGCCGCCACGCCCGCCCGCACCGCGGCCGAGCCTTGCGCCGGTGCGTAGCTGAGGGCGATATCCCCGAGGTCGAGGCCGCCGCCCAGCGCCGCCAGTTCGGCCACCGTAAAGCCGGGGCCGGTGCTCGACGCCAGGTCAAATTCGATCGGCGGCGTCGCAAAATTGTAGGACGACAGCCATTCATCCAGGGCGAAATGCGGCAGCTCCATCTGTGGCTCCTCAGCGTTTCCGGCTCAGGATGGCGGTCACCGCCAGGTCGGTCGTCACATTGCCCAGCGTGCGGAACACGTCGGGCACCAGTTCGACCGCCAGCAACACGGGCAGCACGGCGACCGGCACGCCCATGGCATTGGCGATGGGCACGCAGGCAGCGAGGAAGGTGATGGACCCCGGAAGCCCACCGGTGGACACCGCCGCCACCAGCGCGGCCAGCAGCGCCCCCAGATAGGCCAGCGCCGTATGCTCCATGCCATAGAGATGGCCACAATAGAGCACGACAGCGATGTTGGCGCAGGGCGAGGTGATGCGGAAAATACTCACTGCCAGCGGCAGCACCACCCGCGTCGTGGCCTCTGGCAGCCCCAGCTGCGCGGCACCGCTGAAGATGGCCGGCAGGCTGGCAATGCTGGACTGGGTGGAGACTGCCACCGCCTGCGCCGGCAGCGCGGCACGGGCAAAGGCCAGCGGGCCGACGCGGCCGAAGGCAACGGCGAGCAGGTAGACGAGGATGATCAGGCCAACCTGCACCGACACGAGAACGGCGATATAATGGCCGAGCAGGCCGAAGGCACCCAGCCCGGCCTTGATGCCGACACTCACGGCCAGCGCGAACACGCCCAGCGGCGCGACGACGAAAATCCAGCCGACGAGGACCAGCATGGCGTCCTTCACGGCGTCGAACAGGCGGACGAGGCCGAGCCGCCGCTCATCATCCAGCCGGGTCGCCGCCAGCGCGAACACGGCGATGAAGCTGACGACCGGCAGCATGTCGCCCTTGGCCAGCGAGGCAAAGATATTGGCCGGCACCAGCGACAGCAGCCACTGGCCAAGATCGATCTTGATGTCGCCAGCCGCCGCGCTCCCCTTGCTGCTGGCAACGATCTGCGCGGCCGCTTCCACCGGCGCCGGCCACCAATCGAGGAACAAAGGCACGAAAATCATCGACCAGACCGACGAAAAGATCAGCAACACGAGGAAGGTGAGCAGCGCTCTGCCCGCCACTTGCCCGCCGCCGGCCTGACCGACCGATTGGGCAATGCCGGTGAACAACAGCCCGGCGATCAGCGGGATGATCGTCATCTGCAGCGCCTGCAGCCACAGATTGCCGATGGCGTCGGTCACCGGCAGCAGCGGCGCGCCGATATCTGCCGGCAGCAGCGCGCCGACCACCAGGCCGGCGAGCAACGCCAGGAAGATCCGCAGGGTCAGGTTCATGATGCGCGCTCGCTGCCCGATAATGTGCCCATCGTCACATAAAGCTTGGCCAGGTCATCGACGCCCATCGAAGGGACCGGTTTCACCCGGCCGGTCTCGACGAACAGCATGCCGCCGCCCACCGGCACTGGCGCGGTAGGAATGAGGATCAGGTAGCGCGGGCCCTGGCCGAAATCATGGATGCGCGGGGAGGTGAGCAGCGCAAGCGCCTCGACATGGTTGCTGAAGCTGACCGAGACGACCGACATGCCACTCATCTCGCCGCCGGGGGAGGAGCCCATCATCCGCACGAACTGCGCCAGCGGGCGATACAGGGGGCCGAGCACCGGGATACGGGCGATCAGGCCGTCGAGCCCGCCTTCCAGCCGCTGGCGAAAGCGCGTCTGCACCGCGAGGCCGATCACCCAGACCAGCAATGCCGCCATGCCGATCCCGGTCCAGAAGGCAGCGAGCGGCGAGGGCGTGAAGAACATGCCGGCCTTGCCGAGCACATAGCCCAGCGGCGTGTTCGGCCCCAATGCGGCGATCAGATAGCCGGACAGCCAGTTGAGCAGGATCAGCGTCAGCAGCACCGGCGCCAGGAACAGCAGCCCGGTGGCGAAAGGACTGAGAAACTTGCGGATCAAAGGCCCGCCAGAATCGCGTCGCCCATGGCCGTGGTGGTCATGGTCCCGCCCAGGTCAGGCGTGCGCGCCCCGGCATCGAGCGCAGCCTCGACGGCGGCCTCCACCTTGTCGGCAAGGGCCGGTGCACCCAGACTGTAACGCAGCGCCATGGCCAGGCTGAGCACCGCGGCACACGGATTGGCGACACCGCGGCCGGCGATATCCGGCGCGGAACCATGGATGGGTTCGTAGAGGCCGGGCGTGCCGGCATCGCCAATCGCAGCGGACGGCAGCATGCCCAGCGAACCAGTGAGCATGCCGGCTTCATCCGACAATATGTCGCCGAACAGATTGTCGGTCAGGATCACGTCGAACTGCTTGGGGTTGCGCACCAGCTGCATCGCCATGTTGTCGGCCAGCATGTGCGAGAGTTTGATGTCGGGATATTCAGCATCGCGCAGCGCCTGCACATCCTCTCGCCACATCAGGCCGGCTTCCATCACATTGCCTTTTTCGGCCGAGACGACTTCACCCTTGCGGGCGCGGGCCAGCTCGAAGGCGATGCGGGCGACGCGGTGGATCTCGCTGGTGGTATAGACATGCGTGTTGACCCCACGGCGTTGGCCATCGGGCAGGGTTTCGACACCGCGGGGGCTGCCGAAATAGACGCCGCCGGTCAGCTCGCGCACGAACAATATATCGAGGCCATCGACAAACACCCGCTTCAGCGTCGAGGCATCGGCCAGTGCCGAAAAGCAGCGGGCCGGGCGCAGATTGGCATAGACATTCATGCCGGCGCGCAAGGCCAGCAGCCCAGCCTCAGGCCGCTTGTCATAGGGTTGGCCGGCCCATTTCGGGCCGCCCACCGCGCCCATCAGCACGGCATCGGCGGCCTTTGCGCGCGTCAGCGTCTCGTCGGTGAGCGGGACGCCGTGCGCGTCGATGCTGGCGCCACCGAACGGAGCTTCCTCCACGACAAGGGCAAGGCCCTGCGTGATCAGCCGGCCGGCAACGCGGCGGGCAACGGTGGTGACTTCGGGGCCAATACCATCCCCAGGCAACAGCAGCAGTGTCTTGGTCATGCCCAGCCCTTACCGGCAACCGCCACGCCTGCCAACATCGTCAATTGGCCATGGATGCGAGCCGGCCTGCCGCACCGGCAGGCGCGGCAGGCCGGCGACCCTCCCCAGGGTGTCTCAATCGGCGATGCTGGTGCCGCGGGCGGCGCGGGCGCGGGCCAGCGTGTCAGCGCGGCAGCGATCAACCAGGCGCGATTCCGACAGGTCGCGCAGCCGGGTCATGGTGCAGACCTGGGCTGCCGCGCGCATCAGCCGGTCATCCAGGCGGCGCTGGCCGTCGGCGCTGGTCAGATCAAGATCGCCAACGGCGACCTGCACGCTTGGGTAACGGTCGGCATGGCTGGCAACGGTGATGGTGGATTGGGCCAGCGCAGGCGCGGCAACAGCCGCCAGCAGCAACAGGGCAGTTCGTGGCATGGGTCATCTCCCCATCCTGCCGGGTGCGGCAGGCTGTCGCAGTCTATGCCGGATGATCCCGAAAATCTACGTCAAATGACGTAGGCGCGGCGACGGGTTCAGCGGGCGGCCGCGCCGGCGATCCACGGTCGCTCGGCCGCCAGACGCGCTTCGTGGGCGGCGATACCATCGGTCATGGCGAGGGTGAGGCCAATCTCGTCCTGCCCGCTGATCAGGCATTGCTTGCGGAACGGGTCCATCGGGAAGGTGAAGCGGTCCTGGAATGGCGTCGTCACCACCTGGTTCTCCAGATCGACGGTGATGGGCTGGCCTTCGCGCGCCACCTCCATCAGCCGGTCCACCGCCTCTTGCGGCAGGGTCACCAGCAGCAGGCCGTTCTTGAAGGCATTGCCGGCAAAGATGTCGGCAAAGCCCGGCGAGATGACGACGCGGATGCCGAGATCGGCCAGCGCCCAGGGCGCATGTTCACGGCTGGAGCCGCAGCCGAAATTATGCCCGGCAATCAGGATCGGCGCGCCGGCGTTCGCGTCGAACACATTGTCGGGATTCTCGCGCAGTGCCGAAAAGGCGCCCTTGCCTAGGCCGAGCCGGCTGATCGTCTTCAGGAAGCGCGCCGGGATGATGACATCGGTATCGATGTTTGCTGCGCCGAACGGGATGGCCTGGCCGGAAAGCGTGGTGAAAGGCTGCATAGTGGCCCCGTTGCCAGAAAGCCGAGCAGAAATCCATGGCGACTCGTTGTCTGCCTCCCTATCCTGTGCCGGCAGGCGAGCAGAAGGGAACAGAGACCATGAAGCTGCGCTATGAAGGATTTTCGCCCGGCACCCAGGAGGTGCTGGCTGATGCCTACACCATGATGGCGTCCAAGTTGGGCAACACGCTGCAGGACGGTGCGGCGATGACCCGCTGGTTCGGCGCGGCCGACCGGACCCGCCTGTTCCGCTATCTGAACATGATGGCCGCTGTCGTGCGCGATCCCAACCGCACGCTCACCTTCGTCAATCGCATCGATGCCAAGCTGAAGGTTGAATACAAGTCGCTCTATAACCCGCAATTGCTGCCGGTTGGGCATGACGGCCTCGAACTTGACGGCACCTATGCCTATGCCTTCCCGACCGATCGTCGCAGCGAGATTGGGCCGATGGGCGCCAGTGGCCTGATGAGCCACGTCGGCTCCGGCATGCGGATCTATATCGCCAACAGCTTCTTTGGGGCACCGGCCGAGGAGCGGGCGTGGACTGTCTATCACGAGTTGACCCACAAGGTGTTGGCGACCGAGGATCATAGCTATGATCCCGGCACCTGCCTCGGCTTTGCTGCCCAGCCGGCCAAGGCGATGAACAATGCCGAAAATTATGGGCTGTTCTGGCGTGATTGCTGACCGGCGGGCCATGGAGTCTGCGGGCGCGCACTGCTAGGTCATCGCCATGGCCCAGCATCTCTACCTCGTCGACGGCTCCAGCTTCATCTTCCGCGCCTATCACCGGCTGCCGCCCTTGACCGACCCGAATGGCACGCCGGTCGGCGCCGTCTATGGCTTCACCGCCATGCTGTGGAAACTGATCGCGGAGTTGAACAAGGCGGAAGCGCCGACTCACCTGGCCGTGGTGCTCGATGCCGGCAGCCACACCTTCCGCAACGACATGTATGATCAGTACAAGGCCAATCGCCCGCCGGCGCCGGAAGACCTGATCCCGCAGTTCCCGCTGATCCGCGATGCCGTGCGGGCCTTTTCGGTGCCCTGCTTCGAACAGGCCGGGGTGGAAGCCGATGATATCATCGCCAGTTACGCGATGGCGGCGCAGGCGGCGGGAATGAACGTCACCATCGTGAGTTCCGACAAGGATCTGATGCAGCTGGTCAGCCCCGGCATCAACCTGCTCGATACGATGAAGAACCAGACCATCGATCGCGCCGAGGTGATCGAGAAGTTCGGTGTGCCGCCCGAGCAAGTGGGCGAGGTGCTGGCGCTGATGGGTGACAGCGCCGACAATATCCCCGGTGTGAAGGGCGTTGGCCCCAAGACCGCGGCCGAACTGATCCGCGATTATGGCAGTGTCGAAGGCGTGATCGCCAACATCGAGGCGATCAAGAAGCCCAAGCTGAAGGAGACACTGGCCGCCAGCATCGACATGGCGCGGCTGTCGCGCGAACTGGTCAAGCTCAAGGATGACCTGCCGCTGCCGGCACCGCTCGATGATCTCACGCTCAAGGAGCCGCCGCATGAGCCGCTGGCGGCCTTCCTGAAAAAGCACGGCTTCCGCGCCATGCTGGCCAAGCTGGGCAGCAGCGGCGCCAGCGGCCCGGCGCCCAACACGCATCGGCCCTCGACCGCCAGCGTGGTGGAGGACGAAGTTGCTTTCATCCACGCCGATTACGAGACGGTGACGACACTCGACCGGCTGGACTGGTGGATTGCCGAGGCGACGCGGCTCGGCGCGGTGGCGGTCGATACCGAAACCACCAGCACCGATCAGATGCGCGCCGACCTGGTGGGCATCAGCCTCGCCACCGCGCCAGGCAAGGCCTGCTATATCCCCGTCGCCCACGGCACTGGCGACGGCATGTTCGCCGAACGGCCGCCGCAGCTGGGCCTCGCCGAGACCATCGCCCGGCTGAACCCGCTGTTCGCCAACCCGGCGGTGCTGAAGATCGGCCAGAATTTGAAATATGATCTGATCGTGCTGGCCCGCCACGGCGTGCCGGTGCTGGCACCCTATGACGACACCATGCTGCTCTCCTACGCGCTCGATGCCGGGCGCTGGAATCACGGCATGGACGATCTCTCCGCCCGCCATCTGGGCCACACGCCTATTGCCTACAAGGATGTCGCCAAGGGGCTGAAAAGTTTCGCCGAAGTCGACCTGCGCCGCGCCACCGACTATGCCGCCGAGGATGCCGATGTCACTTTTCGGCTGTGGCAGGGCTTCCGCCGCCGGCTGTGGAAGGAACAGGTGACCCAAATCCACGAGCAGGTGGACCGCCCGCTGATCCCGGTGATTGCCGAGATGGAAATGGCCGGCATCAAGGTGGACCGCGCCGAGCTGGCCCGCCTGTCGGCACTCTATGAGGCCGAGATCAGCCGGCTGGAACTTGAGATCCACGAGCTCGCCGGTGGGCCGTTCACCATCGGCAGCCCCAAGCAGCTGGGCGAGATCTTGTTCGACAAGCTGGGCTACAAGGGCGGCAAGAAGGGCAAGACCGGCCAATGGACCACCGACGCCAGCGAGCTGGAGCGGCTGGCCGAAGAGGGCGCACCCATTGCCCAGAAAATCCTCGATTGGCGCCAGCATTCGAAGCTGAAATCCACCTACACCGACGCGCTGCAGGCCCAGATCAACCCGGCGACTGACCGGGTGCACACCAATTTCCACCTTGCCGCCACCTCGACCGGGCGGCTCTCGTCCAACGACCCCAATCTGCAGAATATCCCGATCCGCACCGAACTGGGCCGGCGCATCCGCCATGCCTTTGTCGCTGCACCCGGCAACGTCATCATGGCGGCGGACTATAACCAGATCGAATTGCGGCTGGTCGCCCATATCGCCGACGTGCCGGAACTGAAATCGGTCTATGCCGCGGGTGAGGACGTGCACGCGCTGACAGCCAAGGAGGTCTTTGGCCACGTCGATCGCGACACCCGCGCCCGGGCCAAGACGATCAACTTCTCCATCATCTACGGCATTTCCGCCTTTGGCCTGGCGCAGCGGCTGGGCATCGATCGCGGCGAGGCGGCGCGTTACATCGAGCTCTACTTCAGCCGCTTTCCGGGCATCCGCAACTACATGGCCGAAACCATCGCGTTTGCGAAGGATGCCGGCTTCGTGACGACGCTGTTCGGCCGCAAATGCCACGCGCCGCTGATCCTCTCCAAGAACCAGGGCGAGCGCGCCTTTGCCGAACGCGCCGTCGTCAACGCCCGCGTGCAGGGCACCGCCGCCGACATCATCAAGCGAGCGATGGTGCAGATGCCTAGCGCGCTGAAGGCGGCGGGGCTGACGGGCACGAAGATGCTGTTGCAGGTGCACGATGAACTGGTGTTCGAGGTGCCTCAGGCCGAAGTGGAGGCTGTGCAGCCGGTGATCCGCGACGTGATGGCCAACGCCCACCGGCCACTGGTGGACCTTTCGGTGCCGCTGGGCGTCGAGATCGGCCAAGGCGCGTCGTGGGGGGATGCGCACTAGGCGCGGGCCAGCCCCTTTGCCTGCAACCAGTCCAGCATCGCCGCGTTCACCGGTCCCGGCGCCTCCTGCTGCACCCAATGCGAGACGTTCGGGAAGTGCACCAGGCTGAAATCCTGCACGTGGGGGCCATAGCCTTCGGTCAGCTTCACATCGAGCGCCGTATCCTGTTCGCCCCACAGCATCAGCGTCGGCACGCTGATCGGCGGGCTGGTTTCCGCCAGCAACTTCAGATTGGCGCGATAATAGTTGATCATCGCCGTCAGTGCGCCAGGGATGAGGGCGTTCTGGCGGTAGACCTCCAGCACCTCAGGCGGGAACGCGCCCTTTTCCACCGCCATGTTGAGGAACGCCTTGGCGATCCCCTCAGCGCGATTCTGGCGGAGCAGATACTCGGGCAGCCATGGGATCTGGAAGAACAGCACATACCAGCTCTTCAAACGCTGCGGCCAATAATGGCTGATCAGATCGGCAAACACCGTCGGGTGCGGCACGTTCATGATGATCAAGCCATCGAGATCGACCGCGCGCCGCATCGCCACCACCCACGCGACCAGCGCCCCCCAATCATGCGCCACCAGCAATTTGCGGCGTGGTTTCAGGGCGTCGAACATCCCCACCACATCGTCGACGAGATGATCGATGTGATAGGCGGTCTTGCCATCATAGGTTGGAGTCGGCCGGCTGGACTGGCCATAGCCGCGCATATCGGGCGCCACCGCCTGCCAGCCTTGCGCCGCCAAAACAGGCAATTGGAACCGCCAGGAAAAGCGCGATTCCGGGAAGCCGTGCAGGCAAAGCGCCACGTCGGGGCCTTCACCGGCGACATCGCAGGCAAAGTCCAGTCCGTTGGCCCTCAGGATCATGCGTTATAGTTGAGCTTGAGCCCCGGCCGCGGCCAGCGGCACTTGGCGAGCTTGCCAGTGGTCGACAGGCACACCCAGGCGTCCATCATGTCATCCCCGCCAAAGCAGATGTTGGTGGTGAGCAGATCGGGGAACGGGAAAAATTCCTGCGCGCCCGTGGCCGGATCGACGCTGGTCACGCCTGCATTCTCGATCAGCGTCGCCTGCGCGATATTGCCGTTGGCTTCGATCGCCAGCGAATCGAGATAGGTCTTGTTCGACCAGCTGGTGACAAAACGGCCCGGCACCGCCGGCAGCGGCTCCGGCGCCAGCACGCCGGGCGCCACGACATCGAACGCCATGATGATCCGCCGCACGGTGGACGCGGCATAGAGGGTGCGGCCATCGGGCGACAGGCCGATGCCGTTGCAATCCGGGCCACTGATCAGCCGGCTGATCTTCGAGCCATCGGGCAGGGCATAGAAGATGCCGCCATGCTCGCTGTGGTGATCGAAATGCTTGCCGAGATCGCTGAAATACATGCCGCCATGGGCGTCGAACACGATGTCGTTGGGGCCTGACAGCCGGTGTCCGTCGCAGCTGTCGTACAGGCGATCCACCTGCCCGGTGGCGATGTCGATGCGCTCGATGCGGCCCGTGGAATAATCGGCCGCGGCGTTGCCAGGCAGCAGAATGCCATCCTGCTCGTACCACTCGAACCCGCCATTGTTGCAGACATAGAGCGCGCCATCCGGCCCCACCGCCATGCCGTTGGGGCCGCCGCCCGGCGTTGCCACCGTCTCCTTGCGGCCATCGGGGTGGATCCGGGTGATGCGGCCGGGGCGGATTTCCACCACCAGCACGCTGCCATCGGCCATGGCCACCGGCCCCTCCGGGAACTCCAGCCCTTCGGCCACGATCGTGTGCGGGTACATGCCGGTCATGATGCTCTTCTCCCCAATTTTCGCCATGGTGGACCGGCAGCCGCGCCAGTGCAAACTCGGCAAATCATCGGGGGTGTAAGCCAATCTTAACCCAAATCGGGGCACATCGGGCAGCGCGAGGGAGTGATACGCCATGCACGAGGAAACGGTGATCGGTGAAGTGGTGGGCGTCAGCGCCGGCCACCTGCGCTTGCGCATCGATATTGCCGCCGCCGCCAGCCTGAAGGACAATCCCGATGCAGTGATCGCCGCGGCCGGCATGCTGGGCAGCCTGATCAAGGTTGAATCCGGCAGCCGCTGGGTCGTCGCCACGCTGCGCGGCATCACTTGGCAGGACAGCGTTGCCGTCGCCGAGGTCGATCTGGTCGGCGAAGCGGCGATCGGGCCTGATCGCAGCATCACCGGCTTCAGCCGCGGTGTCGGCACCTATCCGCGCGCCGGCAGCCTGGCCTATCCGATGACCAGCCCGGAAGCCGCGCGGGTGTTCTCCGGCGATGATCGCCCGCACATCCAGGTGGGGGTTGTCTATCCCACCGCCAACGTGCGCGCCGCCGTGTTCTTCGATACCTTCCTGTCCAAGAATTTCGCCATTGTCGGCTCGACCGGCACCGGCAAATCCACCTCCACCGCGCTGATCCTGCACCGCATCATCGAAAAGGCCCCCGAAGGCCATGTCGTGATGATCGATCCGCACGGCGAATATGCCAAGGCGTTCGAGAACACCGGCATGGTGTTCAACGTCGAGAATCTGGAACTGCCCTACTGGCTGCTGAACTTCGAGGAACATTGCGAGGTGCTGCTGACCAGCGAAGGCGCCGCGCGCGACATGGACCGCGATATCCTGGCGCGCTGCCTGCAGATGGCGCGGGCCAAGTCGGTCTATGCGCAAGGCCTCGGCGCCGTCACCACCGATACGCCCATCCCATATCTGCTCTCCAACCTCAGCGATGCGCTGCAGAGCGAGATGGGCAAGATGTCGGAAGCCCAGAACGCCACCAACTATATCCGCATCAAGAACAAGCTGGACCAGGTGATGCGCGATCCGCGCCAGCAGTTCATGTTCGACCGGCGCTATTCCAACGACACCATGGCCGATTTCATCGCCCGGATGCTGCGCCTGCCGGTGGATGGCAAGCCCATCTCGGTGATCGACCTGTCGGGCGTGCCGACCAGTATCGTCACCGCGGTCGTTTCCGTGCTCAGCCGCATCGTCTTCGATTTCGCCGTCTGGTCGCGCGGGGAACGCCGCCGCCCGGTGGTGCTGATTTGCGAGGAAGCCCACCGCTATATCCCCAATCGCGCCATCTCGCTGCGCTCGCCGGTGCGCGACGTGCTGGAACGCATCGCCAAGGAAGGGCGCAAATATGGCGTGTCGCTGGGCCTCGTTACCCAGCGCCCGTCTGACCTCGCCGAAGGCGCGCTTTCCCAGTGCGGCACCATCGTCTCGCTGCGCCTCAACAATGAGCGCGACCAGGATTTCGTCAAGGCGGCCCTGCCCGAGGGCGGCCGCAGCCTGCTGGAAGCCATCCCGGCGCTGCGCAACCGCGAATGCATCATCTCCGGCGAGGGCGTGCCGGCGCCGATCCGGGTGCGGCTGGATGAACTGGAAGCCGCCAAGCGGCCGATGAGCGACGACCCGGTGTTCAGCGAACTGTGGGTGAAGACCGGCGACGATAGCGACATGCTGGGCCGGGTGATCGCGCGCTGGCGGGCGAACGTGCGGTGACACGGCTCCCCTCCCGCTTGCGGGAGGGGTTGGGGGTGGGGGCGTAGATTACGCGCCGGATTCTGCCCGACTGGGCGCGGCCGGCGGCGGAGCCGCCGAGTCCCCTTCTGCGCCAAGGAAGAAGGCGAGAAGTGCGCGGCAAAGCCACGCCGTCGAACGAGTCAAAAAAGGCGGCTTGAGAGCCGCCTTTTTCGCTCGCCGTCCGCGCTTGCGCGAGTCGGCAAATAGCTCCGCTATTTGCGCGCCGCGCTACGCGGCAAACTGATTCATCGTGTTATGCACGCCACCAGCCTTCAGCGCGGCCTCCCCGGCAAAATATTCCTTGTGATCATCGCCAATGTCGGAACCCGACATGTTCTGGTGCTTCACGCAGGCGATGCCCTGGCGGATCTCGGCGCGCTGCACGTTCTTCACATAACCCAGCATGCCAGCGTCGCCGAAATATTCCTTCGCCAGATTGTCGGTGGACAGCGCCGCCGTGTGATAGGTCGGCAGCGTGATCAGGTGGTGGAAGATGCCGGCCTCGCGCGCCGCATCGCGCTGGAAGGTGCGGATGCGTTCGTCGGCTTCTGCGGCCAGCTCGCTGCCATCATAATCGACGCTCATCAGCCTAGCCCGGTCATAGGCGCTCACGTCCTTGCCGGCCGCCACCCACGCATCATAGACCTGCTGACGGAAATTCAGCGTCCAGTTGAAGCTGGGTGAATTGTTGTAGACCAGCTTGGCATTGGGGATGACCTGGCGGATGCGGTTCACCATGCCGGCGATCTGGCCGATGTGCGGCTTTTCCGTCTCGATCCACAGGAGGTCGGCGCCATTCTGCAGGCTGTTGATGCAGTCGAGCACGCAGCGATCCTCCCCCGAACCCGCGCGGAACTGGAACAGGTTGGACGCCAGCCGTTTCGGACGCAGCAGCTTGCCATTGCGGCTGATGACGACGTCGCCATTGCCGACCTGGCCAACGTCGATTTCCTCGCAATCAAGGAAGCTGTTGTACTGGTCGCCAATGTCGCCCGGCTCGCGGCTGAAGGCGATCTGCTTGGTGAGGCCAGCGCCAAGGCTGTCAGTGCGAGCGACGATGATGCCGTCTTCCACGCCCAGTTCCAGGAAGGCGTAACGGATGGCGCGGATCTTGGCGACGAAGTCCTCGTGTGGCACGGTCACCTTGCCGTCCTGGTGGCCGCACTGCTTTTCATCGGACACCTGGTTCTCGATCTGCAGCGCGCAGGCGCCGGCCTCGATCATCTTCTTGGCGAGCAGATAAGTGGCTTCCGCGTTGCCGAAACCGGCATCGATGTCGGCGATGATCGGCACCACGTGAGTCTGGAAATTGTCGATCTGGTTCTCGATGGCCTTGGCCTTCACGGCATCGCCAGCCTTTCGGGCGGCATCCAGGTCGCGGAACAGGCCGCCCAGTTCGCGGGCGTCGGCCTGGCGCAGGAAGGTGTAGAGCTCCTCGATCAGGGCCGGCACGCTGGTCTTCTCGTGCATCGACTGGTCGGGCAGCGGGCCGAATTCGCTGCGCAGCGCGGCGATCATCCAGCCCGACAGATAGAGGTAGCGCTTGTCGGTGGTACCGAAATGCTTTTTGATCGAGATCAGCTTCTGCTGGCCGATGAAGCCGTGCCAGCAGCCCAGCGACTGGGTGTAGGCACCCGGATCGGCATCATAGGCGGCCATGTCGCGGCGCATGATGGCAGCGGTGTAGCGCGCGATGTCGAGTCCGGTCTGGAAGCGGTTCTGCAGGCGCATGCGCGCCACGCTTTCGGCGCTGATCGATTCCCAGCCCAGCTTGCCGGTCACGTCGGCGGCAGCAGCCTTGATTTCGGATTGATAGCCCATCGCCCACTCCTCTTGCGCTGACATTTTGGCAAGGTCACTGGCGCGCCCTGCCGGTAAAACTTGTCAACGCCCTGCGCTTGGGCTACCGCCCGGTCAACCCGATTCAGTCAAAGAATCGTGTGTAAATGTGCCAGTTTCGCCGGATGAGGCTGTGAAGTTGTAAAAATATTGACAGACTTGCCCGCCTCGCCCGCCCTGCCCGAATCCCTGGGCAACGGCCGCAAGATCTTCGCCGGCGCGCGCGTGCGCCGGCTGCGCAATGCCCGCGGGCTCACGCAGACGCGGATGGCCAATGATCTTGGGGTTTCCGTGTCTTACCTCAACCTGATCGAGCGTGATCAGCGCCCGCTGTCGGCCAGTTTCCTGCTCAAGCTCGCCCAGAATTACGACCTCGATATCCGTGGCCTGACTGGAGATGACGAGGGCGAGCTGGTCGATGACCTGTCAAAGCTGTTCACTGATCCGCGGCTGATCGGCATCGACGTGCCCAGGAGCGAGCTGCGCGACCTCGCCGCTCGCGCACCGGCCATCGCCCATGCGCTGCTGCGCCTCGCTGCCGCCACGCCGGCCACCGGGCCGGAACCGCCACCACCCGGCCCCATTGCCGCCGTCACGCAGATGATCGATGCCGCGGGCAATCATTTTCCCGCGCTCGACGAGGCGGCGGAAAAGCTGGCCGACGAACTGCGCCTGTCCGGCCCGGATCTCAACGCCGCCGTGGTCGAGCGGCTGCGCGCCCGCCACGCCATCACCGTGCGGGCGCTGCCGCTGGAGGTTATGCCGGGCCATTTGCGCCGGCTCGATCTCCATTCGCGCCAGCTGCAATTGTCGGAGTCATTGGATGCCGCCAGCCGGGGCTTTGCCGCTGCCGTGCAACTGGTGCTGATCGAACTGAAGGCGGAAATTGCCGCCACCATCGCCGGCGCCGGCATCAGTGATCCGCTCGACGCCCGCGCCGCCACCGTCGCCATGGCCAAATACGCCGCCGCCGCCACGCTGATGCCTTACGCGCGTTTCCTCGCCGCCTGCGAGGCCACCGGCTATGACGTCGAACTGCTGCAGGCGCGCTTTGGCCGTGGCCTCGAACAGGTGGCGCATCGGCTCACCACGCTGCACCGCCCCGGCGCGCGCGGCGTGCCTTTCTTCTTCCTGCGCGTGGACCGCGCCGGCATGGTCTCCAAGCGCTTCGCCCCCGGCCCATCACCGCTGCCGGTCGCTGGCGGCTGCGCACTGTGGCACGTCTATCACGCCTTTGATCGGCCTGGCGAAATCCGCCGCCAGTTGGTCGAACTGGAAGACGGCCAGCGCTTTCTCACCATCGCCCGCACCATCCGCACCGCTGCCCTGCCCTGGGGGGTGCCGCGCCCCGGCTTTGCCATCGGCATCGGCTGCGACGTCGCCCACGCTGGCGCCTTGTCGTGGAGCGCCGGCCTGGAATTGAACGGCCCGACCACGCCGATCGGACCCGGCTGCGCTGCCTGCCACCGCGCGGCCTGCCGCCAGCGCGGTGCCCCGCCGGCCGGCGCCCATCTTGCCTTCGACGAGCGCCAGCGCGTGCTCACCCCCTTCCGCTTCACCGACGAATGAAAGGCCTTTCATGACCAGCAACCCGGTTCTCCAGGGCGTCGAGATCAAGGGCGCGATGCAGCCCGGTTACGAGACCATCCTCACCCCCGAGGCACTGGCCTTCGTCGCGCAGCTGCACCGCATGTATGAGCCGACGCGGCAGAGCCTGCTGCGCGCTCGGGCGCAGCGCCAGACCTGGACCAATGAGGACGGCTTCATCGGCTTTGCGCCGGAATATTCGGCGATCCGCGATGATCGTTCGTGGCAGGTTCGCCCCGCCCCGGCCGATCTCACTGACCGCCGGGTGGAGATCACCGGGCCGTGTGATCGCAAGATGGTGATCAACGCACTCAACAGCGGCGCGCAGTGCTTCATGGCCTGCCTGGAAGACGCCTCGGCACCGACCTGGGACGTGATGGTGCAGGGCCAGGTCAATCTGCGTGATGCGGCGGCCGGCACGATCAGCCTTGAGGACAAGGGCAAAAGCTACAGGCTGTACGACAAGACCGCCGTGCTGATCTGCCGGCCGCGCGGTTGGCATCTCGATGAGGCGCACCTGATCGTCGATGGCCAGCGCGTCGCCGGCGCGATCTTCGATTTCGGTCTCTATTTCTTCCACAATGCGCACACGCTGCTGGCCAGGGGCAGCGGGCCCTACTTTTACCTGCCCAAGCTGGAGCACAGCCTGGAGGCGCGGCTGTGGAACAATCTTTTCATCACCGCTCAGTCGATGCTCAGTCTGCCGCTGGGCACCATCCGCGCCACCGTGCTGATCGAAACGCTGCCCGGCGCTTTCATGGCCGAGGAAATCCTCTATGAACTGCGCGACCACATCACCGCGCTCAACTGCGGCCGGTGGGACTATATCTTCAGCTATATCAAGACCTTCCAGGCAGATCACACCAAGCTGCTGCCGGATCGCGCCGCAGTGACGATGACGGTGCCGTTCATGGCCGCCTATGCCGCGCATGTGGTGCGCGTGTGCCACCGCCGCGGCGCCCACGCCATGGGCGGCATGAGCGCCTTCATCCCGGTGAAGGACGACGAGGCTGCCAACGAGAAGGCCTTTGCCGCCGTGCGCGCCGACAAGGAGCGCGAGGCGAAGCTGGGCCATGATGGCACTTGGGTCGCCCATCCCGGCCTGGTCAGCGTGGCGCGCGAGGTGTTTGACCGGCTGATGCCGACGCCCAACCAGCTGCACGTGATACCGGCCGGCGAAGCGACGTTCGATGATCTGGTGACGCCGCCGACCGGCCCGCGCACGCTGGCGGGGCTGACCAACAACATCAATGTCGGCATAGGCTATGTCGCGGCCTGGTTGCGTGGCCAGGGCGCGGTGCCGCTGCACAATCTGATGGAGGATGCCGCCACGGCCGAGATCAGCCGCACCCAGCTGTGGCAATGGCGCACCCACGGCGCCACGCTGGACAGCGGCGAAGCGGTGGACGTCGCCCTGATCACCCGCGTCACCGAGGAACAAATGGCGCTATACAAGGCCCAGGTCGGGGACAATTTCTTCGAAGCCGGCATGTACAGGCAAGCTGCCGAACTGTTCCGCACCCTGGTGCTGGCCGAACGGCTGGAACCGTTCCTGACTTCACCGGCATACGCCTATTATTTCGCCAAATGAGCCAGCCCGGCTCCTCCCCATGGGGAGGAGCCGCCGCCCTCACTGCTCGCGGTTGCCGCCCTTCGGCGCCGGCACGCCCAGTTCGGCGACCAGGGCCGGCGTCACCTTGTCTTTGTATTTATTGCCGAAATTGGTCCGGACATAGTTGATGACGTCGGCAATCTGCTGGTCCGTCAACAGGCCGCGGAACCAGGGCATGGCGCCCTTGCCGCCGGTCACCACCATGATCGGATAGGCGGCGGCTTCCAGCGCGCCGTTCTTCGCCAGCGCCGGGATGCGGCCGGCGCCTTCACCGCCCATGGCATTGGCCATGTGACAGGCCTGGCAGATGTTCTGATAGACCTCGGCTCCCGGATGCGGCGTGGGGGCCGGTTTGGCCGGCTTCTGGGCCAGCGCCGGGCCGGCGATAAGGCCAAGGGTCAGCGTTACGGCAAGCAGGACGAAACGCATTGATCAGGCCTCCAGCGCGCGCTTGTGCAGACGGGTGATGGCATCGAGCGACGACAGGATCGCGCCTTCCATCCAGCAGCCGACATAGCTGGCATGCTCACCGGCCAGCACCAGCCGGTTATCGACGGCGACCAGCGTCTGGTAATGTTCCTTGCGGGTGTCCTCGTTCCACTGTGCGCAGCAGCCCAGGGTGAAGGGCGACCGGCTCCACGCCACGGTGGCGCCGCCGATGAACTCTTCCTTGTAGCGGCCGGGGTGGAAGACGCTGCCCTGCTCCAGCGCGCGGGCGATGCGCTCCTCGGGTGGCATACCGGCAAATTTGTAGCTGGCCGGCCCGAAGGTGTAGGCGCCCAGGATCACCGCCGGGCCATCGCTGTGCAGCTTGCCCGACGGATAGGAGATCATGCTGATCTCGCGGTCGGTGAAGCTGATCCCGCCATAGATCGCCTCTTCCTCTTCCCAGAAGCGGCGCTTGAACTCGAGGCCGACCTTCACCGAGTTGGAATAGGGCACGGCGTGGATGGCGGCATCAAGACCGGGCGAGCAATCGACGTCGATCTGGCTGAGCACGGACAGCGGGATGGTGCAGACACAATAATCCGCTTCGGTGGTGCCGGTGACGCCGCTGCCGGTGTCGGTGTGGGTCACCGTCACCTTGCCGCCCTGCTGGCTGATGCTGGTCACCTTCTGGTTGAAGCGGATCTTGCCTTCGACCTGTTTGGCAAAGCCGCGGCCGATCATGCCCATGCCGCCCACCGGCTGGAACATCGAATGCTGGTGATCGAGGTTCATGTGCTGGGCCACGACCCGCCAGATGCCTGAATCCATGATGTCCTTGAACGGATAGGGTTCGGACGGGATCGGCTCACCGAGCACGCCGCCACCTTGGGCGCGTTCGAAGCCGCGACGGCGGGAGGAGCGGTAGTTCTTGGTGTATTTGAAGTCCTGATCGAGCGCGCCCCATTCGCGCAGCGCCAGCCGCAGCCGGTCTGCGTCGTCCTTGGTCAGCACGCTGTCGAGGCCGCGATTGTCGATCGCTTTCGACAGCAGTTCGGCAACATTGCCGTCCCAATCGGCGTGCAGCTCGCGATAGCGCATCGGCTTGCCGCCGAACGCCTTGGCCGAGTGCACCAGCGCCTGCTGGTTCATCTGGATGAACGGCTCCAGCGCAACGCCGAACTTCTTGCAATAATGCAGCAGCGCGCGGTGGTGATAGGGGATGCGCCAAGGGCCGGGATTGAGATAATTGCCGGGCGCAAAGCCGACCTTCTGGGTAGCGCCGCCGAGTTCGGTATAGGTGTCCCCACCATAGAGCGACCAGTTCCGCCCGCCGGGGCGGTTGTTGTATTCAAGGATCTGCACGTCATAGCCGGCCTTGCCCAGTTCATAGGCGGCCAGCATGCCAGCCAGACCGGCGCCGAGCACGATCACCTTGGTTCCCGGCCGGGCGCCCTGCAGATTGGGCGGGCCAGCGAATTGGGTTTCCTTGGCGTGGCCCAGCACCTCCATCGCCTGATACAGCACGGCGGTGCCAGCCATCATGCCAATGGCGCGCAGGACCTCGCGGCGCGTCGGACCATTTTCAGCCCAGTTCATCGGACCCTGCTTCCCCCATTTGCGTGGCGTCATGCAACTCTGGCAGGCCAATTGCCGGCTGACCAGAGGTGATGACGATCATGCTGTGCGATGCGCCCTCGCTCCGCCTGTCGATAGTGGCGAAATGACGGGGTTTTCAGCGGCTTTGGCGCAGCGCCTGCGTCAATAGCCCGGGCCGCCGAACTCGCCTTCGGCACGGTCGGCGAATTTGGTGAACTGCTTGATGAAGGTCAGCGGCACCGTGCCCGTGGCGCCGTGGCGCTGCTTGGCGATGATCACCTCGGCAAGGCCAAAGATTTTCTCGGCCTTTTCCCGCCACTTGATGTGCTTGTCCGCCTCTTCGGGATCGGGCTGCTTGAGGTTGTGATAATATTCCTCGCGATAGACGAACATGACGATGTCCGAATCCTGCTCGATGGTGCCGGATTCGCGCAGGTCGGCCAGCTGCGGCCGCTTGTCCTCCCGGTTCTCGACGGCGCGCGACAGCTGCGACAGCGCGATCACAGGCACGTTCAATTCCTTTGCCAGGGTCTTGAGGCCGCGGGTGATCTCGGAAATCTCCTGCACGCGGTTGTCGCTGCCACTGGTCTTGGAACCGGAGAGCAGCTGGAGATAGTCGACGACGATCAGCCCGATGCCGTGTTGGCGTTTCAGGCGGCGGGCGCGGGTGCGCAGCGCGGCGATGGACAGACCGGGTGTGTCGTCGATCCACAGCGGCAGCGCCGAAAGCTCCGAGGAGGCGCGGGCGAGGCGGGTGAAATCCTCGTCGGAAATCTTGCCCATCCTGAGCGACTCGCCGTTCACTTCCGATTGTTCGGCCAGGATGCGGGTGGCGAGCTGGTCGGCCGACATTTCGAGGCTGAAGAAGGCCACCGGCGCGCCGGAGGACTTTTCCGGCTCGATGCCGCGGGCCTTGTCCTGCGCGAAACGCTGGGCGCAGGAAAAGGCGATGTTGGTGGCAAGACTGGTCTTCCCCATCGCCGGGCGGCCAGCGAGGATGAGGAGGTCGGACTTGTGCAGGCCGCCCATCTTCTCATTGAGGCCTGTCAGGCCGGTGGTGTAGCCCGACAAATGCCCGCCCGACCGTTTGGCGCGATCGGCCTGGGCGACAGCCTCAAGAGCGGCCTCGCGGAAGGTCTTGACCGCGCCCTGCACCTCGCCGGCTTCCGCCACCTTGTAGAGCGCCATTTCGGCGGCTTCGATCTGGCTGATCGGCGCGATGTCGCGGCTGGTGTCGCTAGCCTCGGTGACCATGTCGCGGCCAACGCGGATCAGCTCCCGAAGCAGGGCAAGGTCGTAGATTTGGCTGGCAAAATCCCGTGCCGCCAGCAGCGCCGCGCCATTCTGGGTCAGGCTGGCGAGATAGCCGGGGCCACCCAGTTCGGCCATCGCCGGATCAGCCTCGAACATCGGCTTCAGGGTCACCGGAGTCGCCGCCATGCCGCGCGCCGACAGCGTCAGGATCGCGGCGTAGATGCGCCCGTGCAGCGGATCGGCGAAATGCTCGGCCTTCAGCTTGGTGATGACATCTTCGACCAGCCGATTGTCGATCATCAACGCGCCCAGCAGGGCGGCTTCGGCTTCCAGATTCTGCGGCAGGGTCGGCGTGCCCGGACCACCGTCGACAAGGCGCAACGGGGTGATCGAGGGAGGGAGACTGACCATGGCGGCTTCCATCGCGCAACGCCGGGGCAAAGCCAAGGCGGGCCGGCAAATTTCGCGGTGGGCAGCCCTGTGGAAAAGCCTGTATGAAACTGGGACAAGTTGCGCCGCTTGCCGGGGCCGCGCACTATGGCGTAAGGCCGCGCCGTGACCAGCATTCCAGACTATCGCGGCCGCTCGGCGGCCCGCCTCGCCGCCGTGCAGGCCCTGTATCAGCTCGAGATGCGCGGCGAGACCGTGCCCAAGCTGCTGACCGAGTTCCACACCCACCGGTTGGGCCAGGAAATCGAGGGCGCTGAATATCTTGCCGCCGATGAACCATTCTTCGACGATGTCGTGGCCGGCGTCGCCGCCCGCCAGGCTGAGCTGGACGAACTGATCAGCGCGGGCCTGGCGCAAGGCTGGTCGCTGAACCGGCTCGATCGCCCGATGCGGGCCTTGTTGCGCGCTGCGGTGTATGAACTGGTGGCGCGGGCGGACGTGCCGGCGGCGACCGTGATCAACGAATATGTCGATGTCGCCCACGCCTTCCACGACGAGAAGGAAGCCAAGTTCGTCAATGGCTTGCTGGATGCTGTGGCGCGCCGGGTGCGCGGCTGACCGGCATGGCGGAGCGGGACTTCATCGCCCGCCTGCTTGCGCCCCTGGCCATCAACAGCGCGGCGCGCGGATTGGTTGATGACGCAGCGGTCTGGACCCCGCCGCTGGGGCGCAACCTGGTGTTTACACACGATATTTTGGCCGCCGGTGTGCATTATCTGCCCGGCGATCCGCCGTCTGACGTGGCGTGGAAGCTGCTGGCGGTGAACCTGTCGGACCTGGCGGCGATGGCGGCGACTCCGGCCGGGGTGCTGCTCGGGCTGGGGCTGTCAGCCGCCGAGGACGACGCCTGGCGCGAAGCCTTCGTGGCCGGGCTGGCCAGGGCCTTGGAAACATTCAATGTTTCCCTGTGGGGTGGCGATACCGTCACCGGGCTTGACCGCGCCGTGCTGGGGCTGACCGCCATCGGCTGGGTCGAGCCGGGCAAGGCGCTGGGCCGCGCCGGCGCCCGGCCGGGGGACGTGCTGTACGTCTCGGGCAGCATCGGCGATGCCGGCCTGGGCCTGGCCATCGCGCAGGGAAAAGCCCGGTTTGACAAGCACTTGCTCAACCGTTTCCGCCGGCCGACGCCGCGCCTCGCGCTCGGCGCGGCGTTGGGCGGGGTGGCCACGGCCGGGATGGATGTGTCTGACGGGTTGCTGATCGATGCCCAGCGCCTGGCGGCAGCCAGCGGGGTGGCGCTGGCGATCGATCTGGAGGCCGTGCCGCTGTCCCGCCCGGCCGCGTCGCTGGACGATCTGCTGGCCCGCGTGACGGCTGGTGACGATTATGAATTGCTGTTTTCGCTGCCCGACGGTGTCCCGCCGCCGCCCGCCGCTGGCCCGCCGGTGACCGCGATTGGCCGGGTGTGTGCGGGCGTTGGCCTGTCGCTCAGCTTCGCTGGCCAGCCGGTTTCGCTGCCCGCCCGGCTGGGCTGGGAGCACGCCTAACCGCGCGCGATCTGCGGCACCAGATCCTTCAGCGCCGCCACCAGCCGGTCACAATCCGTCGCTTTGGTGAACAGCCCCGGCGTCACCCGCACGCAGGCGCCATCCGCCAGCCCCACCCGGTGCACGGTCATGATGTTGTAGCGGGTGAACAGCGTGTCGGTGATGGCGATAGTGTCGGCCGTGCTGGTGTGGCCGGCGATGCGAAAGCTGGTGATCGCGCCGAATGTCGCCGGATCATCGCCCAGCATGATCTCCAGCCCGGACAGCCCCCGCAAGGGTTGCACCCAGCGGTTGCGCAGCCATTGCAGCCGCGCCAGCTTCATCGGAATCGGCAACACCTGTTCCTGGAAATCCAGCGCGGCCGGCAGGGTGAGCTGCGGCGCATAATCCAGCGTGCCCTGGTGCACCTTGGCCTGCACGTCGTCGGGCTTCGCGTCCGGCTCGGCGGCGGCGGGCGCAATCAGCGCGGCGGCGCCGGGCCGGATCCAATAGCCGGCCACGCCCACCGGCGCCCCGGTCCATTTGTGGAAGTTGAGCACGACATAATCCGCGCCGAAATCCGGGATCAGGAACGGCCGCTGCCGGAAGCTCTGGGCGCAATCGACCAGCACCATCGCCCCCGCCGCCTTGGCCAGCGCCGCGATCTCGGCCACCGGTACCACTAGGCCCGATTTGTGGGTGCCGTGGGTGAGGAGGACGAATTTCAGCCTGGGCGTGGCCTTGATCGCCTCGGCATAGGCGGCAATCACATTGTCCCGTGTCGGCGCGCGCGGCAGGTTGATCATCACCGGCACCGCCCGCCGGCTGCGCGCCAGCGATCGCATGGTCGCGTGGCTGGTGTCATAATCACTGTCAGACCACAGGATGGCATCGCCCTCGCCCACCCCGATGAACTGGCTGATCAGCGCCTGCAGCCCCTCGGCGGCGTTGCGGCAAAAGCCGATCTCCTCCGGCTGCACCCCCATTGCCTGCGCGGCGCGGGCCTGCACCACGGCCTGGTCCTTGCGCATGGCGCGCCGGGCATAGACCGACGTGTCGCGGTTCAGTTTCTCCAGGATGGCGCGGTGCGCCTCGGCCACGGGCGTGGCCATATTGCCCCAATAGCCATGCTCCAGCTGCGTCACCGGCCCCATGGTGGGATAGAGCGTGGCGATGCGCGCCCAGCCTTCTTCATCATCGGGCGCGATCATGCCGGGGAGGCTGAGCGCCCGGGCCGGGGCCGCGCTGGCAGCGGTGGCAGCCGCGCCGGCCAGCATCATCGCATCGCGCCGTGAAACCTGCATCGCCTGGCCCCCCATATGTGCAGCCGTCTCCTTGCTGCATCGCGTCATCTATCAGCTTGCGTTCCCCGAATCCCATGCCATGGTGCGACAAATTGCCCAAGACCCATGCCAAGCGGGCGGGCAGCGCAACAGGGGAAGGAGAGCAATGGACAGCGTCGTTTTGGCCATCGGCTGCGGACTTGCCGCAGTGGCCTATGGGGTGATCACATCGCAGCAGGTGCTCAGCGCATCGGCAGGCAACCCCCGCATGCAGCAGATCGCCGCCGCCATTCAGGAAGGCGCCGGCGCCTATCTGACCAAGCAATATAGCGCCATCGGCATTGTCGGCGTCATCGTCGCCGGCCTGGTCGCGCTGTTCCTGGGCATCATCCCCGCCGTCGCCTTCGTGCTGGGGGCCGTGCTCTCCGGCGCCACTGGCTTCATCGGCATGAATATTTCGGTGCGCGCCAACGTCCGCACCGCCGAAGCCGCGCGCCAGTCGCTGCAGGCCGGCCTCACCATGGCGTTCCGCTCCGGCGCCGTCACCGGCATGCTGGTCGCCGGCCTCGCGCTGCTGGCCATCGCTGGCTATTTCTATGCGCTGATCTCGTCCGGCCTGGAACCGACCAGCCGCGCCGTCGTCAACGCGCTGGTCGCGCTGTCATTCGGCGCCTCGCTCATCTCCATCTTCGCCCGCCTGGGCGGCGGCATCTTCACCAAGGCCGCCGACGTGGGCGCCGACATGGTCGGCAAGAACGAACTCGGCTTTGACGAGGATGATGATCGCAACCCCGGCGTGATCGCCGACAACGTGGGCGACAATGTCGGCGATTGCGCCGGCATGGCGGCCGACCTGTTCGAAACCTACGTGGTCACCATCGGCGCCACCATGGTGCTGTGCGCCCTGCTCGTCACCGGCGCCGATGCGCCCAAGCTGATGCAACTGCCGCTGCTGGCCTGCGGCGTGTGCATCATCACCTCGATCATCGGCACCTATTTCGTGCGCCTGGGCGGCGGCTCCATCATGGGCGCGCTCTACAAGGGCCTGATCGTCACCGGCCTGCTGTCGGTGCCGGCGCTGTGGTTCGCCACCGCCGCCATCTTCCCCGACATGAACGCCGTGATCGGCGCCAACGCCGCGGCCGAAGGCGCCATCAACGTCGCGGGCGTGGACGGTGGCTTCACCGGCCAAGACCTGTTCCTGTGCATGCTGATTGGCCTCGTCGTCACCGCGCTGATCGTGTGGATCACCGAATATTACACCGGCACCGAATATCGCCCGGTCAAATCCATCGCCAAGGCGTCGGATTCCGGCCACGGCACCAACGTCATCCAGGGCCTCGCGGTCTCGATGGAATCGACCGCGCTGCCCACGCTGGTGATCGTTGCCGGCATCATCGCCACCTTCAAGCTGGGCGGCCTGATCGGCATCGCCTTTGCCGCCACCGCCATGCTGGCCCTGGCCGGCATGATCGTGGCGCTGGATGCCTATGGCCCGGTGACAGACAACGCCGGCGGCATCGCCGAAATGGCCGGCCTGGATGGCGAAGTGCGCCAGCGCACCGATGCGCTCGACGCGGTGGGCAACACCACCAAGGCCGTCACCAAGGGCTATGCCATCGGCTCGGCCGGCCTCGCCGCGCTGGTGCTGTTCGCCACCTACACCAACGACCTCAAGGAGTTCTTTGGCGACGTCGCGGTCGATTTCAGCCTCGCCAACCCCTATGTCGTCGTCGGGCTGCTGCTCGGCGCGCTGCTGCCCTATCTGTTCGGCGGCATGGCGATGACCGCGGTGGGCCGCACCGCCCAGGCGGTGGCGCAGGATATCCGCGCCCAGTTCCGCGAAAACCCCGGCATCGCCACCCGCGAGGTGAAGCCCGATTATGCCCGCACCGTGGGCCTGGTCACCGCCGGCGCCATCAAGGAAATGATCGTGCCGTCGCTGCTGCCGGTGCTGGCGCCGGTGGTGGTCTATTTCGCCATCAGTGCGGTGGCCGGCCAGGGCAACGGCTTTGCCGCGCTGGGCGCACTGCTGATGGGCGTCATCATCTCCGGGCTGTTCGTCGCCATCTCGATGACGTCGGGCGGCGGCGCGTGGGACAACGCCAAGAAGGTGATCGAACAAGGCGCCTACGGCGGCAAAGGCTCCCCCGCCCACCAGGCGGCGGTGACCGGCGACACCGTGGGTGACCCCTACAAGGATACCGCCGGCCCGGCCGTGAACCCGATGATCAAGATCACCAACATCGTGGCCCTGCTGCTGCTGGCGGCGCTGGCGGGCGGCTGAGGCCCCATCCTATCACCAACTCAGCAAGGGGCGGCCCACCAGCCGCCCCTTTTTCTTGTCCCTTTCCCCGTCACACCGGATAACCGCCCCAGCGTTTGATCGTGCGGATTGCGAAGCTGGAGCGCATGGCGCTGACGCCGGGGAGCCGGGCGAGGCAGTTGCGGTGGATGGTGTCGAACTGGTCGAGATCGGGGGCGGCGACGCGCAGCAGATAGTCGGCGCTGCCCGACATCAGGTGGCATTCCAGGATATCGTCGAACCCGGCGACGGCGGCTTCGAAGCGGTCCATGGCTTCGCGGCTCTGGCTGGTGAGGGTGATTTCGACGAAGGCTTCCAGTTTCAGGCCGAGGCGGGTGGGATCGAGCTCGGCGCGGTAGCCGGCGATCAGGCCATCGGCTTCCAGTTGCTTGATGCGGCGGTGGCAGGCCGAGGTGGAGAGGCCGAGCCGGCTGGCGAGATCGGCGATGGCGGCGGTCGAGTCGCGTTGCAGCGCCTTGAGGATGAGCTGATCCTGCCGGTCCATGCGAAAAAATCCCGATGATTGCGCTGATGGTGGGATATCATCCCGGCAGAGAGCGATAAAGCCGGAATCTTTGGCAGCACTTCCCGTTGGTTCGGGCGCATACTCCCGGGCATTCAGGGAAGGAGCCTTGCCATGCGTGTCGGGACCGTCAGGGAAATCAAGAACCACGAATATCGGGTTGGCCTCACGCCGGAGAGCGTGCGCGAGCTGGTGGCCCATGGCCACGAGGTGTGGGTGGAAAGCGGCGCCGGCAATGGCATTGGCGCCAGCGATGCAGATTATGGGGCGGCCGGGGCGGCCATCAAGGCGGCGGCGGCGGAGATCTTCGCCGGTTGCGAGATGGTGGTGAAGGTGAAGGAGCCGCAGGCAGCGGAGCGGGCGATGCTGCGGCGCGGGCAGATCCTCTATACCTATCTCCACCTCGCCCCCGATCCCGAGCAGACGGCGGACCTGGTGGCGTCGGGCGTGACGGCCATTGCCTATGAAACGGTGACGGGGCCGGACAACACGTTGCCGCTGTTGAAGCCGATGAGCCAGGTGGCCGGGCGCATGTCGATCCAGGCCGGCGCCACGGCGCTGGAAAAGGCGCATGGTGGCCGCGGCGTGCTGCTGGGCGGCGTGCCGGGCGTGCTGCCGGCCAAGGTGGTGGTCATTGGCGGCGGCGTGGTGGGCTTCCACGCGGCGCAGATGGCGGTGGGCCTGGGCGCCGATGTCACCATCCTCGATCGCGATCCGGTGGTGCTGGAACGGCTGGACAATCATTTCGAGGGACGTGCCCGCACGCTCTATTCCGGGCGCGCCAGCCTGGCCGAGCAGGTGGCGGGTGCGGACCTGGTGATCGGCGCGGTGCTGATCCCCGGCGCGGCGGCACCCAAGCTGGTGACGCGCGCCATGCTGGCGACGATGAAGCCGGGCGCCGTGCTGGTGGATGTCGCCATCGATCAGGGCGGCTGTTTCGAGACCAGCCACGCCACCACCCATGCCGAGCCGACCTATGTGGTGGACGGCATCGTGCATTATTGCGTGGCCAACATGCCGGGCGCGGTGGCGCGCACCAGCACTTATGCGCTGAACAACGTGACGCTGCCGCACGCGCTGCGCATTGCCGATCTGGGCTGGCAGGCAGCGCTCAGGGCCAATCCGCACCTGGCGGCTGGCCTCAACGTGCATGATGGCAAGGTCACCTATGAAGCGGTGGCCCGCGATCTGGGTTATGACTGGGTGCCGGTGGCGTCTGTGCTGGGCTGAAGGCCGGCGAGAAAAGCGGCGGCCTGCGCCCTGATCCGCGCCTGCTCGTCGGGCGCGAACCGCCGCCAGCCGTCGTACATGCGCCACAGCCGCTGGTTGCTGCTGAGCGTCGCTTCGTGGCGGGCGAGGAAATCCCAATAGAGGGAGTTCAGCGGGCAGGCGGTAGGGCCGGTGCGGTGTTTGACGTCGTATCGGCAGGATTTGCAGTGGTCGCTCATGCGGTTCACATAGGCGCCGCCGGCGGCATAGGGCTTGGTGGCCATCAGTCCGCCGTCGGCGAACTGGCTCATGCCGATGACGTTGGGGGCCTCCACCCATTCGAGTGCGTCGGCATAGACGGCGAGGTACCAGCGGTGGACGTCGCCTGGGTCGGTGCCGACCAGCATGGCGAAATTGCCGAGGATCATCAGGCGCTGGATATGGTGGGCCATGGCGTTGCGGCGCGTGGCGTCCACGGCTTCGGCGAGGCATTTGAGATCAGTGGGCGCGCCCCAGAACAGCGCGGGCAGGGGGCGGGTGGCGCCGAGGTGGTTGCGGGCGGTGTAATCGGGGCCGGCAAACCAGTAGAGGCCGCGCACATATTCGCGCCAGCCCAGGATCTGGCGGATGAAGCCTTCCACGGCGTTCAGGGGCGCGGTGCCGGCGCGGTACGCAGCCTGGGCGGCCTGGCAGACTTCGAGCGGCGACAGGAGCCCGAGGTTGATGGCGGGGGAGAGCAGGCTGTGGTTGAGCACGTCCTCGCCGGTCACCATCGCGTCCTGATAATCGCCGAAGCCGGGGAGGCGGTGGGTGATGAAGTCTGCGAGCGCCTCCAGGGCCTGCGCGCGGGTGACGGGCCAGGCGAAGCTGTCCAACGATCCGAAATGATTGTGGAAGCGCGCCTGCACCAGCGCCAGTACGTCCTGCGTGATGGCATCAGGGGCGAAGCGGATAGGGGGTGTGAAGCGGTGGCCCTTGGGGACGGATTTGCGGTTGTCAGTATCGAAATTCCACTGGCCGCCGATGGGCTGGTCGCCGTCCATCAACAGGCCAGTCTGCCGGCGCATCAGCCGATAGAAATCCTCCATGACGAGACGTTTGCGCGGGCGGGCCCAGTCGGCGAACTGCTGGATGGTGCAGAGGAAGCGATCATCATCGAGGATGGTGAGCGGCAGGCGGGTGCGTTCGGCCCAGGCGCGCTGGCTTTCCAGCACGCGCCATTCGCCGCCAGCGACGGTGACGATGCGGGTGGCGCCGTGGCGGGCGACGGCGCGGGCGACTTCGCCGGTGAATTCGCCGGTGTTGGCGGGATCGTCGAGGGTGACATAATCCACTGTCCAGCCCGCCGCGCGCAGTTCCTCGGCGAAATGGCGCATGGCGCTGAAGAACAGCGCGATCTTCTGCGGGTGGTGGGGGACATAGGTGGCTTCGTCGGCCACCTCCATCATCAGCACCACCGCCTCCGCCGGCGTGACGGCGCGCAGGCTGGCGAGGTCGTGGGAGAGCT
Source organism: Sandarakinorhabdus oryzae (assembly GCF_009733735.1). Lineage (GTDB taxonomy): Bacteria > Pseudomonadota > Alphaproteobacteria > Sphingomonadales > Sphingomonadaceae > Sandarakinorhabdus > Sandarakinorhabdus oryzae. The sequence goes on along the minus strand of NZ_WNJP01000004.1, from coordinate 18,002 downwards.
GATCGCCCAACAGGGGCACAAGGGTGGTCATGGCGGTGCTGTTGCGGGCTGGGGTGGCGGCCGGCAACACGGCGTGGTGTCGCGTGGCACCGGGTGAGGGCGCGTGTAACACCCCTCACCCGGGCCGCGCTGCGCGCGTCTCTCGACCTCTCCCGCAAGGGGAGAGGATCCGCGGAAGGCGCGAGGCTCCCGCTACTTCAGCCGGGCCAGCGCGCGTTCGGCCTTGTCGATCACGCTCTTCAGCACGTTGCGCGCCTTCATCGTGGCGACCGACTTGGTCATCACGTCGCCGGCCCGCTTGGTGTCGCCTTCGTCCTTCAGGGTGGTGGCGAGGCTATCCAGGGCACCGAAATAATCGATGTGGCCCAGCGTCTCCGCCGCCTTGTCGGGCGCCTTGGTCAAGAGGTCGATCTGCGCCTTCACCCCGGCATCGAGATCGGCGCTGATCACCTTCAGTTCAGGCGCGTCGCCATCGCCGAGCACCTTGAAGTTGCGCAGCATCGGGGACGACAGCGCCAGCCCACCGTGAATGGCGGCCGCACTGGCCGGCGAGCGTTCCACCAGTTCACGCACCGTGTCGGTGGCGCGGGCCAGTTCCGGCACGCCGGAAAAGGCCAGCACGCGGGCGACGTCTTCGGTGAACCAGTCGGGCGCCATGCGCTCCTCCTCGGCCCCGGCCGGGGTGCCGACGATGATCTCCAGCACGTTCGAAACGACGATGTCGCCATCGATGTCGACCGCGGCCTGCACCTGGTAGAGGCCGGGTTCGTCGATCAGCCAGCCGCTCGTGGTGGCCCCGGCGAAATGCTGGCCATAGAGCGATTGGCCCGGCGCCAGGCTGCCGCCTTCGTGGCGTTCACAGCGGGTCATGAACGGCGCCCACAGCCGCGCCTTGCCGCCTTTCCGGGCGATGAGCAGGCTGATGTGCTTGCCATCGCTCAGCAGGTCATGCTCCACCGCCTGCTGCTCGCTGCCGGCGTTGGTCAGCTTCAGCTCCAGCTTCACCGGTTCCAGGAAGGCAAAGCGGTTCTGCGCGCGGTTGGGCCGGATCGCGAGTTTCCAGCGGCCGGATTGCGGCAGCGCATCGGGGGCCTCGAAATTGTGGTTCACGAACCAGTTGGCGTTGCCCATCTGCACGAAGCGGCGCGGCGCGTGGCGCAGGAAGCGCAATTCGCTATCGGTGAAGCGGAAGCGGAAATCGGCGAAGAAACTGGCCTGGCCGCCGCTTACCCGGAAGGGGTAGTTCATGAAGCTGCGCGCTTCCGGCTCGTTGGCGAGCGGTATCCACGGATCGCCGGGGCCGCCGCCGGCGACGCCCAGCGCCTTCTGCCAGCTGTGCGCCAGGTTGAAGGCGTGGCCCATCTCGTGCGCCGCCGTCCAGAACACCATGCGCTGGCGCCAGGCCGCCGCATTGGCATCACCGGCCGGCGCGTCCTGGATGAAACTGTCGGTGAAGATCGCGGTGCCCTGGCGGTGGTTGGGGCCGATATCATCGAACATCACCCCGCCCAGGCTGCGGCCCTGATCGTGGCGGGCAGCAAACAGCACCCACAGCGCCCATTGCGGCTTGTTGGCAAAGCGCGACCAGTGGGTGACCATGGCATTGTGCATTTCCGCATCCGACCAGGTGCCGTTGGCCGCTGCGCCGCTGACCGGGATGACGTTGGCGCCCGGCGAATAGTAGGCGGCAAAGCCGGCGCGCTGGTACACCGTGGTCAGCTCCAGCGTTTCCACCGGCAGATCGGCCGGGCGGTTGGGGTGGGTGCCGGTGTTGATGCTGGTCACCGGGGTGCCGGCGTTGCTCACCCGGTCGATCTCGAACTCCACGCTGTCGAAATAGGTGGATTCAAATTCCAGATCATAGCTGCGGGTGACGGCGCCGCCGCCCGACACGGTGAGCCGGTACATGCCATAACGCAGGCCGGTGGTGCGCCGCGCCTCGAACACCAGGGTGGTGCCGGGGAAGGCATCGCCGTCGCGATAGCTGATGGTCGCGGTGACGCGCCGGTTGTTGTAGCCAAGGCATTGATCCGACGTGACATCGGCGATGACATGGCTGGACCGGCGCGGGAACAGGTTGAACAGTTCCACCGAAATGCGCTGTTGCGGGAAGAAGCGGTCCACATCCACCCGCACCGTCATCCGCATCAGGTTGAGCGGGATGCTGGGCACGGGCACCGGGCGGCCGATCGGGCCGGGCAGCATTGGACCGGGCAGCACTGGGCCGATCACCGGCTGCACCAGCCGGTAACGCCCGCTTACCGCCGCGCACAGGTTGATCGGCGGGAACCGATCCGGAAACGGGAAGGGTTCCGGTCGCGGCAGGCCGGGCATCGGCAGATCCGGGCGCGGGAAGGGCAGCGGGCCACCCAATGGCGGCGGTTGCGGAATCGGCCCGTCAGGCACGGGCGTGAAGGCTTGCGGGCTGCCATCGTCGACGCGGCCGGCGACGAAATCGGGGTGCTGGTCTTCGCTGATCAGCAGATCGGTCGGTGTGTGGCCGCCATTGTGGCCGCCGTTGCCATTGGTCTTCCTGGGCATGGTCTGTCCTCCCATGGGTTGGGTGTGTGACAGCCGTGGATTCGACCCTCCCTGCGCCGTGGCGGGGGGCCTGGTTGCGGCATGGGGGAACACCGCGGCCAGGCCAGCCTGTTGGTCAGAGATACCCTGGCTCGTCCTCCGTGTTGGTGATGCGGAGACCGTGCTCGTCGCGGTTGACGAGAATATAGCGGGCGTCGGCGGGGACGGCGAAGCGGGTTTCCAGCCCGGTATCGGGCAGGGCGATCACCAGCGTGTCGCCGGGATCGGCGGCAATTTCGCTGCGGCCGGCCCAGCCGGTCTGCAGGCGGGTGCGCGGGTTCAGCCGGGCGACGACGTGATGGCCAGCGCGGATTTCCAGATCATCTCCGGTGAATCCTTCCTGGAAATCGATGGTCACGGTCCCCGTCAAGACAACCCCCCACAGGCCGTCAGTCACGCCTGCCACGCTGCACAATTGCGGCGTCTGCGTCGACTCGATGTAACTAAAGCTTATACCACGTCGGCGTCAGATTGATGAACCGGATTCCCGCCGGGCCGCCGCGCCTGGCCCGAAACATGATAGTCGCCGGGCCCTGGGCTGGCCTGTATGCTCGCTCCACAAGCAGGCGGGGAGGCCAAGCCATGTCGATCGATTTCGAGATTCCAGCCGAAGCCAAGGCCATCCGCGAGCGGGTGCGGCAATGGGTGAATGATGAATGCCGGCCGGCCGAGCAGAAGCTGAAGGACGGCGCCGATTACAAGACAGTGCTGGCCGAATTGCGCGCCAAGGCGCGTCGCCAAGGCCTGTGGCTGCCGTTCATTCCCAAGGAGCATGGCGGCATGGGCCTCGGCCCGCTCGCCAACGCGCTGGTGCAGATGGAATTGGGGCAGAGCCATCTCGGCGCGCTGTCGATGAACAGCCAGGGGCCGGACGATGCGACCATGCTCACCCTGCTGGCGCATGGCACCGATTTCCAGAAGGAGAAATTCCTCAAGCCGCTGCTCAATGGCGAGAAGCGTGTCTGCTATTCGATGACCGAGAAGGCCGCCGGCGCCGACGCGACCGGCATGCGCACCACCGCGGTGAAGGACGGCAACGAGAATTATATCCTCAACGGCGAGAAGTGGTTTTCCTCCGCTGCCAGCGCCGCCGATATCGCCGTGGTGATGGCGCGCACCGATCCGGATGCGCCGCGGCACAAGCAATTCTCCACCTTCATCGTCGAGCTGCCCAACCCCGGCTACATCATCAAGCGCGACATCAAGACGATGGCGATCGAGGGCCCGCTTTCAAAGGTGATGGGCGGCGGCCACAGCGAGATCGAAATCAACAATCTCGTGGTGCCGGCCGAAAACCTGCTCGGCGGCGAAGGCAATGGCTTCAACATGGGCCAGCATCGCCTCGCCTATGGCCGGCTGCGGCACGGCATGCACAATGTGGCGATGGCGCAGCGCGCGCTCGATCTGGCCACCGCGCACGTGACCCAGCGCGAGACCTTCGGCAAACCGCTCTACCAGCGCCAGGCGGTGCAGTTCATGTTGGCCGAGTGCGCCAGCGAACTCTACATGGCGCGGCTGATGCTGCTGCACATCGCCTACAAGGCGGAAAAAGGCCTGGACCTGCGGCAGGAGAACAGCATCGCCAAGGTGTTCCTGGCCCACATGGTGCACAAGGTGGTGGACACCGCCATCCAGCTGCACGGCGCGCTCGGCTACAGCCAGGATACGCCGCTGGCGAGCTGGTACACGCATATCCGCAGCCAGCGGCTGGTCGATGGGCCGGACGAGGTGCATCGCTGGACGGTGGGGCGCAACGTGATCAAGGCGTTCCAGGCGCATGGCACGACGGCGTCGGCGGCCGGGGGGGATTTGATTTAGGGAATCACGCCCCAATATGGGGCCAATGACATCTTCCCCGATCCCGTCGCCTGCGGCCGGCGCGTTCGACCCGATCGAGCGGGTCGAGAACCGGCTGGTCAGGGCCGCCTTCTCGCCGCATCGGCACGACACCTACACGGTCGCGCTGACGATGGCGGGGGTGCAGGCCTTCAACTATCGCGGGTCGATGCGACACTCGCTGCCGGGGCAGGTGCTGATCCTGCATCCCGAAGAGCTGCACGACGGCCACTGCCACGATGAGGCGGGATTCAGCTATCGGGCGGCCTATGTTCCGCCAACGCATGTCCAGGCCGTGCTTGGCGGCGCGGCACTGCCGTTTGTCGTCAATGGCGTCTCGACGAATCCCGGCTTGATTGCGGCCGCCTGCGCCATGGTGATCGACTGCGCGGGCGATGCGGATCCAGCGGCTTATGAAGACGCGCTCTACGATCTGGCCAATGCCATGAACGATGCGGCAGGCCAGGCGGCAAAGGTGAGGATCGCCGACCGGACAGCCGTGATGCGGGCGCGCGAATTTCTCGAATCCGCCGTGGTTTTCGGTGCGCGGCTGGAGCAGCTTGAGCACGAGACGGGCTGTGACCGCTGGCAGCTTTCGCGTGACTTCCGGGCATTGCTGGGCACCAGCCCCTATCGTTATCTGCAGTACCGGCGGGTCGATCTGGCCAAGCGGCTGTTGCGGGAAGGCGCGACGCTGGTGGATGCTGCCCATGGCGCCGGCTTTGCCGATCAGAGCCATTTTGGCCGCACCTTCCGCAAGGCCGTTGGCCTCACCCCAAAGGCGTGGCTGCGTTCGGACCTGTTCCGCACGATCATTCTATAGACGTCGTCGGCGGGCGGTTAGCCTGCGCTGCATGACACAGATCATTTTTTCCGACGAAGCGCCAAAGGGTTGGATACCGCCGAGCATTGCCGCCCCCTTCATCTGCATCTTCATTGTTGCCACCAGCATGTTGCCGGGCGATCTCGGACTCGCCTATCTCGGCCTGACGGACCCGAGGGGGCACCCGCGCGGGCCCTTGGGCTTCTTCCTGATGCTGGTGTCGTTCATCGCCTTGGGCCTCGCGGTACTTGGCTGGGTGCGCTGGGTCGAAAAGCGAAGCGTCGCCAGTGTAGGGCTCCGCGGCGATGGGCGGCTCAAGAGATTCCTAACCGGATTGGCCATCGGCGTGGCGATGATGGGCGCGGTCGTGACGGCGATCGCCGTTTCTGGCGGATACCGTGTCGCCGATCTCGCCCCCGCCTTTGCCAGCCCTGCCGCGCTTGGCTGGATCGCCCTGCTGCTCGCCGGCTTCACCGTGCAAGCGAGCGTGGAGGAGTTGGTTTTTCGCGGCTGGCTGTTCTCAACCGTCACGCGCCGCTGGAACACGACGGCCGCCTTCCTGTTGAGTTCCGCCGCGTTCACCTTTGTGCACTTCTCACCCAGGACACCCCTGCTGGTGTTGGTCATGACCTTCGTTTTCGCGATGTTCGCCTGCGCCTGGGCGCGTCGTTCGAATGCGATCTGGGGCGTGATGGGCTGGCACGTCGGTTGGAACTGGTTTGGCGGCACCGGCTTTGACGTGCCGATCACGGGTCTGGAGAGCGGTCTCCCCGCTCTGGTGGTGAAACTGGTGCCTGTCGGGCCGGCCTGGCTCACTGGTGCTGGCGAGGGGCCGGAAGGGAGCGTGTTTGCGCTTGCCCTGTTGAGCGTGGCTGGCTTGCGCCTGCTGTTGCCTGCACGGTCGCGTGAACGCAGCGGCATCGATCTGCCCGGTTGAGGGCAGAAGCTTCGCACCACAGGGCGCACGGGCAAGGCAGGTCGGCAGGCCGCTTTACCAGCTACAGGCGGTGCAGTGCGTGCTCGCCGCATGCGCCGGCGCATTGGGCTACAGCCAGGACACGCCGCTGGCGAGCTGGTACACGCATATCCGCAGCCAGCGGCTGGTGGACGGGCCGGACGAGGTGCACCGCTGGACGGTGGGGCGCAACGTGATCAAGGCGTTCCAGGCGCATGGCACGACGGCGTCGGCGGCCGGGGGGGGACCTAATCTAGGCGCGCCCAGCCTCCCAAGGCGGCGCTGGCCAGCCCGGTAACGGCTTGGTATGGTGAGGTTCGGCTTGCCCTCCTGGTCCGCCGCTGCGGGGGCGATAGATGCGAACGGGTGCCGTGTGCCGGCCTGCTGCCACCGTGTCTGGCTGTGCCTGTGCCTGACATTTTCCTGTCCTACAGCCGCACCGATCTCTCCGTTGCCGCCCGCATGGCCGCAGCGCTGAAGGCCGCCGGGCATGATGTTTGGTGGGACCAGGCGCTGAAATCGGGCGAGGTGTATGATCAGGTGACGGAGGCCGCGCTGCGTGAGGCGAAGGTGGTAGTCGTGCTGTGGTCAAAGACATCGGTCGTATCGGATTGGGTGCGATCCGAGGCCACCGTCGCCATGCAGCGCGGCGCGCTGATGCCGGCGATGATCGAGGATTGCCAACGCCCGGTGATGTTCGAACTCAGGCAGTCCGCCGATCTGCTTGGCTGGAAGGGCAATGCGAAGGACCCGCGCCTGCTGGCGTTCGTCGCGGAAGTGACGCGGCAGCTGGCCAGGCCGGTGGCGGCCAAGGCCGGCCCGGTGCCGGCGACTGCATCAATGAAAGGCCCCAACCGGCGCGTGCTGATTGGCGGCGCGGCTGGAGTGGCGGCGCTGGCGGCTGGCGGGTTCGCAGGCTGGCGGGCGTTTGGCGGCCAGGCAGACGATGGCACCGCCAGCGTGGCCGTACTGCCATTCGCCAATCTGTCGGGTGATCCGGGGCAAGCGTTTTTTTCCGATGGCATTGCCGAGGAACTGCGCAACGCACTGTCGCAGATCAGGGGACTGAAGGTGATCGGCGGGGTCAGTTCCGAGAAGTTTCGCAATGCCGACGACTTGCCAGCAGTGGCGGAAAAACTCGGCGTCGATCACATTCTCACCGGCAGCGTCCGCCGCTCGCTCACCACCATCCGCATTGGTGCGCAATTGGTTGACGGTCGCACCGGCGTTGAAAGCTGGTCGCACAGCTATGATCAGCCGATTGGCGATGCGCTGGCCATCCAGAGCAAGATCGCCACCAGCGTCGTGGGGGCGTTGAGCACCAGGCTTGCCAAGGCAGCTGGCCTTGTTGTGGTCGGCGGGAGCCGCAATCCGCGCGCACAGGAACTGCTGCTGAAAGCCGGAAAGGCATTCTCCAGCGCTGACAGCAAGGCAGGCTTTCTGGCGACCCTGGCATTGCTGGACGCAGCAATCGCAATAGATCCGGATTGTGCCGTTGCATGGGCCGGTGCGGCATTTGCAAAAAGCAATCTTGTCGCGTTCGCCACATCGGCCGCGGATCAGGCAGTCTTGAAGGACGAAGCAATGGCCGCCAGCCAGCGAGCGGTTGCGATTGCGCCGGAATCGGGGTTTGCCAGGCAGTCGCTGGCCTTCCAATATCTAACGGCGGTGGATCTGCGGCGAGCGCTGGCAGAGGGCGAGCGCGCCATCGCCTTGGCACCTGCCGATGTGGGCGTCATCTTCGGTTTCACGCAGTTGTTGCAACTGTTTGATCCGGATCGCGCCGTCTCCATCATACGCGAAGCGGCCTCGCTCGATCCATTCAACCCATATTATTACTTCACGTACGGCAAGACCCTGTACGCGGCACGTCGATACAGGGAGGCTGCCGAGGCGAGCCGACACGCGTCGGCGCTGAGCAACAATCAGCTAGGCATCTTTTTTCTGATTCGCGCACTTCTCTGCATGGACGATATTGAGTCGGCTCGCGCAAATCTGGGCAATATCCAGCAGGAACAGATGCGACTTTCCTACAAGGCGATCATCGAAGCACGCGCGGGCAATCGCGCTGCGTCTGATGCGGCGCTGCTCCAACTGCGCAAGCGCGGTGACGATTCAATCAACACCTACATGGCGACCGTTCATGCGCAGCGCGGCGAAACAGCCGCCGCCCTTGATGCGCTCGAAACGGCGCTGCGGTCCAAGGAAGTCGGCATCACTTTTATAGCGATTGATCCACTCTTCGATCCCATCAGCCGGGAATCACGTTTTAAGGCCGTTCGCGATGCGGTGGTTCCGCCCGATCTGTTCGTGCCGCCAAAGCGGCGGTAACATGAAATGGGCCGGGCGTTATGCCCGGCCCCCTTCATTGCTGCGCGATACCTCCCCCGGAGGGAAGGAGCATTTCATGCCGCCAGCGCGATGCCTTCGTAGCGGGACAGGTGGAAGTCCACGCTGCCGAACAGATTCTCGATCAGCGTCGCGCGCTTGAAATAATGGCCGACGGCCAGTTCCTGGGTGATGCCGATGCCGCCGTGGATCTGCACGGCGTTCTGGCCGACGAACTTGGCGGCCTTGCCCACCTTGGCCTTGGCCATGGAAGCCGCGGCGCTGCGTTCGGGCGTGTCGAGCTTCAGCGTCGCCATCATGGTCATCGAAACGGCCTGTTCGACCTCCATGAACATGTCCACCAGCCGGTGCTGGATGACCTGGAAATCGCCGATCGCCTTGCCGAACTGCTTGCGCTGCTTGGCATAATCCAGCGTCTGCGCGTGCAGCACCTTCAGCACGCCGCAGGCTTCGGCGCACACGGCGGCGGTGGCTTCATCGACGATCTGTTCGATCAGCGGCAGCGCGTCTGCACGCAGCACATGCTCGGCGCCGACCGCGACATTCTCGAAATAGACTTCGCTGGCCGAGGTGCCGTGCACGGTGAGATAATCGCGGCGGGTGATGCCGGGCGCGTCGGCCGGGATCAGCAGCAGCGCGATGCCGCCGGCGTCCCGCTGGGCGCCACCGGTGCGTGCCGTCACCAGGAGGTGCGTGGCGTGCGCGGCGCTTTCCACCACGGCCTTCTGGCCGTTCAGCATGCCGCCCTTCAGCGTGGTGGTGAGATCGTTGAGATAGAAACGGCCCTGCGGTTCATAGGCGGCAAAGGCGATGCGGGTGGTGCCGGCGATGATGCCGGGGATCACCGCATCCGCCACGGCGCCGCCGACATGCTTCAGCGCGCCGCCGCCGATGACGACGGTGGAGAGATAGGGCTCCAGCACGATGGCGCGGCCCATTTCCTCCATCAGCACCATGTTCTCGATGGCGCCGCCGCCCAGGCCGCCGTGCGCTTCGCTGAACGAGGCGCCCAGGATGCCGAGCTCCTCGGCAAAGGCCTTCCACACCGCCGGGTTCCAGCCCTTGCCCTCGCGCACCACCTTCTGGCGCGTGTCGAAATCATAGGTGTCCGCCAGGTAGCGCGAAAGCATGTCGCGCAGCATGGTCTGTTCTTCGGTGAAATTGAAATCCATCGTCGTTCCCCAAGGCGTGCCGCCCCCCGCCGGGGAGCGGCGGTCGTTCATATCAAAGGCCGAGCACCATCTTGGCGATGATGTTGCGCTGGATCTCGTTGGACCCGCCATAGATGCTGGTCTTGCGCATGTTGAAATAGACCGGCGCCACACGACGCGCGCTGTCCGGACCGACCGCGAAGCTGTTGTCGCCTTCACCCATGGAACGGAAATAGGGCGCGCCATAGGTGCCGGCGGCTTCCAGCGCCAGCTCGGTCAGCCGCTGCTGGATTTCGGTGCCCTTGATCTTCAGCAGGCTGGATTCCGGCCCCGGGCCCTTGCCGCTGGACTCACCGGCCAGCGTGCGCAACTCGGTATATTCCAGCGCGGCCAGATCGACTTCCAGCTCGGCGATCTTGCGCTTGAAGAACGGGTTGGCCAGCAGCGCGTCGCCGCCATCGGCGGTGTTGCGGGCCACCTGCTTGATGCGCTCCACGTTGCGCTTGGAGGCGGCAACGCCGGCAATGCCGGTGCGTTCGTGGGCGAGCAGGAACTTGGCGCAGGTCCAGCCCTTGTTCTCGTGGAACACGCGGTTTTCCACCGGCACGATCACGTCTTCCAGCCACACCTCGTTGACCTCGTGCTCACCGCCCAGGGTGATGATCGGGCGCACGGTGATGCCGGGCGTCTTCATGTCGATGAGGAGGAAGCTGATGCCCTCCTGCATCTTGGCAGCCGGATCGGTGCGGACGAGGAAGAAGCCCCAATCGGCATGCTGCGCCATCGTCGTCCAGGTCTTCTGGCCGTTGACGCGGTAATATTCCTTGCCATCTTCACCGGTGAAACGCTCGGCGCGGGTGCGCAAGCTCGCAAGGTCAGACCCCGAACCCGGCTCCGAATAGCCCTGGCACCACCAATCCTCACCCGACAGGATGCGGGGCAGGAACTTGGCCTTCTGCTCCGGCGTGCCAAAGGTGTAGATCACCGGGCCGACCATGGAGAGGCCAAACGGCATCAGCCGCACGCAATCGGCGCGGGCGGTCTCTTCCGACCAGATATAACGCTGCGTCGCCGTCCAGCCGGTGCCGCCATATTCCACCGGCCACGCCGGGGCGATCCAGCCCTTGGCATGCAACACCTTGTGCCAGGCCAGGAAATCCTGCTTCTCCATCTCCTCGCCTTCGTCGATCTTGTCGTGCAGATAGGCGGGATAATGATCACGAATGAACGCTCGCACTTCCTCACGGAAGGCAACATCTTCGGCGCTGAAATTCAGGTCCATGGCTTCACTCCCCAAAGCAGGTTGACGTTTACGTAAACCTGATTCGAGAGCCGCACAACCCTGTGAATAATGTCGCTGCGGCGTCTTGTGCGCGCCCGCCGGGTCCCCACATCAGGGGCATGATGAACGCCCTCTCGCTGGTGATTGGCCTCTTTGCCCTGGCCCTCGCCGTCTTCGCCTTCCTGCCGTTCCTCGGCTGGGCCAACTGGGCGATCATCCCGCTCGCCATGGTCGGGCTGGGGCTGGGCTTCCTGTCGGGCAAGGACGCCGGGCGGAACCTCAACCTTGTGGTGATCGTCGTCGGCGCGTTCCGCCTGTTCATGGGCGGCGGGATCATCTGACCCCCGTCACCACGGCGAATGCCGGGGCCCATTGCCCAATCGCAGCATCAACCGCGCTCCTCGCGGTAGATTAAAGAAGAAGCCTCCGGCGGGCAGGGCCTGAGGCCCTGCACCCACTTTCGTTTTTGGGCGCTCAGTTCCCGTAATGCCGGATTGCTACTGCTCTGCGGATGCTCAATTCGTCGCGAACCGATGGTCGCGACCGCAATGACCACATGTCGATCGAGGCCAAGGCGTGTTCAATGCAAAAAAGCCCTTGTTGCTTCTGAACAGCGAAAGGCCACAATTCGGACAGCGGAAGGCGAACGGCAAGAGGCCCTGAACCAATAAGAAGGCGAAGCCGATCAACAGGTGGCTTCGATCCAAAACAGCTAACCAGAGAGGACAGGTAAGAAACAACAAGAACAGCCAAATGGATAGGAGCCAAGACTTCGAATAAAGTGACATGCCGCAAGGCTGCCACACTTGCTCCCATTCGGCAAAGGCAAAAGATCGCCCCAAAGCAGTCGCAGAGGGTCGACTGAAAACAGCCGGGTGCAGGGTCTGCGACCCTGCCCGCCGGAGGCCTTCTTGTGACTCTACCCCAAAAGGCGCGCTTGGCGGGAGGCATGGGCGATGGGCCCCGGCGTTCGCCGCGGTGACGCGTGCTTAACTGGCTGGCCGCGCTTTCGCTTCCTCTTCCCGTTCCCGGTGGAAGATGTGGGTTGCCATCATCGCGCCCATCAGGGGGGCGATCAGGTTGAAGAAGGGCAGGGCGAAGAGGGCGGCGGTCAGGAATCCGATGCCCCAGCTGTCCCATTTGTGCTGCCCGGGCCAGGCGCGGCTTTCGCCCAGCGGGACGTGACGGGCGGCGACGGCTTCGAGATATTCGCGGCCCAGCGCCCAGCCGTTGGCGATGATGAACAGGATGAGCGGCCCGATGCCGGTGACGAGGAGGAGGAGGTAGGCTGGCAGCAGCAGCGCGTTGATGAGGGCGACGCGGATGGCGGCGCGGCCGCCCATGGCGAACTCGACGCCAAAGCCGAGCGCGTGGCCCTTGGCTTGCGGGTAGTAGCGGGTTTCGACGGCGACGATGATCTCGTCCTGCCACATGGCCATCACGGCGGTGGCGATGCTGGTGAAGCCGAGCCAGGTGAGGAGGAGGGAGAGGAGGACAGCTGCGGCGTCGCCGGCGCCGTTGGTCCAGAAGCTTTGCAGCCATTGCGGCCAGCCAGCCGTTTCGATCATGGCGATGCCCTTGAACACCAAGTACGCCAGGCCGGCGAACAGCAGCAATGTCAGCAACAGCGCGCGCAGCAGGACGCGGCGGATGGCCGGGTCCCACAATTGCGCGAAGCTGAGGATGAAGGCGGCGGGCATTTCGTCCACCTAGGTAGGGGGTGGGCAGGGCAGCGGCAAGCCGCTAAGGCTCGCGCACGTTCGTCAGGAGCTTTTGATGCCGCAGTATGACATTCTCGCCATGGGCAACGCCATCGTTGACGTGATCAGCAGCGAGACGCCGGATTTCCTCTCCAGCCGCGGCATCCAGCATGGCTGCATGCGGCTGATCGATGCCACCGAAGCCGAGGCGCTCTATGGCGCGATGGGGCCGGGGCGGGAGATCAGCGGCGGTTCGGCGGCCAATTCGGTGGTGGGTGCGGCGGCACTGGGCGCGAGGACGGCATTTGTCGGCCGGGTGGCCAGTGATCAGCTCGGCCAGGTCTTCACCCATGATATCCGCGCCGCCGGCGTGCATTTCGCCACGGCGCCGGCCAGCGGTGGTCCGCCGACCGGGCGCTGCCTGATCGTGGTGACGCCCGATGGCGAGCGCACGATGAACACCTATCTCGGCGCCTGCCAGGAACTGGATTCGAGCGATCTTGATGCGGCGCTCGTGGCCCAGGCCGGTATTCTCTATCTGGAAGGCTATCTGTGGGATCCGGCGGCGCCGCGCGCGGCCATGCAGGCGGCGATCAAGGTGGCGCGCGAGGCGGGCAACAAGGTGGCCTTCACCCTGTCGGACGTGTTCTGCGTGGAAGGCCACCGCGGCGATTTCCGCGCTCTGCTGGAAAGCCATGTCGACATCATGTTCGGCAACGAGAATGAGGTGAAAGCCCTGTATCAGACCGACGATATCGACGCGGCGATGGCGGAGCTGGCCAGGCACGCCTGCATCACCGTCGTCACCCGCAGCGAGAAGGGCGCGGTCGTGATCGGCGGCGGGCACCGGTATGAGGTGCCGGGGGAACGGGTGGCCAAGGTGGTGGATACCACCGGCGCAGGCGATCTGTTTGCGGGCGGTTTCATGGCGGCGCTGGTGCAGGGGCGGTCGCTCCCCGACTGCGCGCGGATTGGGTGCATTTCGGCAGCGGAAGTGATTTCGCACTTCGGCGCGCGGCCGGAGGCGGATTTGCGGACACTGGTGGCGAGCAAGCTGGACTGAGGCGCGGCCGGCGGCAAAGCCGCCGAGTCCGCTTGGAAGCTAGAGGAAGGCAAGTAGTGCGCGGCGAAGCCGCGCCGTCGGACGAGTCAAAAAGGGCGGCCTGTTGGGGCCGCCCTTTTCGCTCGCCGTCCGGATGCGACCGAGTCCGTGATTATCGCTGCGCGATAATCACTGGCCGGTCACGCATCTTTCCCACCCGGCGTATGGATCCCCGGCAGCGGCGCAACGCCCTGCGGCGGCACGTCCGGGCTCAGCTCGCCCACTTCGGTCACGCCGCTCGCCACGTTGGAGCGGCTGCGGCCATAGATGAAGTAGAACACCAGGCCGATCGCCGCCCAGCCGAAGAACACCATCTGCGCCTCGATCGACAGGAAGGCGAAGAGCAGCAGGCAGCCCAGCGCGGCGAGCGGCGCCACCACCCACACGGCGGGCGTGCGGAATACGCGCCGGCGATCGGGATCGGTGCGCCGCAGGGTCATGATGGCGAGCGACACGAAGAAGAAGGCGCACAGCGTGCCGCCGTTCGAGACCGAGGCCAGCTGCCCCACCGGGAAGAAGGCCGCCGAGATCGCCACGCCCAGGCCGGTGATGATCGTCACCACGTGCGGCGTGCGATATTTCGGGTGGACCTTCGACAAGGCGCCCGGCAGCAGGCCATCGCGGCTCATCACGAAGAACACGCGGGTCTGCGCGAACATCATCATCAGCACGACGGAGGGCAGCGCGAAGCCGGCAGCTAGGCCGAGCACGTTGCCGATGCCGGGGTGACCGATCATTCGCAGCACGTGGGCCAGGGCTTCCTTGGAGCAGACCACCGGCATGGTGGCTTCGGCAAAGCTCTTGCACTGGGCGGTGAGTTCCAGGCTGCCCGGCGACAGGGCTTCGCCGTTGGGGCCAAACACCGGCTGCGCGCCATAGGCGCCGATGACGCCGGCGCCGACCAGCATGTAGAAGATGGTGCAGATCACCAGGCTGCCCATCAGGCCGATCGGGATGTTCTTCTGCGGGTCCTTGGTCTCTTCGGCCGCGGTGGAGACCGCGTCGAAGCCCACGAAGGCGAAGAAGATGATCGAGGCGGCCGAGATCGAACCGGTGATGCCGAGCGGCAGGAAGGGCACGAACTTGTCTGACTGGGCAGCGGGCAGGGCGAGCGCCACGAAGGCGGCCAGCGCCAGCACCTTGATCACCACCAGCACGGCGTTGACGGTGGCGCTTTCCTTGGTGCCGATGACCAGCAGCCAGGTGACGGCCAGCGCGATGCCCACCGCCGGCAGGTTGATGATGCCGCCGGCATAAGGCCCGTTGACCAATTCCGGCGGGATTGCGATGCCGGCAAAATTCTGAATGACGCCAACGATATAGCCTGACCAGCCGACCGCAACCGCCGATGCCGCCACCGCATATTCCAGCACCAGCGCCCAGCCGACGATCCAGGCCAGGATCTCGCCGAAGGTCGCATAGCTATAGGTGTAGGCGCTGCCCGAAACCGGCACCATCGCGGCCAGTTCGGCGTAGCAGAGCGCGGCGAGGCCGCAGACCGCGGCGGAGAGCACGAAGCTGATCAGCATGCCGGGGCCGGCCAATTGCGCGGCTTCGGCGGTGAGCACGAAGATGCCGGTGCCGATGATGCCGCCAATGCCCAGCATGGTGAGCTGGAACGCCCCCAGCGAGCGGGTGAGCGATTTCTTCTCAGCGGTCGCCAGAATCGAATCCAGCGACTTGACGCGCCATTTGTTCAAGCAATTTCCCCTTACGAACCCGGTGGCACCAGACCCCTCCCTCGGAGCCGACGCCATTTCATCCGTCCGTCATGCCCAGCAATAGTGCGTGTGGTCAAGGTGGCAGAGCAGCCCAGCCTGGCGCGCTGATGTGAGTTGAATCACAAAAATGGGTGGCGGTGGCATCAATCACAGATTATGGTGCATCGATGACCAGCCTGACGCCCGTCGAAGCCCTTGCGCTGGCCCGTATCGACGGGCAGCGCCCCGCCATGCTGGCCGAGATCGAGGCCTGGGCGGCGATCAACACCGGCAGCCGCAATCTGGCTGGCCTGGCGCGACAAGTGGATGTGCTGGAGGCGGCGTTTGCGCCACTGGGCGGCACCGCCCGCCGCGTCGCCGCCGCGCCGGCCACCCAGCTGGATGCGACGGGTCAGGAGCGCAGCCTTGCCCACGGCGACAATCTCCACATCGTCAAGCGGCCCGACGCTCCGGTGCGAGTGCTGCTGACCGGCCACATGGACACGGTGTTTGCCGCTGATCATCCGTTCCAGGCCTGCCGCTGGATGGATGCCGACACGCTGAACGGGCCGGGCGTCGCCGACATGAAGGGCGGCATTGCCGTCATCAAGGCGGCGCTGACCGCGCTGGAAGCCAGCCCGTTTGCCGATGCGATCGGTTGGGAGGTGGTGCTCAATTCGGACGAGGAGGTGTCCTCCCCCGGATCGGCGCCCATGCTGGCCGAAGCCGCCAAACGCTGTCACCTGGGCCTTACCTTCGAGCCGGCGCTGCCCGATGGCACGCTGGCCGGGGCGCGGGCCGGATCCGGCAATTTCTCGGCCGCCATCCACGGCCGCGCGGCGCACGCGGGGCGCAACCCGCAGGATGGCCGTAATGCGCTGCTCGCCGCCGCCGATCTGGCGCTGCGGCTGGCCACGCTGGCCGGCGATGATCTCTCGGTCAATCCGGCGAAGATCGATGGCGGCGGGCCCAACAATATCGTGCCGGATAACGCCGTGCTGCGCTGGAACATGCGGCCGCGCTCGGCCGCGGCCCAGCTGCGCGCCGAAGCCGGCATCAACGAGATCGTCGCGGCGGTGGCGGCGGCGCATGATGTGCATGTCCATGTCCACGGCCGTTTCGCCCGGCCGCCCAAACCGCTCGATGCCAACCAGCAGCGCCTGTTTGACCTGGTGAAGGATTGCGGCAGCGCCATCGGCCTCGCCATCGGCTGGCGCGACACCGGCGGCGTGTGTGACGGCAACAATCTCGCCGCGACAGGCCTTGCCGTGGTGGACACCATGGGGCCGCGCGGCGGCGCCATTCACAGCGCGGAGGAGTTTCTATGCGCCGATTCGCTGGAGGAGCGGGCGCGATTGGCCGCCCTGGTGCTGATGCGCGTGGCGCAGGCGGGGTGGCAGCGATGATGGGCCTCTGGCGCGTCCGCCCGGCGCGGATGGACGATCTGCCGGCCGTGCTGGAACTGGCGCGGCTCACCGGTGGCGGCTTCACCAACCTGCCGCAGGATGAAGGCGCGCTGGCTCGCCGCCTGGCCTGGTCCGACGCCAGCTTCGCCCGCACCGACGCTGCGCCGGAGAACGAGTTGTACCTGCTGCTGCTTGAAGAGGTGGCGACGGGGCGCATCGGCGGCACCGGCATGGTGTTCAGCCGGGTCGGCGCCGAATGGCCCTTCTACAGTTACAAGATTTCCACCCTCACCCAGACCAGCAAGGAACTGGACCGCACGCTGCGCATCCAGTTCCTGTCATTGACCAGCGATTTCGACGGCGCGTCGGAAGTGGGCGGGCTGTTTCTGCACCCCGATCTGCGCACCGGCGGCCTGGGCCGGCTGCTGGCGCGGGCGCGTTACCTGTTCATCGCCCAGCACCGCGCGCGCTTTGGCGACCGGGTCATTGCCGAGCTGCGCGGCGTGATGGACGAAAGCGGCAACTCGCCGTTCTGGGATGCGCTGGGCCGCCAGTTCTTCGATCTGAGTTTCCCGGAGGCCGACCGCTTCAACGCCGTGCACGGCAACCAGTTCATCGCCGATCTGATGCCGAAACACCCGATCTACACCGCGCTGTTGCCTGAAGCGGCGCGGGCGGCCATCGGCCAGCCGCACCCCACCGGCCGCGCCGCGCTGGCCATGTTGCTCGCCGAAGGCTTCAGTTTCGACAATTATGTCGACATCTTCGACGGCGGCCCGACGGTGAGCGCCCGCATCGATGATCTGAAAACCATCCGTGGCGCCGGCGAGAGCGAGATTGCCGCCCTGGCCGACACCATCGATGCGCCGGCCGCGCTGGTGGCGAGCGGTACGCTGCACGGTTTCCAGGCCTTTCTGTCGCCGCTGGCTGATGCCGGCCGCACCCTGCCCGCCGCCATTGCCGAACCCCTGGGCCTGACACCCGGCACGAGGATCCGTCATGTCGCCTGCTGAGCTTGTTTCCACCGATCCCTGCACCGGCGAAGCGATCTGGCGTGGGCCGGTGGGCGGCGTGGCGGCGGCGGTTGCGCGTGCCCGCGCGGCTGCACCGGGCTGGGC
>NZ_WNJP01000399.1 GCF_009733735.1 Sandarakinorhabdus oryzae | reverse complement strand
TCGGTCCGATCCTGGCCTATATTGCCGAACAGCAGAAGCAACTCGACATGTCCCGCTCGGCCAAGGCGCCGCGCCGCCGCGGCCAGAAGAACCACATGTTCAAGATCGGATAGATCCCGTGACCGTCACCGGCGGCGCGTTGCGCAATATGAAGGCTTCATGCGCCGCCCGCTTCCGCCAGATTTCAACCTCTAACCCGTAGAAAGGCGGCTATCCTGCTCCCCATCGAGTGACATTTCTAACTGGCGCAAATCGTGACTTCCCTAAATGGCGGCGACAAATTTTCCGCTGTTTTAACAATGCTTTGATTATCATATATTCCATAATGCCAGAATGGAACCGACGCGCGCCGACTTGCTGAGGTGGCGTCCGAAGCATGCAGCATTCTTTGGACACTTGAATATGTCCGAAATATGCGGCATATTTCGGACATGCTTGACCTGCCCGACGATACCGATCTCCGCACGCGCCTGCTTGGCCGGATCGCGTCACGACCTGATGAGGTCTGGACCCCGGGCGACTTTGCAGATCTCGGCGGGCGTGCGGCCGTCGACAAAACCCTGCAGCGCCTGGTGGCCGCCGGAGACCTGCGCCGCATCGACCGCGGTCTTTACGATCAACCCCGAAA
>NZ_WNJP01000398.1 GCF_009733735.1 Sandarakinorhabdus oryzae | reverse complement strand
CAGTGCCAAGGACATCAATGGCAAGATCGGCAGAGAACCGATCGAAAAGCTCGTGCGCCTCGCGCTTCGTGATCGGCCAAGTGTGCGTATTGCCTTCCTCGCGCCCGCCGTCACCGTAGCGGCTTGCGAGGGCCAGCGGATCGAGAAAGCGGCTTTCGTAGTGCAGAAATCCTTCCAGGAAGCGGACCAGATAGGCGTCCAGAAACGAGTGACGATGATAGAGCATCACGCCGAATCCGGCGCCCGGCTTCGCCACCCGCATCAGTTCAGCGATGGATTGCTCGAGATTCGGCGAGTGATGCAGCACGCCCCATGAATAAACATAGTCGAACTGTGCGTCATCGAACGGCAGCTTGCGTCCGTCGGCCTGCATGACCTCACCCGGCAGGCCGAAAATCTCTAGGCGACGGCGGGTTTCCTGAACAGCGGTCGGGGTGAGATCGACCGACGTCATCTGCGCGCCCTGCCGCGCCCAGTTCATGGTCATCGCGCCCATGCCGCAGCCGACCTCCAGCACCTTCCGGCCGCGATAGGCATCGTATGGAAACAGCCGGCCAAACGGCCGGTGGTCGTGCAGCGGCGTATTCCAGCTATAGAAGCGGCGGTCAGCAAGTTCGAAAAATTCTCGCGATCCTC
>NZ_WNJP01000397.1 GCF_009733735.1 Sandarakinorhabdus oryzae | reverse complement strand
GGCCCCAGCCCGACAAGCAGCGCCAGGCCCACCACCGTGGGCGGCAGCAGCAGCGGCAGCAGCAACAGCGCCTCTGCCAGCGGCCGGCCGCGCCAGCGCGTCGTCGCCAGCCAGTGGCCGAGCAGCAGCGCCAGCGGCAACAGCAGCGCCACGGTTGCCGCCGCCAGCACCAGCGACAGTCTGAGTGCGGTCAGGTCAGCCGGGTTCACGGCAGGCCAAATCCGGCTCTGGCCAGCACGGCGCGGCCTCTGGGCCCGGTGAGGCGATCGGCAAAGCCGCGCGCTGCCGGGCTGGCGCCGGGCATCAGCACCAACGTCTGCACCAGCGGCGGATGGAGTTTCGGCGGGATGGCCACCACGCGCAGGCCGCCGGCATCGCGCGCCAATGGCGTTGGTTGTTGGCCGTTGGCGGCAAGCGCCAAAGGCAGGGCCACCAGCCCCACCTCCGCCGCGCCCGTGGCCACAAAGCTCATGGCCTGGGCGACATTCTCGCCCAGCACCAGCGGCGCCGTATCGGCCACGCCCAGCCCGGCCAGCACGGCGCGGGCGGCGACGCCATAGGGCGCGTGCGCCGGGTTGGCGATGGCGAGGTGCCGGATGCGACCCGCCCGAATCGCCGCCTTCAGGCTGGCCAGGCTGGTG
>NZ_WNJP01000396.1 GCF_009733735.1 Sandarakinorhabdus oryzae | reverse complement strand
CGTTACTCGATCAATTTGCTGGCCATGGTGACCATCTGCTGGCCGTGCGTGCCGCCTGGGAGGCCGCGCGGACCGCGCGGGAGGCCGCCGTGGCCGCGCGGGAGCGGCTGGCGGCAGACCAGCGCGACCGCGATTGGCTGGACCATACCGTGGCCGAACTCGAGGCGCTGGATGCCCAGCCGGGCGAAGAGGAAGAGCTGGCGCTGGCCCGGGCTGCCATGCAGAAGGGCGCCCGGCTGACCGACGACCTGGCGACAATATCCGAACTGTTCGGGCAGGGCAGCAACACATTGGCCCAGGGCGCCCGCCGCCTCGACCGCATTTCGGGCGAGCATCCGCTGCTCGCCGCCGCGCTGGAGGCGCTGGACCGGGCGCTGGTGGAGGCCGGCGAGGCGGAGACGAAACTGGCCGAGGCGGTGGGGGCGCTCGACGCCGATCCGGCCCGGCTGGAACAGGTGGAAAGCCGGCTGTTCGAACTGCGCGGGCTGGCCCGCAAGCACAAGGTGGCCGCCGATGCCCTGCCGGCGTTTGCTGCCGAGCTGAAGGCCCGGGCCCAGGCGCTGGTGGCCGGCGAGGAAGGCCTCGTCGCCCTGGAAGCCGCCGTGAGGGCCGCCGAGGCCGATTATGCCCGCGCTGCCGCCGCCCTGGGCCAGG
>NZ_WNJP01000395.1 GCF_009733735.1 Sandarakinorhabdus oryzae | reverse complement strand
TGGCCGCGTCGTTGCCGAGCGCTGCGCGGGCCGCGAGCAGGGCATGGCCGACGACGAACTCGGCCGCAAACCGCTCGGCCGCGGCCGCCATTCGGGACTCCGCCACCCGGCCGCCGATCAGCCAGCGGTGCGCCCAGCTCTTGATCTGTCCGCGCGACATCAGGCCGGCGCCATAAGCCAGGCCGCCCAGCGCCACCAATGGCAGCAGCAGCACCCGCCACGGCGCCTCGTGCCGCAGCCAGAAGCGGAGGAAATGCGCCCAGCTGCCGGTGTCGGTCAGCGTCCGATCCAGGTCGTAAACCGCAATTTCGGTGCGATCGGCCGTCATTGTTCCCCTTGGCATTTGACCACGCATAGACCAGTTTGCCCGGCATGGGCAGCAGCATCAGCTGGAACAAGGCAGCAGACGGCCGCGCGCAGGTGCAGCTTTCCGGACGGCTGACCATCGAGGAGGTGGCCGGGCTGGTGGACGACCTGGCCAGTGAAGCGCCGCGCGCGCCCGGTCTGGCGGTGGATCTGTCCGGCGTCAGCGCCATCGATACCGCCGGCGCCTGGGCCGTGAACAGCCTGGTCGATCGCTGGCAGGCGGCGGGGCACGCAGCCGCGCTGGCCGGGGCCGCGCCGGAAATCGACCGGCTGATCCGCGCCATGGCCACGCCGC
>NZ_WNJP01000394.1 GCF_009733735.1 Sandarakinorhabdus oryzae | reverse complement strand
GACGGCGGCGCTGGCCACGCCCTCACCCTGCCCGCCCACCAGCGCGCGCACCCGTTCCAAGAGGGCGGCATCGGCGGCGGCCTGGCCCTGCGCGCGGGCCAGATCGGCCATGGCCAGCCGTTCACGGATGCGGCGCACGCGGATCAACCGGTCGAGCGTGCTCATGCCGCATCCTCCGGCACCAGTTGCAGCAACGTCTCGATCGAATCGCTGAAATCGGCGGGCTGGTGGCGATCCTGGGCCATGAAGGCCGCCAGCACCGGCTGCAGCGCCAGCGCCATGTCGAGCTCGGCGTCCTGGCCGGGGGCATAGGCGCCCATCAGCACCAGGTCGCGATTTTCCTCGTTCAGCGCCACCATGCGGCGGAAACGCTGCGCCGCCCCGGCGTGGCTGGCGCTGGCGACGTCGATCATCACCCGGCTGGCCGAGCTGACCAGATCAATGGCCGGGAACTGCCCGCGCCCGGCCAGCCGGCGCGACAGCAGCACGTGGCCATCCATGACGCCGCGCGCGGCATCCACCACCGGATCGGCGCGGTCATCGCTTTCGGCCAGCACCGTGGCGACCAGGGTGATGGCGCCGCCCGACTGGCGGTCACCGCCGGCGCGCTCGGCCAGATCGGCGATCAGCTGCAGCGCCGACGGCGGATAGCCGCGCGCGCCGG
>NZ_WNJP01000393.1 GCF_009733735.1 Sandarakinorhabdus oryzae | reverse complement strand
AGCGTCGCCAGCCCGACGGCCAGCATGGCCACGGCAAAGCCGCCCATCAGGGCCGCGCCGGCAATGCGCTGGGCCAGCGCCGCTCCGGCCAGAGACCCCGTCAGGCCGGCGCCGGCAAAGCTGAGCGCGCACGGCCATTTCACCGTGCCGGCGCGCGCCTGCAGCGCCAGGTTGGCGGCGGCATTGATGGCAACGGCGGCGGCCCCGGTGCCGATGGCGACATGCGCATCGGTGATGCCGACCACATAGAGCAGCCAGGGCGTCGCCAGCACCGATCCGCCGCCGCCAAAAAGGCCGAGCAGCAGGGCGATGATGGCGCCGCCCAGCGCCGCGAGCAGGGTTTCGGCGGTCATCTCAGCTTGTGGCGCGGTTCCACGGCATGCGGCCCAGCAGTTGCGCCATGCCGCACCAACCCGACGCGCCGGCAAAGGTGAGGCCGGCGCCAACAAAAGCCGACAGCGCGATCCAGGCCGGCGCCACGAGCAGGCTGAGCAACACGCCGGTCAGCACGAGGAGGCCGGCGGCAATCTGGACCTGGCGCATGATCGGCATCACCGGGGCGGCCTGTGTGCCGGCCAGCGGCAGGCCGGCGCGACCCCAGGCGTCGACGCCGCCATCAAGCACCCAGGCGCTGCCGCCCGGCACCCGGGCCAGCAGCTTGGCGGCAT
>NZ_WNJP01000392.1 GCF_009733735.1 Sandarakinorhabdus oryzae | reverse complement strand
GCGTTGCCCCGGCCGATGGCAGCGCGCCGCCGCCGGCCACCGCGCCAGCGACCGGCGGTGCCATTGGAACGGGCACTCTGGCCACCGCGGCATCAACCCCGCCAGCGCCCAAGCCGGCGCCGCCTGCGGCCAAGCCGGCCACTGATGTTGCCGCCTGGGCCCAGGCCTATCCCAAGGTGACGGCCAAGGATTGGCCGGGCGTTGAAGCCGTCATGACCCAGTATATCGCGGACTGGCCGAAATCGACCCGGGTGCCGCAGGCCAAATATTGGCTGGGCCGCTCGCTTGCGGCGCGCGGCCAGAACCCGCAGGCGGCCAAGGCGTTCCTGGATGTCTATCAATCGGCGCCGCGCGCCGCCGCCGCCCCCGATGCCCTGATCGGCCTGGCTGGCGCGCTCAACGCCATGACGAAACCCAAGGATGCCTGCCAGGTGCTGAGCGAGCTTGACGCCGTTTACGGTGCCAAGCTGACGGAAACGCAGAAGGCCGATGCCGGGCGCCAGCGCCTCCGTGCCAAATGCACTGCCTGACCTCGCGGCGTTGACCGCAGCGGCGCTGGGCCGCCCGGTCGCGCCCGACGAGCGGCTGGCGGTGGCGACGTCGGGCGGGCCGGACAGTCTGGCCCTGCTCACCCTCGCCGCCAGCGCTTTTCCCGGCCGGGTGACGGC
>NZ_WNJP01000391.1 GCF_009733735.1 Sandarakinorhabdus oryzae | reverse complement strand
GCGGCGTGCGGGGGCTTGCCCTGCTTCAGCGCTTCGGCCCGGGCGGCGATGCCGAGGTCCCCCAACAGCGCGCCCTGCGCCACCGGGCCGTGCACGGCGAGGCCGCGGCCATGGGCGATGGCGGCAAGCGCACTGAAATCCACGTGCGCGGTCAGATCATGGCGGCCCGGATCGAGGAAGGGGCTGACCTTCTCGCCGCGATGGACGGCCTGCAGCGTATCGAGCGGCACGCTTTCGATGACCTGGCCGCCATAGCCATAATCGACAATCAGCATGGCCCCGCCCTGGGCGGCGAGGCGGCCGGCGAGATGGCCCATGATCGCCTGGGCGGCTTCGCTCCATTCGGCGTCAGCAGCGTTTTCATGGCCATCGGCCGGCAGCCACAGCGGCATGAACAGGCCATCATCATGGCCGACATGCAGTTCCTGCCCGGCCCGGCGCTGGCGGATCGGCAGCGCGTCGAAGAATTCGTTGGCGACGATGATCAGCGGGCGGTCATCCGGTAACTGATCCACCCGGTCGTGCCACTGCGCCGCCCAGCCGGCCAGCCGTGCGCGCTGGATGGCGCGCAGGGCGAGGCTGGTTTCGACCATGTGGAGCCCGGCGCTGGCGGCAAAGCCCGGCAGCCGGCCGAGCAGGCGCAGCGCGTCGGCCATTAGCGTGCCGTG
>NZ_WNJP01000390.1 GCF_009733735.1 Sandarakinorhabdus oryzae | reverse complement strand
ACAGTCGACGTGGTGCTCAAGAATGATCTTGTCCTGAGTCAGCGTGCCGGTCTTGTCCGTGCAGAGAACATCCATCGCGCCGAAGTTCTGAATGGCGTTGAGTCGCTTCACGACGACTTTGCGCCGCGCCATCGCTACGGCGCCCTTCGCGAGGTTCGAGGAAACGATCATCGGCAGCATTTCGGGGGTAAGTCCGACGGCGACGGCAAGGCCGAACAACAGCGCTTCCACCCAGTCGCCTTTGGTCAGGCCGTTGATGACAAAGACGACAGGAACCATGACGAGCATGAAGCGGATGAGCAGCCAGCTCACACTGTTGATGCCGCGATCGAACGCCGTTTGAGCGCGCGATCCGACGATCGCCTTGGCTAACGATCCGAAATAGGTGCGAGCACCCGTGGCAACGACAAGCGCGGTCGCCGTGCCGCTCACGACGTTGGTGCCCATGAAGCAGACGTTGGGCATGTCGAGCGCGTTCATTTCGCTGGACGCTACGCTCGCCGCGGACTTCTCGGCGACAGACCCGAGCGTGTCATACTTCTCAACAGGGATGGCCTCACCGGTGAGCACTGCCTGGCTCACAAACAGATCGCGGGATTCGATCAGCCTCACGTCTGCCGGGATCATATCCCCTGCTGAAAGACGCACGATGTCGCCGGCGACGATCTCTCGCA
>NZ_WNJP01000039.1 GCF_009733735.1 Sandarakinorhabdus oryzae | reverse complement strand
CTGCCGCGCCCGGCCCGGCATTTCGCGGCATCAAGCCCGTTCGATTATGCCGCCCAGGCCCGCGCGCTGATCGTGACCGACGTGCGCCCGCGCGACATCGCCGGGCTGGCCCACGCCTATCGTGCGCTGATCGAGGCGGCGGGTGGCGGTACGCTCGGCCTGTTCACGGCGATTGCGCGGCTGCGCGCCGTCCATGCCCGGCTCGCCGATCCCTTGGCGCGGGCCGGCCTGCCGCTTTATGCTCAGCATGTCGATCCCATCGATACCGCCACGCTGGTCGATATCTTCCGCGCCGAGCCGGGGGCGTCGCTGCTCGGCACTGATGCGCTGCGCGACGGGGTGGACGTGCCGGGCACATCGCTGCGCTTGGTTGTAATGGAAGGCGTGCCGTGGCCGCGCCGCACCGTACTGCACGCGGCGCGGCGGCTGGCAGGCGGCGGCAATGATTTTGATGACCGGGTGGTGATGGGCCGGCTGGCGCAGGCGTTCGGCCGGCTGATCCGCCGCGCCGATGATCATGGCCATTTCGTGCTGTTGGGCCCGGCAGTGCCGAGCCGCCTGCTCGGCGCCTTCCCGCCCGGCGTGCCGATCGATCGGGTGACGCTGGACGAGGCGGTGCGGCTGGTGAAGGCCGGGGTGCCGGCCTCTGGAAATGCGCCGGCCGATATGCCAAGCCATGACCGCCCATGAAGACGCTGACCCTGCTGCGCCACGCCAAGTCCGGCTATGACGATCCCCTGCTGCGGGATTTTGACCGGCCGCTGAACGATCGCGGCCGGCGCGCGGCGATGAAGGTGGGTCAGTGGCTGGGCGCTGCCATCCGGCGCGGCGACATGCCGGATTTCGCGCTGGTGTTCGCCTCGCCGGCGGTGCGCGTGCGGCAGACCATCGAAGGGCTGGAAGCCGGCATGAACCGGCCGCTGGCGCCGGTCTATGAACAGCGCATCTATCTCTCTTCATCCGCCACGCTGATCGAATTGTGCGCCGGTTTTTCCGATGCCCATGCCGATGCGATGCTGGTTGGCCATAATCCGGGGCTGGAGGATCTGCTGCTGGAGCTGGTGCCGCCGGGCGGCGCGCTGAGGGCAGAGGCGGAGCTGAAATATCCCACTGCGACACTGGCCCGGCTCGATATCGCCATTGACCGCTGGGCCCAGATCGACGGTGGCCGGGCGGAATTGACGAAGTTCGTGCGCCCGCGCGATCTTGATCCGAGTCTGGGGCCGGACGATTAGAGTTTCAGCACAGCTGCCAGCCGTCCGCGCACCAGCCACATGATGGCGGCGCCGGCGAGTGGGAAGCCGGCGTGGAGCAGCCAGAAGCCCGGGCCATCCATCGTCTCATAGAAACGGCCCATCCAGCCCGAGGCGGTGCTGCCGATGAACACGGCGAAATTGGTGGCGCCCAGCATCACGCCGGTGATCGCCAACGGCGCGGTGCGGGAAAACAGCGCGTTCACCGTGGGCACCACGAACAGCCAGCCGGTGTTGAGCACGAGGTGGAACACCACCACCCACAGGAACGGCGTCTTGACCGCGCCCAACAAGAGCCCGCTGCCCAGCGCCAGCCAGACGAAGGCGATGCCCATCAGCGCCAGGCCGATGCCGATCTTTCCGAGCTCGCCCGGTTCCGTCCCGCGCGCCGCCTGCCAGCGCCACAGCGCCAGCACCGGCGGCACGGCCAGGATGGGCGCCAGGCTGTCGATGGCCTGCAGCCAGGTCACCGGCACGTCAAAGCCCAGCACCATGCGATCGAGATGGTCGCGCCCCCACAGCGCATAGACGTTCCACACCTGGCTCTGCGCCAGCCAGAACAGGCTGACCAGCAGCATCACCGCCACCAGCGCCGCGATGGTGCGGCCGTCGCCGGGCTGCAGCCGGGCGCTGCGGCGCGCTTCGGGGGCCACGTCGGGCGGCATGAGGCGATTGCCGGCCAGCAGCACCAGCGTTGCCAGCAGCATGGCGATGCAGCAGGCCATCAGGCCATAGGTCCACGCCACCCTTTCCCCCAGCGGGCCGAGCACCAGCGGCCCGAGGAACGCCCCGGTGTTGAGCCCGGCGGCCAAGATCGAATAGGCGGCATCGCGGCGGCCATCATCGCGGCCATAAAGATGCCCGGTCTGCGCCAGGATGTTGCAGCGCATGGCGCCGCCGCCCATGGCGCACAGCATCAGGCCGGGCAGGAACAGCGCCGGCAGCACCACCATCGCCATGCCGGCCGTGCACAGGATGCCGCCCAAAATTGCGGTGACGCGCGGCCCGAGATAACGATCGCCCACCCAGCCACCAAACAGCGGCGTGAGGAAGAAGGCACCAAGGTAGAGCCCCATCGTCTGCGTGGCGAGCGCCTGGTTGCTCATCGCGCCGAACATCGCCTCCAGCCCGCTGCGCCAGGCGGTGATGCCGCCCACGCTGTCCATCTGGCCCGGCGTGAACAGTGCATTGGCCATGTAGAGCACGAGCAGCGATTGCAGCCCGTAAACGCCCACCGCCAGCAGCGCTTCGGCCACAGTGACGACGGCCAGCCCGCGCGGGTGGCCGGCCCATTCCCCTGCAACTGTGCGTGTTTCCCCCATCACGCGCACCGTGGACGGGCGGTTGACCTCGCGCAAGGTTGGGCTTGACGATTACGACTGTAGTCGACACAGTGTCGCACCTGTTGGAGGCCCGCCATGCGTTCTGCCCTCATTGCCCTGTTGCTGGCCGCACCGCCTCTGCTGTCCGCGCCTGCTGTGGCAGCGACGGCCCCTGTGCCTGAGGCCCAGCGTCGCGCGGCGGTGCTCGCGCTGCTGACCGAGCGGATGGCGACGCTTCGCATCCCCGGCCTGCAGGTCGCCGTGGTGCAGGATGGCCGCATCGTGCTGAACGAGGCGCTGGGCATGGCCAACCTGGAACATGGCATCAAGGTCACGCCCGCAACCCGCTTCTCGATCAATTCGGCGACCAAGAGCTTCACCGGGGTCGCGGCGATGCAGCTGGTGGAGGCCGGCAAACTCGATCTCGACGCGCCGATCAGCCGTTATCTCGGCGATCTGCCGGCGGCGTGGGCTGCGATTCCGGTCCGGCACCTGCTCTCGCACGAGTCCGGCCTGCCTGACATCGTCGACAGCGAAGGCGTGATCGGCACCAACGAGGCGGAGGCCTGGGCGGCCGTGAAGGCGCGGCCGGTGGAAGCCGCCGATGGCACCCGCTTTTCCTACAATCAGACCAACTATGCGCTGCTCGGCCGCATCATCAGCCAGCAGGCCGGCCTTGGAGAGGGGGGCGGCTTTGCCGATTTCTTCCAGCAGCGCCAGTTCACCGCCGCCGGCATGGGCCGCACTTTGTTCGGCGACAGCGACGACATCATTCCCGGCCGGGCGCAAAGCTATAGCTTCTATCGGCATTTCCGCAGCATCGGCAGCAAGCCCGGTGGCGAAACCAAGGGAACGGTGCTCGGCCATTGGCGCGACGAATTTCCGCCGTTCATTCGTGCCGGCGCCGGCATCCTCACCACCGCCACCGATATGGCCAATTGGTTGGTGGCGCTGGACCAGGGCCGGTTGGTGAAGCCTGCAACCCGCGCCCTGATGTGGCAGCGCGACACGCTGAAGGATGGCAAGCCGGGTGAATGGGCGATGGGCTGGCCGGTGTTGGAAAGCAAGGGCCGGCGCATCCTGGCCGGCATCGGCGGGGCGCGATCGGCCTTCTTCGTCTATCCCGACCAGCGATTGTCGATCGTCGTGCTCACCAACCTGGCGGCCGCCAATCCGCAGCGCTTCATCGACGATGTGGCGCAGGTCTACCTGGGGACGCCCTAGGGTCTGAGCTCAATAAATCCAACTGCCGGCATGGGCTGGAGAAGCAACATGGCTAGGCGCGGGCGCGCAGGCGGGGCTTCGCCCCCCGGCAAGCGACCGCAACGACGCCATATTGCTTCTCCAGCCCACCCGAAGGGCGAAGCCATGAGGGCCGATGGCGCGCTCGCTCGATTGCCGGGTAGCGCTGCTACCCGGCTGCACTCGCTCACTCCCATCGGCCCTCATGGCTTCGTGACGGCGCTTGGATTCATTGAGTTCAGACCCTAGGCCAGCGCGTCCGGCGTCAGCGCCAGCAGTTTTGGGATGGCGGCCTTGAACGGGAAGAAGCCTTTCCTGGCATGGGGCCAGGCGACATCGTCCCAGGCGCGGCGCAGGCGCACCAGCCGCACGCCGTCCGCGGCCAACGCCGGGGTGAGCACGTCGAGCCGGTCCTTGACCGGCCCGACGGGGGCATCGGCGGTGATGATCTGGGAGAGGCGGTGGCGGGCGGCCCATTCGCGCATGGCGTCCACGCCAAAGGTGGCGTCCACACGCTCCGGTTCCAGCCGGAGCCTTGCCGCGGCGCGGTCCAGCCCGTCGGCCAGCATGGCCATGGCAACGCGCTGTTTCAGCGGTGCCGGGGCGCCGCCGATATCGGGCGTGGCGGCCAGGGCGACGATGCTGCCGGGCAGCGGCAGGGTTTCAAGGCTGGTATCTTCGGTGGTGACGAACAGCCCGGTGCGCGCATGGGGGTCGGCCTGCATGGCCGGCGCGGGCGGGATCGGTGGCGGGATGATATCCGCCGGCCAAGGTGCGGCCTCGCGGGCCAGGGGCGTGTCAACGGCAAAGCGCCCGCCCGACAAGTCGCGAATCAGGTCGGCGCGGGCGAGATAGGTCTTGCCCGCCGTCTGCAGGCCCACTACCCAGCGCCAGCCCAGCGTGTTGCTGGCCGGGCAGGCATCGAGCAGATGCTTGTAGAAGAAGGCCGCGCCGAGTTGCCAGGGAAGGCGCAGGGTGAAACACCAGATGCTGGCAAAGCTCATCCGCACATGGTTGTGCAGCCAGCCGGTTTCGATCAGCTCGTGCACCCAGGCGTCGAAACAGTCGATGCCGGTCTGGCCGGCCAGGGCCAGGTGGTAACGGCGCTGCCACTTGCCATCCTCGGCCAGCATCGCCTCCATGCGCACCACATCGGCCTGCCAGCGCGTCCAGATTTCCGGGCGCTGCTGCAGCCAGCCGACCCAATAGGTGCGCCAGCACACCTCCTGCACGAACTTCTCCGCCCCGCCGAACCCGTGCGCAGCAACAGCGGCGGCGGCGACTTCGGCCTCGCTCAGCAGCCGGCGGCGAATGGCGGGGGACAGCAGCGAGGTCGTTGCCTTGCCCTCCGGCCCACCATCATGATTGCGCCGTGCGGCATAGGCGCGGCCAGCCAGCGGCACGAAATCGTGCAGGCGCGCGAGGGCATCGGCGCGGGTGAGGGGGAAACGCATGGAAGGCGGGATAGCCGGCTTGCCCGGCGGCGGGCAGCGGCGCTGGTGTCGCGGTCAATCCACCACGGGGTAATGCAAGGCGCCCCAATCGGTATCGGGCGCATCCATCATCAGATCGATGAAGATCGGCAGCAGCCATGCGAGGATGCGCACCCCGTCACGCACCTGGTTGCGATTGATCGCGCTGTTCCAGGTGGCGCCGCCGTGCACGAGCTGGTTGCGCAGGACATAGAGTCGGCCGAAGATGATCGACAGAACCCGGTCGGTCTCGCCGCTCAGCAGCGCGGTCTGGGCGGCACGATTGTCCCGCTCCTGCCACAACTGCCATTCCTCGTGTCCGGCTTCGCCGGCCTGGTGCTGCCAGAACGGGGCATAGACATAGGGATTGGCCAACAGCACGCGGATTTCGTTGCTGAAACGCTGGTGGATGGCATCGGCAATGCGGCAGCGGCGGTCGCTGATCAGCAGCAGCCCGAAATAGCGGCGAAAGGCCTCCCGTTCCGACACGCTTTCATGGGTGATGGGACCGGCATAAGCCGCGTTGAAGGCCACCCAGAGCAGCAGGAAGCGCACGTCCTCATCATCGGCTTCGCGGTCGGCGCGATTGAGCCAGCTAAGGGCGCGGTGAATGCGGATCGACAGGTCGCGGCTGGCCCAGCCGTCACGATCAGCGCGGTGGCGGGCTTTCAGTTCGGCATGACTGGGCGCTGCCAGCACGGTTCAGACCGTGAAGCTTTCCCCGCAGCCGCAGCTGCCCTTGGCGTTGGGGTTGTTGAACACGAAGCCGGCGGAGAAATCGTCCTCGCGCCAGTCCATCGTGCTGCCGATCAGATACATCAGGCTGCCGCCGTCGATGAACAGCGTGCCGCCGGGCGTATCGATGCGCTCGTCGCCGGGCTTGGCGGCGGTGACATAGGCGAGGTCATATGCCAGGCCCGAGCAGCCGCGGCGCGGGGTGGAGAGGCGCACGCCCACGGCATCGGCCGGCGCTGCAGCCAGGATCGCGGCGATGCGGTTCGAGGCGCCTTCGGTCACGATCAGTGGCGCGGGACGCGGGCGGCGCAGCGTTGTGGTCGTTTCCATCACAACATTCCCATCTCGAGCTTGGCTTCGTCGGTCATCTTGCTCGGGTCCCAGGCCGGGTCCCACACCAGATTGACGTCGGCCGACTGGATGCCCGGCACGGCGCAGACGCGGATCTCGACTTCGCCCGGCATGGATTCGGCCACCGGGCAGTGCGGGGTGGTCAGCGTCATGGTGATGGTGGCGTGGCCATTGTCGACCTCGACGCCATAGATCAGGCCCAAA
This sequence comes from Sandarakinorhabdus oryzae, assembly GCF_009733735.1. Taxonomy (GTDB): domain Bacteria; phylum Pseudomonadota; class Alphaproteobacteria; order Sphingomonadales; family Sphingomonadaceae; genus Sandarakinorhabdus; species Sandarakinorhabdus oryzae. The sequence goes on along the minus strand of NZ_WNJP01000039.1, from coordinate 14,061 downwards.
TCATAGATGTTCACCGGGATTTCCGGATCGTGGATCTGCCTGAGTGCGGCGACCACTTCATCGACGATGTCGCTGCTGGGCTCGGCCACCGGCTCGGGCTTCTGCTTGAGGAAGCCATCAAGATAATCGGGCGCGTGGCCACTGGCTTCCGCTTCCTGCATGGCGCGGATCGGCGGCGCCTTGGGCACAGGCGCCGGCTCGTTCACTTCTTCGACCTCGAAAGCGCGCTCTGTCATCACTTCACCCCAAAGATACGGGAAACACGGGCCAGGCCATCCACCAGCCGCTCGACATCACGCGGGCTGGAATAGAGGCCGAAACTGGCACGGGCGGTGGCCGGCACACGCAGCGTGGCCATCAGCGGCTGGGCGCAATGATGACCTGCGCGGATGGCAACGCCCGTTTCATCCAATATGGTGCCGATGTCGTGCGGATGCACCCCCTGCATGGTGAAGCTTAGGATGCCGGCGCTGTCGGCCGGGCCATGCAGGGTCAGGCTGTTGATGGTCGACAGGGCATCGCGGGCCTGCCGGACCAACGCGGCTTCGTGGGCGTGGATGCGGCTCAGCCCAACGCTTTCCACATAATCGATGGCAGCCGCCAGCCCGATCACGCCCTCGATATGCGGCGTGCCCGCCTCGAAACGACCGGGCGGCGGGGAATAGGTCGTCTTCTCGAACGTCACCGTTTCGATCATGGCGCCGCCGCCCTGCCAGGGGGGCATGGATTCGAGTATGTCGCGCCGCGCCCACAGCACGCCAATGCCCGTCGGGCCATAGAGCTTGTGGCCGGAGAAGACGTAGAAATCCGCGCCCAGCGCCTTGACGTCCAGCGCAAGGCGCGGCGCGGCCTGGCAGCCATCGACCATCAACAGCGCGCCAGCGGCATGCACGGCATTAGCGATGCGCCGCACATCGGCGACGCCGCCGAGCACGTTGGAGACATGGGCGATGCTGACCAGCCTGGTTTCCGGCCGCAGCAGCGCGATCAGCGCGTCCTCGTCGATACGGCCATCCGCCGTGAGCGGCGCGACATCGATTTCAATGCCGGTGCGGTCGCGCAGCAGCTGCCACGGCACGATATTGCTGTGATGCTCCAGCGCCGAAAGCAGGATGCGGTCACCGGCCTTCAGGCGCTGGCCCCAGCTTTGCGCGACGAGGTTGATGCCTTCCGTGGCGCCGCGCACGAACACCACTTCATCCGGCGAGGCCGCGCCGATGAAGCGCGCGACGGTGGCGCGGGCCTCTTCAAAGCGCAACGTCATCGTGGCCGAGCGTTCGTAGACGCCGCGATGCACGGTGGCATAATCCGGGCCATAGACGCGGGCGATGGCGTCGAGCACGGCCTGCGGCTTCTGCGACGTTGCCGCCGTGTCGAGATAGGCCCAATCGCCGGCGAGACCCGGGAAATCGCCCTTCAGGTCGAGCAACGGCGAGGCGGTCGTCACACTCACGCCGCCGTCTCCAGCAGCGCCGTGATCTCGGCGTCGAGCGCTTCGGTCGTCGCTTCGTCCAGGCCTTCCAGCGCGTCGGACAGGAAGGCACGGGTGAGCAGCGCGCGGGCTTGCGCCGGCGGGACACCACGGCTGGTCAGGTAGAAGAGCGCGTTGCGGTCGATCTCGCCGATGGCGGCGCCGTGGGCACATTTCACATCATCGGCAAAGATCTCCAGCTCCGGCTTGGCGTTGGCAGTGGCGCCGCGGTTGAGCAGGATCGCCTTGAACGACTGGCTGGCGTCGGTCTTCTGCCCTTCACGCGCCACGGCGACCTGGCCGAGATAGGATGTCGTCGCGGTGCCGCCCGCCACAGCGCGCACGATCTGGCGGCTGGTGGCGTTGGGGCCGACATGGCGGACGGTGGTGACCAGTTCGATCGTCTGTTCGCCATGGCCGATCAAAACGGCACCGAGATGGAAATCAGCGCCGTCGTGCAGGGTCACATCGAGCGCGATGCGGCCATAAGCGCGACCGGCATCGAGTATGGTCAGCCGATAGGCCCCGCCAGCGCCGATGCTGATGGCAAGATGGCGGATGCCCTCATCGCTGGCGCGAATGATGTCGCTGTGCGCTTCGCCGGCCGGCACCACCACCGGTTCGACCGCGACCGGCCAGTGGCGGGCAACGGCCTTGAGGTCACTGTAGCGCCAGGCCTCATCCTTGCGGGTCGGCAGCGCGCTCATGCTGCGATGGCGGAATAGCCTTCCGCCTCCAGCCTGTGCGCCAGCTCGGCGCCGCCCGAATGGACGATGCGGCCATCCATCAGCACGTGGATATGATCGGGCACGACATAATCGAGCAGCCGCTGATAATGGGTGATCAGCAGCACGGCATGATCGGGTGAACGCATGGCATTGATGCCGTCCGATACCACGCGCAGCGCGTCGATATCGAGGCCGGAATCCGTTTCGTCGAGCACGGCGAGATACGGCTGCAACACGTGCATCTGCACCATTTCGTTGCGCTTCTTCTCGCCGCCGGAAAAGCCCTGGTTCACGGCGCGCTTCATCATGTCGAACGGCAGGCCGAGCTTTTCGGCGGCGGCCTTGGCCAGCTTCATGAACTCGGCGCCGGAGGCTTCCGGCTCACCGCGCAGGGTGCGCTGCGCGTTCAATGCGGTGCGCAGGAAGAGCAGGTTGGAGACGCCGGGGATCTCGACCGGATATTGCAGGCCGAGGAACAGGCCAGCCGCGGCGCGCTCGTGCGGGGCCTTGGCCAACAGGTCCTCGCCCCGGAACGTCACCGAGCCGCCGGTCACTTCATAGCCGTCGCGCCCGGCGAGCACATAGGACAGGGTCGACTTGCCGGCGCCGTTTGGCCCCATGATGGCATGCACCTCGCCGGCATTCACGGTCAGGTTCAGGCCCTTCAGGATGGTCTTGCCATCAATCTCGGCAGTCAGGTTTTCAATAACGAGCATGGGGGGCTTTCACTTCAGATTGTTCTGGCGCTTGACGATGGTGACCACCGCATTTTCGCGCAGTTCCTTCTCGATCACGCCCACACTGGCATCGGCGACGGCCTCGGCCTGTTGCGGGGAGTGCTTGGGGTGACCGAAGCGATCGAAGGAGGCGACCTTGAGGCGCAGCGCGTTGCGGATCGGGCGGCAGGCCTTCACCGCCTCGATGGCGATGCTGCCGGCCGGGTCCTGGCTCACATCGGCGGCGGCGATCTTCTCATCGACGCACTTGCCATAATCCGCGGTCATCTTGTCGAGCTCGGCGCGCAGCTGCTGGCCCTTGGGGTCAGGACGCGGCGGCGCGGCATCGCAAGCGGCGAGCGTCAGCACTACAAGGCCGAGCGCCAGCCTCATCCGACCGAGCCCTCAAGGCTGATGCCGAGCAATTTCTGCGCTTCCACCGCGAATTCCATCGGCAGTTGCTGCAGAACCTCGCGGCAGAAGCCGTTGACGATCAGGCCAACCGCGGCCTCCGCGTCCAGCCCGCGTGACTGGGCATAGAAGAGCTGATCGTCGGAAATCTTCGAGGTGGTGGCTTCATGTTCGATGGTGGCGCTGGGGTTGCGCACCTCGATATAGGGCACGGTATGGGCGCCGCACTGGCTGCCGAGCAGTAGGCTGTCGCACTGGGTGTGGTTGCGCGCGCCCTCTGCGGTGGCGGCCACGCGCACCAGGCCGCGATAGGTGCCGCTGGACCGGCCGGCGCTGATACCCTTCGACACGATGGTCGAAGTGGTGTTCTTCCCCAGATGAATCATCTTGGTGCCGGTATCGGCCTGCTGGCGATTGTTGGTGACGGCCACCGAATAGAATTCACCTACGGATCCATCACCCGACAGCACGCAGCTGGGATATTTCCAGGTGATGGCGCTGCCGGTTTCGACCTGCGTCCAGCTCACCTTGCTGTTCGTCCCCAGGCAGTTGGCGCGCTTGGTAACGAAATTGTAGATGCCGCCCTTGCCGTCGGCGTCGCCGGGATACCAGTTCTGCACGGTCGAATATTTGATCTCGGCATCATCGAGCGCGACCAGTTCCACCACAGCGGCGTGGAGCTGGTTTTCATCGCGCATCGGCGCGGTGCAGCCTTCCAGATAGGAGACATAGCTGCCCTTGTCGGCGATGATCAGCGTGCGCTCGAACTGGCCGGTGTTGGCGGCGTTGATGCGGAAATAGGTCGAAAGCTCCATCGGGCAGCGCACGCCCGGCGGGATGTAGACGAAGGTGCCATCGGAAAAGACGGCGCAGTTCAGGCAGGCAAAATAATTGTCGGTGACCGGCACGACGCTGCCCAGCCACTTCTTCACCAGATCGGGATATTCCTTCACCGCTTCGCTGATCGAGCGGAAGATGACCCCGGCCTTTTCCAGCTCGGCGCGGAAGGTGGTGGCGACGGACACGCTATCGAACACGGCATCGACCGCGATCCGACGCGAGCCTTCGACGCCGGCCAGCATCTTCTGCTCCTCGATCGGGATGCCGAGCTTTTCATAGGTGCGGCGGATTTCGGGATCGAGCTCGTCGAGCGAGGCCAGCGTCGGCTTGGCCTTGGGCGCGGCGTAATAATACGCGTCCTGATAGTCGATCGGCGCGATGTCGAGCTTGGCCCAATCGGGGCTCTCCATCGCTTCCCACTTGGCGAAGGCCTTCAGCCGCCAATCGAGCAGCCATTCGGGCTCGCCCTTCTTGGCAGAAATGTAGCGGACCGTGTCGGCATTCAGCCCCTTGGGCGCCATTTCCGATTCAACGTCGGAGGTGAAGCCCCACTTGTAGGTGGCGAGATCGGCGACGGCGGCGCGCGCTTCGGCATCCTGCACGGGCGGGGCATTGCCCGCATCGGGGGCAGCACCAATGGCTTCGGCAGACACGTCTTCAGACATTGCTCTTCTCGTTCGTTCAATCGGCCAGCAACGGCACTGACGCCGGATGCTGGGGTGCCGCCGCTGCCACCGGTTGCACCAGATCGGCCAGGGTAACGGCGGCAAGCGCGCCGCGCACGGCCTGGTTTATGGGCCCCCAATGGCCACGGATCGCGCAATGGCCTTCCATCGCGCAGTCATGCACATCGCCGCCAGCACAGCTGGTCAGTGCAATCGGGCCGTCCACGGCCTCCACCACCTGCGCCACACTGATCGCCGTCGGATCGCGGGCCAGGGTGAAGCCGCCCGACACGCCGCGCGACGCGGTGAGCAGGCCGCCGCGGGCCAGCGTGCCCATCAGCTTGGCCACAGTGGGCGACGGGATCGCGGTCAGCTCGGCGACCCGCGCCGCCGACAGTTTCGCCCCCGGCTCACGCGCGGCGGCGGCCATCACGACGACGGCATAGTCGGCAAGGTTGGTGAGTCGAATCACCCTGTGGTTCCCGCTGGCGTCCGCAAAGTGGACAAATATGGTCAACTTATGCGGGCGGGGGGCCGGAGTGTCAAGATTCGCGGCCCTGTTGGCGGCGGCGGCGTCCCGCCGCGGATCAGGACAGCAGGGCCAGTTTCGGCAGATCAGGCAGCAGGCGGCGTCGCGCGATGGTGAGCCGGGTGATCGGCGCCGCCTCGGCCAGGAAGCGCGCCGGGGTGAGGCCGGTGAAGCTGCGGAATTCGCGGATGAAATGCGCCTGGTCGTAAAAGGCGTCGCCGGCGGCATCGGCCCAGCCCTGCGCCTCGCCCGTGCCCAGCCGGACCGCCGCGCCCAGCGCGCGATATTTGCGGGCCAGCAGCTTGGGGCTGGCGCCATAGAGCCGGCGTGACAGGCGCTCGACCGATCGGGCCGACATGCCCGAAGCCGCGACCAGCCAGTCCACATCCGGGTTGGGGCTGGAGGTGAGCCATTCATCGGCCAGCATGGTGAACCAGCCGGCCGGGTGGCGATTGCCATCCAGCAGGCCGAGCAGGAAATCATTGACCACCTGGCAGCGGGTTTCGTCGTTGGGCGCACAGGCCAGCGCATCGAGGACGCGCGCCACGGCTGCGGGCGGCAGCACATCGGCCAGATTCACGGCATCATCGGCCAGCTCGTCAGCCGGCACGCCCACCAGTTCGGCCCAGCCGCGCGGCAGCAGGCCGATGCCGAACAGGCTGAGCGGGCCAGCGGCGCGATAATGCACCGGCGCCGTGGTCGGCCCCTGCAGCACGGCACCGCGGCCAGCACGGGTGGCGCCGCTGTCATAGCTGTTCACCGCCTCGCCGGCGACGACGAGACGGATCTGGCCCAGTTCGGCCCGCATCAGATCGGCAAAGCCGGTGAGCTGCGATTCAAACCAGTAGAGCGACGACACATGCTGCCGCAATTGCGGCACCGGTGCGAAATAACGGATCGAAATCATGGCCTGCCCCCCTCCCAGGTGCTGGTCATGCCGCGTGCCCAATCCCCCAACTGACGCGCCGCAGGGCGCTGCCTATGCCAGAAATTGTGCTGAAAGGCCAGTGGGGCAGGCAAATTGCGGCTGATCGGGGACAGAAGCCATCTGGGCCCCCGTCCCAGCCAACAAAAAAAGCGGCCCGGTGGCGAATGCCATCCGGGCCGTTGAGTTCGGGACTGATGGCAAGCCGCCAGTCCTCGGGTCGCAAGCAAGCAGATAGAACACGGCGAGCGGGGTGGATTGTAGAATTCCGACAATCATTGATTCATCGATGCCGTGCGCGCCGCCCCTTGCGCCGGGCGGCAAACCCCGTAAGCGGGCCGCGATGGCCACGATTTCCTCTCCTGCGCCGGGCCGCTGGGCCTTTCCGGCGATGATCACCGGATCAGCGTGCCTGGCCTTCGGGCCATGGCTGGTGCGGCTGGCCGACGTGGGGCCGCTCGCCTCGGCCTTCTGGCGGCAGGCGCTGGCGGTGCCGTTCCTGTTTGGCCTGGCCTTTGCCTTCGGCCGGCGCGACGAAGCGGGCCCGGCCTTTGCCGGCGGCACGCCCCGCCTGTTGGGCCTCGCGGCGCTGGCCGGTGTCGCCTTTGCCGGTGACCTTTCCGTCTGGCACCTCGGCATATTGCGCACCACGCTGGCCAATGCGACCCTGCTGGCCAATGCCGCGACCTTCCTGCTGCCGCTTTATGGCCTGTTCGTGCTCGGCCAGCGGCTGACGCGGATGCAGTGGTGGGCGCTGGCGTCGGCGGCGGCCGGTGTCACTCTGCTGCTCGGCCGCAGTGCGGAGCTGTCGCCGCGCCACCTGGCCGGCGATCTTCTGTGCCTGGCCGCCGCTGTCTTCTACACCATCTATCTTGTTGCCATCGAAAAGGTGCGCGGCACCTGGGAAGCAATGCCGGCGCTGGCGCTTGCCACCCTGGCCTCCGCCATCGCACTCGCCCCGCTGGCGGCATCAGCCAGCTTCTGGCCGCAGGACTGGACGCCGGTGCTGGCGCTCGCCATAGGCAGCCAGGTCGTCGGCCAGGGCCTGATCGTCTATGCGGTGCGCCACCTGTCACCGCTGGTGGTCGGCCTGTCGCTGTTGGTTCAGCCGGCGATCAGCGCCGGTGTTGGCGCATGGCGCTTTGGCGAAGTGCCGGGGCCGTGGGAGTTTTTTGGCGCGGCGCTGGTTGTCGCCGCGCTGGTGATCGCGCGGCTGCCGTCCCGCCGCTAGAATTTGCGTTCGCCAATCCAACTCGGGCGGGTGGAGCGGTTGGCCACGGTCTGGCCCACGCGCCATGCCGCCTCGGCTTCCTGCGCCGCCGCTTCGAAGGTGAAGCCTGACCCGACCTGGTCGCAGGGCTGGTGGTAGCAGCGCAAATTATAATCATCGATCATTGCCTGGCCGGCCGCCGTGCCGCCGGCAACGATGTCGCGCCCGGCGCGGAAGGCCAGGGCCGGAACCCCGCGCGCTGCAAAGGGGAAATGGTCGGATCGGAAATACCAGCCGGCCTCCGGATTGGGCTCGGCGACGACCACCAGCCCCATCGCACGGGCCGCAGCGGCCAGATCGCCTTCCAGCGTGGTGCGCCCGCCGCCGATCAGTTCCAGGCTGCGGGTGCGCGGCAGCTGGACGTGGGGATCTAGATTGATCACGGCGACCGTACTGGGCAGCGGCACCAGCGGGTGCGCGGCATATTGGTCGGCGCCGAGCAGGCCTTTCTCCTCCGCTGTCCACGCCGCGAAGACCAGGGTGCGGGCCGGGCGCCGGCCAGCGGCAAAGGCGCGGGCAACCTCGATCAGCTCGGCGGTGCCGGTGGCATTGTCGATGGCGCCGTTGCGGATGGCATCGCCAGCGGCATCGGGCACGCCTTGGCCATTGGCATCCCAATGGGCGCCGAACAGCACGGCTTCATCGGGGCGGGTGCTGCCCTGGAGCATGCCGACCACGTTGTAACTGGTGATCGGCGTGGCCATCAGCCAGCCGGCGGCGCTGGCAGTGGCAGGCAGCGGACGGGCGCGGAAATCGGGCTTGCGCGCCGCGGCCTTGGCGCTGGGCAGATCAAGCCCGATGCTGGCGAGCAGGCGGGCGCCGAGACTGCCCTCGATCCAGCTCGAAAAGCGCAGCGGTCCGCCGAACTGGGTGGTGCCGGGCACCATCTGCGGCACGCGCTCGGTGCCGATCAGCTGCGCCATCGGGTAGCTGGCGGCGAAATCCTCATGCAGCACCAGCACGCCGGCCGCACCGGCGCGCGCCGCTGCCGCGAACTTGCTGCCCACGCGGCCAGCCAGTACCAGCCGCCGTCCTTCGAAGCCCAGGTCGGCGCCGGTCTCGCCATCAGGATCGCCAGCCAGCACCAGCACGATCTTCCCGGCCACATCGATGCCCTGGTAGGGATCATGGCCAGCCGCCACCACGCCGAAGCCGGCAAAGACGATGGGCGCATCGGTGATGGCCGTCTCGCCAGGCAGGCGCAGCGCCAGCGTGGCGTTGCGGCCCAGCGCCACCGGCAACGCAGTACCGCCCATGCTGATCGACAGCTGGGCATCGCCCACCCGGTCGAGCCGGATCAGGGGCACCGGTTGCAGCCAGCTGCCATTCGGCCCGGCCGGCACCAAACCGGCAGCCTGGAAGCGCGCGGCGAGGAAGGCGATGGTCTGCGCCTCGCCCACCTCGCCTGGCCCGCGGCCGGCAAAAGCGTCGGACGCCAGTGATTTCACATCATCGCCGATGCGGGCGGCGGAAAAGGCGAAGGGCGCCGCCGTGGCGGGCGCGGCGAGGAGCAGGGCGGTCAGGAGGATGGTGCGCATGGCCCCTTCCTTGGCGGTTCAGTGGTCATCCCGCAAGCTCTGGCAGATTGGCGCGGCTGCGGCTATGTTCCTGCCTCGTTCCCGTTTTACGATGGATTGAGCCCGTGACCGAAGCCGCGATTGCCATTGTTGCCCTGCTGGCCGGCCTGTTGGCGGGTTGGTGGCTGGCCGGCCGCCCGGTTGCCGCGCTCAAGGCCGAGCGCGATGAGGCCCGGCGCGAAGCCGATGAGCGCCGCACCAAGCTGGCCGAGGCGGCGGTGGAGATCAAATCGCTGCAGACGGAGCGGGCCGAGCGCGATGCCGGCCACGCCCGCCAGCTGGAGGAACTGAACACCCGCTTCGAAGCGCTCGCCGGCCGGGTGCTCGAACAGGCGCAGAGCCAGCTGATCACCCGCGCCGAGCAGCGCTTTGCCGAAGCCGAAACCAAGAACCAGGCCAATCTGAAGGCGGTGCTTGCCCCGGTGGCCGAAACGCTGGCCAAATATGAAACGCGGCTGGGCGAGGTGGAGAAGGTGCGCGCCGAAAGCTATGGCGCACTGACCCAGGCGCTGGAGCAGGTGACCCAGGGCCAGGCCCGAGTGTCGGACGAGGCAGCGCGGCTGGTGACGGCCTTGCGGTCGAGCGGCAAGACGTCGGGCAGCTGGGGTGAGCAGCAGCTGGCCAACACGCTGGAAATGGCCGGCCTGCGCGCCGGGGTGGATTTCACCCTGCAAACCCACACCGCGACCGAGAGCGGTGGCAAGCGCCCCGATGCCATCATCAACTTGCCGGGCGGTCGGCAGCTGATCGTCGATTCCAAGTGCAGCCTGAACGACTATCTCGCCGCGCTGGAGGCCGGCAACGATGCCGATCGGCTGGCGGCGATGAAGCGCCATGCCGCTGCCGTGCGCCTTCACGCGCGCGGCCTGTCGGAAAAAGCCTATTGGACCGAATTCGGCGCTGCGGCCGATTTCGTCATCATGTTCATCCCCGGCGAGAATTTCCTGTCGGCCGCGATGGAGCATGACCTGGCGCTTTTGAGCTGGGCGTTCGAACAGCGCATCCTGCTCGCCGGGCCGATCAACCTGCTGGCCATTGCCAAGACGGTGGCGCTGAACTGGCGGCAGGACAAACTGGCCGATGAAGCCCGCGAGATCGGCAGGCTGGGGGCCGATATCTACAGCGCCATCGCGGTAATGGCCGAGCATCTGGTGAAGATGCGCCGCAACCTTGGCGAAACGGTCAGCAACTACAATGATTTCGTCGGCTCGCTCGAACGCAATGTGCTGCCCAAGGCGCGGCGCTTTGCCGACATGGGAGTGGAGCAGGGCAAGAAGCCTGTGCCGGTGCTGGCCAGCGTGGACGCCCAGGCCCGCACCGAACAGGCACCGGAACTGCTGGCCCCACCGCAGGCGGCGCTGCCGCCCGCCGTTGAATGATCAATCAAGAACGCCGACAATGATCAGGATCATGAGATAAAGGCTGAGCGAGATCACCGCGGCGAAGCTGAGATAGATGGTGCGCCAGGCCGCACCGAACCAGCCCAGCGCATAGGCGCCGCGCAACTGCGCGAACATGTGCACGGCTGGCGCCAGCAGCAGTGGCAGCCAGAACAGGCCGCTGGTCACACCCGCGGTCAGCCCCAGGCTGCCGGTGATGAACAACAGGCTCATGAAGCTGATCGAGTAGAGCGCGAAGATGGCGTGATCATACATGCCGATGCGCACACCGTTCACCTTTGGCTTCCAGAAGAAGGCCAGCCACAGCCAGGGCAGCGACAGTGGCACCAGGAGGAAGCTGAGCTTGTAGGCCTTGGTCTGCAGCTTGTAGAGCACCAGGCTTGGGTTCTTCAGCGCTTCCTTGGCCTTGCGATCGAGTTCCGGGAAGCCTTCGACAATGGTGAGATCGTCCTTCTGGCTTGCGGCCACGACACCGCGGCCGATATCGGACAGCAGGTCGTCGGCGCTGGCATTGGGATCGCCGGCCCGTTTCGTCACTATGGCGACGCCGGCGCGCGCGGTTTCCAGCTCCTTGATCTTGGACTGGTCGCCGGTGGCGCGGGCCGCTGCCAGTTCCCTGTCGATATCGGCCAGGGCTTTTTTCGCCTCGGCCGCCCGTTCAGCCGAGGTGGTGTTGCCGCCCACCTTCACCGCATCGTCGGGGATGCTGGCGAAGGACAGCACGAAGAACATCAGGAACACCACCAGCAGGAACAGCGGTACCGGCGCGATGTACCGGGCGCGGTGGCCTTCGATATAGCTGCGGGTCAGCCGGCCGGGGCGGAACAGCAGCATCGGCAGGGTCTGCCAGGCCTTGCCGTCGAAATGGGTGATGCCGTGCAGGAACTCGTGGAACACCGCGCCCAGCGTGCGGTGCAGGTGGGCGCGCTGGCCGCACTGGCCGCAGAAGGGTCCTGCCAGCGCCGCGCCGCAATTGGCGCAGGCGCCGTGGCTTGCCGTGCCGCCCGCTGGCTGGTCCAGTGCATTCGCGGCAAGGCCGGCGGTCACCAGGGCGCCGGCGGCTTCGATCTGGTCAGACATCGCTTCCCCTTATGGCCAGGCGCAGAACTGGCGCGAAATCCACAGCAAAGGCAAGTGGTGAGGCGGCCACCGCATTGCTTCGCCTTTTGCCCGGCGCTAGGGTCAATTCCAAGACAAGGAGAGCATGATGGCGGGCGTGAACAAGGTCATATTGGTGGGCCGACTGGGCAAGGACCCGCAGACCAAGAATTTCCCCAATGGCGGCAGTGTGGTGGAATTCAGCCTCGCCACCTCGGAAACCTGGCGCGACAAGGCCACTGGCGAGCGCAAGGAAAAGACCGAGTGGCACAACATCGTCATTCGCAACGAGAATATCGGCCGCGTCGCCAGCCAGTATCTGCGCAAGGGCAGCGAGGTCTATATCGAAGGCGCCATCTCCACCCGCAAGTGGCAGGACCAGAGCGGCCAGGACCGCTACACGACCGAGATCGTCATCGGCCCGTTCAAGGGCGAGCTGGCGCTGATCGGCGGCCGTGAAGGCGGCGGCGGTGGCATGGGCGGCGGCGGTGGTCGCGGCGCCGATGATTTCGGTGGTGGCGGCTATGGCGGCGGGGCGCCGGCGGGTGGTGGCTTTGGCAATGCACCGGCTGGCGGCGGCAAGCGCCCCGGCGCGTTCGACGACGATCTCGACGACGATGTTCCGTTCTGAGCTGGCCGTTCTAAAGCGCGTCAGCTCTTTTTCAGCACTGCGAACGGGCTGCGCTGGGCGATCGCCTCGTCCTCGCTGTTGATACCGGCCACTTCGCCCGGCCGGCGCGGATAGGGATCGAGGCCGAGCGCGAAGGCCTGGGCCGCAATCTCGCCCAAGTCGATGATGTCGCTGGTCAGCGGCTCGACGTCGAGGTCATCGCTCGACAGCTCGATCTCGCCGCCGTCGGGCACACCTTGCGTCAGCAGCAGGGCAATGCGCTCGCGCAGGGTGAAGGGTACCGGCTCGGCACTGGCCACGCATGGCTGTGCCCCGGCGGCGCGCACCTCGCCGCTCACCCTTATGCCGCTGGCCTCGCGCTTCACGTCCAACGTGGCGGTCAGCCGATCAAGGCTGATGAGATCAAAGCGCGTCACCAGCGCGGCGCGTTCGGCGTCGCTGGCGACCAGCTGCAGGTGTTTGGGCGTGCCGCCGATCTCGTGGGCGCGCACGACGTGGCTGAATTCGGGATGCGGGCTCAATTGGCCGGCTCCATGCTCCCCGCGGCGAGGCGGGCATAGGCCGTTGCGCTCAGCTGGCGCGACAGGCGCAGCGCCTCGCCGGCCACGAAGCGGGCAGCCGCATCAGCCACCGGTTCACCGCGATAAAGATTGCGGCGCAGCGCTTCCACCATCGCCGCCTGGTCGCCGCGCGCACCGCGATAGGCGCCCAGCCGGCCACCAAGCGCGGCCATCATGCGGCCCATGTGCTTGGGAATCACCTGGTCGCCAATGCCATCCTGGCGCAGATTGCCCTCCATGTCGGTAATGAAGCGATCAGCGAGGTCGGCAGACAGTTGCGCCGCCGGATGGCGGGCGTTGCCGCCGGCCACTTCCTCCAGCCGCAGCAGCAGCAGCGACAGCACCAGCACGATCATGTCGAAGCGGCCATCAAGCGAATCGGGCACGCCGCCTTCGACATAGTAATGCGGCCGGCGCGCTTCGCTCACCACGGCGCCATACAGCAGCTCCACCGGCGACGGCGGCGATCCCGCGACGAGGCGTTTCAGGCTGGCGATCAATCCCATGCGACGACGCGCTAGCATAATCGTTTCGGCTGGCATAATGAACTCGCGGAACAGGAATGTCGCAGCGGGGGCGTGCGGCCGCTGGAGTGTGGGATGAAGACCGGTTTTGCCACCTTGCTGATCGTTGCGGCCGCCCTGGCCACCAGCGGCTGTTCGCGTATCAAGGCGCAGCAGGGCTATCTGATCGACGAAACCCTGTTCACCTCGATCCTGCCCGGCGTCGACAACCGCGAATCCGTGACCCGCACCCTCGGCCGACCAACGTTTGCGGCGCAGTTCGACAGCGGCAGCTGGTATTATGTCAGCCGCCTGACCGGCCAATACGCCTTTGTTGCGCCCAAGACGTTGGCTCAGCAGATCCTGATCGTCAGCTTTGATGCCGATGGCAATGTGTCGAAGGTGGAACGCCGCGGCATGGAAAAGATCGCCCGTATCAACCCGTCGGGTGACAAGACCGAAACGCTGGGCCGCTCGGAAAGCTTCTTCCAGGAATTGTTTGGCAATGTGGGCCAGGTCGGCGCCGCCGGCGGCCCGCTTGGCGGCCAGCCGACAGGCAGAGACGGTCCGCGCTGATCGTGGCGGTGCCGGCCATGCGCGGCTCCTTCCTTGTCCTTCTTTCGCTGGCGGCGCCGGCCTTCGCGCAAGACGCGCCACCCGCCGCGCCGCCGTCCGGCCTGCCGCAACCACGCCTCGATGGCCGTTGGCTGGGCCTCGCCGCCCAGGACGCGCCGGCG
>NZ_WNJP01000389.1 GCF_009733735.1 Sandarakinorhabdus oryzae | reverse complement strand
GCGCTGCTGGGGCTGCTGGTCTGGCGCACCCAGCCGGCGCCGGTTCCGGCCTTTGCCAGCCTGGCCGCGCAGCCGGGCAGCGAGGCCGTGCTGCTCGACCGGCAGGGCCGCGAATTGGCGCGCCGCCGCACCGATCCTGAAACGCGCCGGCTCGACTGGCTGCCGCTCGACGCCATCAGCCCCGATCTCGTGCGCCGGCTGGTGGCGGCCGAGGACAAGCGCTTCTGGCAGCATCACGGTATCGACTGGCGGGCGGTCGCCGGAGCCGCGCGCGATGGGCGCGGCGCCTCGACCATCTCAATGCAGCTGGCCGCGCTGATCGATCCCGGCCTGGGCCGTGCCGGCCAACGTGGCCTGCGGCAAAAACTGGCCCAGATGCGCAGCGCCCGCGCACTTGAGGCGCACTGGAGCAAGCGCCAGATCCTCGAGGCCTGGCTCAACCTGCTGCCGCTGCGGGGCGACGTGGTCGGCGTCGATGCCGCCGCGCGCCTGCTTGCCGGGCGGCCGGCGGCGTCGCTGGCGCCCGCCGAGAATGCCGTGCTGGTCGCCCTGGCCCGGCGCCCGTCGGCACCGGCCGAAGCGGTGCTCAGGCGCGCCTGCCGGGCGGCGCCGGATGTGGATTGCGCCGCGATCGAACTGGCAACGGCGCGCCTGCTTGGACCGCGCCAGCGCGTTGTCGCCGATG
>NZ_WNJP01000388.1 GCF_009733735.1 Sandarakinorhabdus oryzae | reverse complement strand
TGGGCGGCACTGGCGGCTGCAGCGCTGCTGGCACGGTGATGGCGGCGGCGGGCGCGGCGAGCAGCAGCGCCAACAGGGCGGCCCGGCGCCTCATCCGATGGCGGCCCGGAACAGCTTGAGATGCTCGAAGGCGAGGCGCTTCAATTCCTTGTTGCCGCCCATGGCGCGCGGGTGGATCGACGGCATCAGTTGGGCGCCGCGCCATTCGAACCAGCGGCCCCTGCTGCTGCCGAGCCGCGCCTGGTTGCCGGCCAGATCGGCAGCGACTTGGCCCAGCGCCAGCACATGGGTGGGCGGCGCCAGCTCGGCCAGCCGCTCCACCACCGGGGCGAAACGGGCGAGGGCAGCGGCGGTGGGCTCACCATCCCCTGGCGTCGGCCACGGCAGGCGCGACACCAGGGCGGCGCGGCTCCAGTCGAGATCGATGGCGGCCAGCATGCGATCAATGGTCTCGCGGTGGGCAGGATCACTGTCGGGCCGATCGATCAGCACCCAGACACGGCTTTCCAGCGCGCCGTCGAACAGCAACGGCGGGCGGGTGCGGGCATCGGGAAAGCGGCCGAGCAGGGCGAGCAGCGCCGGCACATCGCCACAGGCGCGGGCCGGATGGTCAGCCGGCGCTGTTGGCGGGGCGGGGGCGGCCTTGCGCGGCACGTTGGAAGAGACAGGGGCGGGGACCGGGGCCG
>NZ_WNJP01000387.1 GCF_009733735.1 Sandarakinorhabdus oryzae | reverse complement strand
CGCCGAGCGCCACAGCGCCAGCCAAAGGCCGCCGGCCGCCGCCAGCGCATAGACCGGCCCCGGGATGGCGGCGCTGGTGACAACCGCGCCGGGCAGCGCGGCGGTGACATCGGCCAAGTGAATGAGCCCGGCCATGGCCCAGCCAGCCAGCGGCCACAGCCAGGCAAGGCCCAGCGCCTCCCCCAGCATCGCCAGCATCAGCGCCGGCATCACCACGAAGCTGGCCCAGGGTATGGCGACCAGGTTGGCAGCAATGCCATAAAGCCCGCTGCGCCCGAAGTGATAGAGGCCGATGCCGGCCAGCGCGAATTCGGCGACCAGACCCGACGCCAGCAGCGAGGCCGCCGAACGGGCCAGAAATTGCCACCAATTCTCGTCGTCGCGCGGCTGGGTGAGCCAACGGCCGAGGCGGCTTTCGTAGAGGGCGACGATGCCGATCACCGCGGCAAAGCTCATCTGGAAACTGGCGCCGAGCAGGGCCTCGGGGCGGACGGCCAGGATGGCAAAGGCCGCCGCCGCCAGCAGGCGCAGGGAGAGCGCCTGGCGGCCGAGCATCATGCCAACGACGACGATGCTTGCGGCGATCACGGCGCGCACCGTGGGCACCTGCGCGCCGGCCAGCAGCGTGTAGCCAAGGCCGGCCAGCGCGCCGGCGGCCAGTGCCAGCGTTGGCACCGGCACCCGCAGCACCAGCCATGG
>NZ_WNJP01000386.1 GCF_009733735.1 Sandarakinorhabdus oryzae | reverse complement strand
GCGGCGGCCAGGTGCGCCTCCAGCACCGGCCGCGCGGCGGCGCCCAGGGTGAGATCGGCGTGGCCGACGATGCCGGCGCAGGCGCGGGCGGTGCCATAGAGGCCGGAAGCGCTCATCGCGGCGACACCGTTGACGAATTCGGTTTCGCCGACGCAGCGCAATTCCGGCGGGCCATCGGCCCGGTAGAAGGCGCCACATTCGAGGAACACCGTGGCGATGATATTGTGGCCGGCCTTCATGTCGGCATTCAATTGATCGAGCAAGTAGAGCGGGCTGAGGCCAAGCGCCTTTTCAAACGGATAGGCGCCGGGCGCCGGCAGCGGGAAGATGCGCCGATCCCAGAGATGATGGTGCGGGTCCACGATCGGGCGGGCGGGATCGATGATGTCGGCCATGTGAGTCTCCCCTGCCTGCAGCATCGCCACTCACCGGCAATGCGGCAAGCCTGCGCTATTGGGCGGGCTGCTCGAATGCTGACCAGGGCCGGTCGCCAGCACCATCCGCCACGGTCTCCACCCGCCCCGCGTCCAGCCAGATGGCGGTGGCGCCGGTGCGGGCCAGGGCGGCAGCATCCAGCTTCAGCCAGCGCGGCCGGCACCAGGCCGGCAGGCGGCGATCGGCGACGATGATGTCAGCGCGCGCGCAGGCCGGCCCAAAATCGGCGCGCGGGATCAGGCTGCGGCCAGTGATGGCAAGCAGCCGCCAG
>NZ_WNJP01000385.1 GCF_009733735.1 Sandarakinorhabdus oryzae | reverse complement strand
TCCGGCCCGACACGCGTGCGGCAGCGGCATCGGCGAGCGCGCCGGCCTGGCCATAGCGTTGCCGCGCCTGTGCCAGCGCGGCTTCGGCCTGGGCCACGGCGATGCGGGCATCGGCATCGTCGAGCACGACCAGCACATCGCCCGCCTGCACGGCCTGGGTGCCGCCCACCTTCACCTCGGTCACGGTGCCGGCCAGCTGCGGCGTCACCAACGCGGTTTCGCCGCCGACATAGGCATTGTCCGTCTCGACCCGGCCGCGCGCAAAGATCGCCCACCACGCCGCTGCGAGCAGCGCGGCAATGATCACCACCCCCGCAAACAGCCGCAGCGCGCGGCTGCGCCGGGGGTTGCCTTGCGCTTCCACCGGCGTTTCGATGGTCGCGTTTGCCATATCAGCCATCACTGGCCCTCCTGTTCCCGAAAGCCACCGCCCAGCGCGCGCACCAGCGCAACATCGGCGGCAAGGCGAAAGGCGCTCACGTCCGCCAGCGTGCGCCGGGCGGTCACCACGCCATCATCGGCGGTGAGCACGAAAAGCTGGTTGGACAGCCCGGCCTGATAACGCAGCGAGGCCACCTTGCGGGCGGCTTCGGCTTCGGCCAGGGCACGCGCAGCGGCCTGCTGCTGCACGCCCAGGGCCGTCACCGCGCCGGCAGCATCGGCCACCTCGTTCAGCGCCCGCAGCAGCGCGGCATCATGCGCCGCC
>NZ_WNJP01000384.1 GCF_009733735.1 Sandarakinorhabdus oryzae | reverse complement strand
CGCGCTGGTGCTGGGGCCGCGCGCCACCCGCGTGCCACCACCGCCGGAGGAAGAGCCGCCACCGCCGGAAGAACAGCCCGACGACCAGCCGCCACCCGAAGAGCCGCCGCCGCCCCCGCCGCCCAGCGACGACAAGCAGGGCGATGATCAGGAGCAGCCGGAGCCGCCGCCGATCGACCCGACCGACATGATCCTGGATGCGGCGCAAACTTCGCTGCCACCCGGCCTGCTCGATGCGCTGGCCGCCGGCACCATCAACAAGGCGCCCAAGGCCAGCGGATCGTCCGGCGCCAAGCAGAAGAGCATCACCAGCGGGCGCCCCGCCGGCGTGCGCCCCGGCATGCCCGGCAGAGGCGCACGGCTGGCGCTGATCGAGACCATCAAGACCGCCGCCCCGTGGCAGAAGATCCGCCCGGTGCGGGAGGATGGCCGCCTCGCCATCCGCACCGACGATCTACGCATCCGCCGCTTCATCGCGCAAACGCAATCCACCACCATCTTCGCCGTCGATGCCAGCGGCTCGGCGGCCTTCGCGCGTCTGGCCGAAGCCAAGGGCGCGGTCGAGCTGCTGCTCGCCGAAGCCTATGTGAAGCGCGCCGAAGTGGCGCTGGTCGCCTTCCGTGGCACGGAGGCGGCGCTGGCGCTGCCGCCCACCCGCAGCCTGCCGCGCGCCAAGAAGGAACTGGCCGGCCTCGCCGGCGGGGGCGGCACG
>NZ_WNJP01000383.1 GCF_009733735.1 Sandarakinorhabdus oryzae | reverse complement strand
CGGCCTGCAGTTGCGCCTCCAGCCGGGCGCGCCGGGCGGTAAAGGGCGCCCAATCCGGCGCCTCGGCCACCGCCGCGGCAAAGCCGGCGATGCCGGGCAGGTTCGGCGTGCCGCCGCGATAACCGCGCTCCTGCCCGCCGCCGCGCTGTACAGCAATGAGGCTGCCCGGGTCCTTCACGATCAGTGCGCCAACGCCGGGCGGGCCGCCCAGCTTGTGGGCGGAGATCGCGATGAAATCGGCCTCCGGCAACGGCATCTTGCCCGCCGCCTGCACGGCATCGACCAACAGCAGCCCGCCGGCAGCGCGCACCAGCGCCGCAACCTCTGCGATCGGCTGGATCACGCCGGTTTCATTGTTCGCCGCCTGTACTGCCACCAGCGCCGGGCCTGCGGCCAGCGCATCGGCCAGCGCCGCCAGGTCAATCACGCCCTGGCCATCGACCGGCAGCACCACAGCATCCGCGCGCGCCTGCAAGACCGCACTATGTTCGGTGGCGCCCACCAACAGCTGTGGCTGCGCCGGGCCGTCCAGCCGCGCGCCGGTGGCCGCCAACGCAATGGCCTCGGTGCCGCCGCTGGTGAAGATGATCTGCTCCGCGGCCACCCCGGCAAAGCGCGCCACGGCGTCGCGCGCACTTTCCAGCAGCGCATGCGCCGCGCGGCCGCCGGCATGCACGCTCGACGGGTTGCCCACCAGCGCCAGTGCGTCGGCCACG
>NZ_WNJP01000382.1 GCF_009733735.1 Sandarakinorhabdus oryzae | reverse complement strand
CGGCCACCTCGTTCAGCGCCCGCAGCAGCGCGGCATCATGCGCCGCCACCGCTGCCACGCGCGACGCCCGAGCGCCGCGTGCCTCGGCAGCCCGGCGGCCGCCATCCAGGATGGGCAGGCTCAACGCCGGGCCAAAGTTCGCATAAAAACTGTTGCCTTCCAGCAATTTGTCAAAGCCCAGGCTCTGCTGGCCGATGGTGGCGTTGAGGCTGAGATTGGGCAGGAAGGCGCGTTTGGCCGCCAGTTCACGCGCGCCGGCACCTTCGGCGCGCAGGCGGGCGGCCACGATATCGGGCCGGCGCGCGATCAGGCCGATGCCCACATTGTCGGGCAGGCCGGGCGGCAGCGGCTTGATTGTCGGCGGTGCAATCGTCAGGCCGCGATCCGGCCCGGCACCGAGCAGCAGTGCCAACCGGTGCCGCGCCACCTGCACCTGCTGGCCTGCAGCAGCGGCATCAGCCTCGGCCAGCGCCAGCCGGCTGGCGGCCTGGGCGCGGGCACCATCATTGTCGAGACCCGCAGCGACGCGATTGGCGGTCAGCTCCAGCGTCTGGCGGCGGATGGCGAGCGCATCGCGGGCCACGGCTTCGCGATCGAGCGCAGCGCCGAAATCCGCGTAAGCGGCCGCCACGCTGGCCGCCAGCAGCAGCCGCGCCTGCGACCGTTCCACGGCCACCGCATCGGCCTCACGCCGGGCGGCGCGCAGCTGGGCACGGCC
>NZ_WNJP01000381.1 GCF_009733735.1 Sandarakinorhabdus oryzae | reverse complement strand
CACCGGGTCGGGCGGCTGGAACCAGCGGGTGACGGCTTCGCGCTTGCCCAGCCCGGCGGCGTGCCGGAGCCAGGGGGCGAGCGGATCGGCGAGGAAGGCGCGGCCGCGCCAGTGCCGGCCCAGCCACCAGAGCAGGCCAAAGGGCGACAGGCCGGGCAGGGTGACCTGCGGCTGGGTGAAATCGCCGTAGAGGCCAAGCGCGGTGAAGGCGGGCACCAGGAAAAACAGGCCGGCGTGGTCTGAGGTGAAGCGATGCGTGGCCCGCGCAGTGGACGCCGCGTCCATTTGGGGAGCGGCGGGGTCCGGTGGGCGACGGCGCATTTCGGGCGGCTGGCCGGCGGTTGGCGACGGTGGCGGCAATGGTGGCGTGATTTCAGGGGGTTCCGGCCATGGTTCCGGTGGCAGGCTGTTGGCAGCGGCGTGCGGCCTGGCCCCGGCGGCTGTGCGGCGGTGGCCGGTGGGTGGCGGGGGTGGGTGGCTGGTGTCCCGCGGTGTCCAACCGGGTCCTTGTGGCCCTGCCAGCGTCGCCTGCACGGCCGGCAGAGCCAGCAGATGCGGATGGTGACGGGCGAGCATGGCCGTCGCCAGCAGGGCGTTTGCGGCGGGCGATCTGCTGCTGTTCGGCAAAGGGCCGGCCCAGGGGATCGAGCACGACGAAATTGTCGATCGCCATGCCGTCGCGGGTGGTGTGGATGCGCGCGTCAAAGATGTTGCCGCCGGCAAGGCT
>NZ_WNJP01000380.1 GCF_009733735.1 Sandarakinorhabdus oryzae | reverse complement strand
CGCCTGCTGCGGCTGCGCGGCACGGCGATGCAGGCCGCCGTCCCGCCCGGCGTCGGCGCCATGGCGGCGCTGCTCGGCCTCGATTTCGAGACGGTGCAGACAATCGCTGCGGAGGCTGCGCAGGGCCAGGTGTGTGCCGCGGCCAACGACAATGCCAATGGCCAGGTGGTCGTGTCGGGCCATGTCGAGGCCGTTGCCCGCGCCATGAACCTCGCCAAGGCCAAGGGTGCCCGCCACAGCGTGCTGCTGCCGGTGTCCGCGCCGTTCCACTGCCCGCTGATGCAGCCGGCGGCCGATGCGATGGCCGAAGCGCTGGCGGCCGCCCCGCTGGCCGCGCCCACCGTGCCGCTGATCGCCAACGTGACGGCGGCGCCGGTGACCGATCCCGATGCGATTCGCGGCCTGCTCGTCGATCAGGTGTGCGGCACCGTGCGCTGGCGGGAATCGGTGCTGGCCATGGCCGGACTGGGCGTCACCGGTTTCGTGGAGCTGGGCGGCAAGGTGCTGGGGCCGATGATTCGCCGCATCACGCCTGACGTACCCACCATGACTGCCAGTGACATGTCGGGCGTCGAAGCCATTGCCAAGGAGCTTTGAGATGTTTGATCTGACCGGCATGACCGCGCTCGTCACCGGTGCTTCGGGCGGCATCGGCAGCGCCATTGCCAGGGCGCTCGCCGCGCGCGGCGCCCGTGTCGCGCTGTCGGGCACCCGCGCCGAGGCGCTGGCC